>DAIOGT010000133.1:10961-13431 GCA_036745095.1 Pyrinomonadaceae bacterium
GGGAACCTCGAAGAATCTGAAACAACATTATGGCTGCTGCCTCGATCGTGAAGGCGGCAACAACGGAGTAAATTAATGAGAAGCGAGTGCCGCGGATATAAATTTCACATAAGCGTTTTCTGTCTTCTTCTCGCAGCCGCAATTTCTCTTGCCGGCTGCAGCAATCCCGAAAAAGCCAAAGCCGAACACGTCAACAAGGGCGAAGCCTACCTGAAGGAATCGAAATTTCAGGAAGCCTCGCTCGAGTTTCGCAATGCGATACAGATTGACGAAAAACTCGCCGCCGCCCACTGGGGGTTGGCGCGCGCGTTTGAAGGACTCGAACGTTTTCCGGAGATGATTGACGCGTTACGCAAGACCGTAACTCTCGACAAAGACAACCTCGACGCCCGCATCAAGCTCGGAAATTATTATCTCGCCGGCAGTCGCAGCCGTGCCGACATCGTCGCGGAATCAGAACGACTGGCGAAGGAAGTCCTCGACAAAGATCCGAAGAACATCGAGGGCCACATCCTCATGGGAAGTGTCCTTTTCGCTCAGCAACAAAAAGACAAAGCGTTTGCCGAGTTGAACCTGGCGATCCAGTTGGATCCGAACCGAGTAGAGTCGTATCTGAGTCTCGCGAAGTTTCACATCGTCGCCAGTGAGCCGGAGAAGGCAGAAGAGCTCTACAGACGTGCGATTTCCGTTAACGCGAATTCGCCGGTGGCCCACACCGAGTACGGTAAGTTTTTAGCGCAGCACAACCGGCCATCGGAAGCAGAGGCCGAGTTGCGCAAAGCGGTGGAGGTTGGTCCAACCGATCGCAACGCAAGGTTCATCCAGGCGAGTTTCTACCTAGTCACGAGACAGTTTGATAAGGCTGAAGAGTCGTACAAGGCACTCGCTGCGTTGCAGCCGGACAAGCCTGAGAGCCAGGCGGTGCTTGCAGATTTTTATTCCGCGATTGGACGTACTGATGATTCGGTCCGGATCTACCAGGAAGTGCTTTCGAAGTCGCCCGATTTTATTCAAGGTCGTTATCGTCTCGCTGAGATCTTGTTGACGAAGGGCGACACGCAGGGCGCAAACGCTCAGCTCGACGCGGCGTTCAAGAAGGACCAGCGCGATCGGCAAGCGCTCCTGCTTCGGGCGCGCATGAAGGCGCAGCGCGGCGGACCCGACGATCTGAAGAGCGCAACCGACGATCTCAAGGAAGTTCTAAAGCAGGAGCCCAACTCGCGTGCCGGTTTGTACTTGATGTCGCAAATCCATTACACGCTCGGGCTGATCGATCAGGCACGTGCTTTCGCTTCCGATCTCGAGAAGAACTATCCCGATTACCTGCCGGCGAAGTTGATGCAGTTGCAGCTTGCGATGGCCGGCGGCAAACCCAGCGATTACACGGCCGCATTGTCGCTCGCGTCAGACTTGCTCGCTCGTCTGGAAAAGACCGCTCCGGATCGTGATAACTCGCCGCAGTTACTGGCGGAGATTCGCGAAAAAGCTTTGCTGACACGCGGCACCGCGCACCTTCAGTTAAGAAACCTGCCCGCGGCGCGCAGAGATTACGAGCTCGCGAAAGAGATCAGTCCGAACGATCCGGTTGTTTACAACAGCCTCGCGCTCGTCGCGCTAGCTGAGAATAAGCCTGAGGACGCCATCAGCTCGTTTGAAACCGCGCTCAACGTTCATCCCAGCAACTTCGACGCGCTCAACGGATTGATGACTCTTTATGGCAGAACAGGCCAGCTTGACAAGGCGCTGGGCCGTATCGACCAGGCCATCAACGCGCATCCGCAAATGGGATCGCTCCATTATCTGAAAGCGCAGGTGTTTGGTTTTCAGCAGAATGCGCAGATGGTCGAAGCGGAATTGAACAAGGCACTGGAGCTCGATCCGAATTACCTGCCGGCCTACTCGGCCCTGGCGGCGCTGTATATCAAGTCGAAGCAGGAAGACCGTGCTATCGCGCAGTATCAGAAGATCATCAGCCTGCGCCCTGACAACGCGACGCCCTACACATTGATCGGAATCCTTGAGGACCAGAGAAAGAATCACGACGCCGCGGCAGACAATTATCGCAAAGCTTTGGAGAAGGACCCGAATGCGGTGATTGCTGCGAACAATCTCGCGTGGCTGTATGCGTCGACAGGCAAGGGCAACCTTGACGAGGCCGTGCGGTTGGCCCAGAGCGCGGTGCAGAAGAACCCGAACCTTGCTGGTTTTGTCGATACGTTGGGTTGGGTTTACTACAAGAAGAACCTTCATGCCGCGGCGGTGGAACAGTTTCGCAAAGCAGTGGCTCTTAATGAAGCACAGGCTCGGGCGACGAATACCGCGCCGAGTGCGACTTATCACTTTCATTTAGCAATGGCTTTGAAGGAAAAGGGCGAGAGGGAAGAGTCGCGTCGTGAGTTGCAGACTGCGATTAAACTTTCTGAGAAAGCGCCTTTTGCAGAGTTGGAAGAGGCGAAGAAAGAGTTAGCGG
>DAIOGT010000134.1:0-13285 GCA_036745095.1 Pyrinomonadaceae bacterium
CGCAACAGTCGTGAAGACACCGTTCTTCAATCCGAAACGCAAAACCGCAACACCGATTGTATGAACCATCAATTGAAGACCATTATCGGGCGATACGATCCAACCCTCGCGCTCGATTTTGCGTCGACGATTCCCTCATCGTGGTACATCAACAAAGACTTCTACGACCACGAGCTCAAAACCGTCTTCTCAAATTCATGGCAACCGGTCGCACGCGTGGATCAATTGACTGAGCCGGGCCGGTACGTCACGACAGACATTGCGGGCGAGCCGATTGTGATCGTGCGCGGAAATGATGGCGAACTGCGTGGCTTCTTCAACGTTTGCCGGCACCACGCTGCGGCAGTGATGACGGAGCCCGAAGGGAAAGCGCCGCAGCTTCGCTGCCCGTATCACGGTTGGACTTATTCACTCGAAGGGGAACTGAAAGGCACGCCGGATTTCTCAGACGTGTGTGAATTCGATCGCGAGAGCAACGGTCTCGTGTCTTTGGAGATCGCGGAGTGGGAGAACTGGATTTTTGTGAAGCTGGTCCAGGGTCTCGCGATCTCGCTGGACGACTTTCTTGGTAAAGACTTAATCGAGCAGGTGAGTGGACTTCAGTTGCGAAATCTTCACTGGTTCGAGCGGCGTCATTATCACTTCGACTGCAACTGGAAAGTGTTTGTCGATAACTATCTCGACGGTGGTTATCACGTGCCGTACCTGCACAAAGGCCTCGACAGTGTGCTCGATTACAGTAACTACATGATCGAAAACGGCGAGCACTATTGTTTGCAGTGGAGTCCGATCGTTAGCGCGGGAGCGGAGGAACAGACGGGGGCCGTGAGAAAAGGCGACCGGGCGCTTTATTACTGGATCTATCCGAACTTCATGATCAACTGGTACGACGGTGTGATGGACACGAACCTCGTCGTGCCCCGCGGTGTCGACCAGACGGAAGTGATTTTCGACTTTTACTTCCCGGACGTGGTAACTGACGAAGCGCGTGCGCGGAATCGGGCGAGTGTTGAAGTGGGCCAACGCATTCAGGATGAAGATGTAGCCATTTGCAAGTCGGTGCAGCGTGGGTTGAACTCGAGGGCGTATCAGGCTGGGCGGCTTTCGGTGAGACGGGAGGCTGGGGAACACCTGTTTCATCGTTTGCTGTATCGAGATGTAAGTCGCGGATAAACGCGAGTTGACGCAGATCAGAATGAAGCATCAAGGCCAGCTGCTGCGCGTGCTCGGTGTTGGCTTTGGTCTCGCTGTAATCATCGGCAACACGATTGGTGCGGGTATCTTCAGGACACCAGGCACGATTGCCGAACAACTTTCTGCTCCAATTCCGTTCCTGCTCGTGTGGCTTGCCGGTGGACTCTACGCTTTTCTCGGTGCGATCTCGCTCGCGGAGCTCGGCACGATGTTGCCGCGTTCCGGTGGTCAGTATGTCTTCTCACGTTACGCGCTCGGCGAGTACGCGGGTTTCATCGTCGGCTGGAGTGACTGGATCTCCTCTTGTGGCTCCACGGCCGCGGTGTCGCTCCTCATCGGCACGTTCGCCGGGGCGTTGTTTCCACCGCTTGCAGAACACGCTAAGACTGTTGCCGCCGCGATCGCCTTGGTCTTTGCGATCCTGCAATGGCGCGGAATCGTTTGGGGCAGCAACATCCAAAACCTCACGAGCCTGCTGAAAGCGCTCGCGTTTCTCGCCTTGATTGTTGCCGCGTTTTTGCTTGGTGGTAACGGTGCTTTGACCGCGTCGCAGTCTCACACAACTTCGATTACGCTCGCGGCAATCGTAGTGTCGTTGCAGGCGGTGATTTACACGTACGACGGCTGGAGCGGCGTGATCTATTTCTCAGAGGAAGTAAAAGAGCCGGGCCGCAACATTCCTCGCGCGCTGTTTAGTGGCGTGCTCACGGTCACTGCGATTTACCTGCTGGTTAATGTCGCGTTGCTCTACGTGTTGCCTGTGAGTCAAATCGCGGGCCAGGAATTTGCGGCGGGCGAAGCTGCGAATGTGATCTTCGGCGCGCATGGCGACACGATCTTTCGCTGTCTCACGATCGTGTCGATGCTGAGTGGCATCAACGCGCTGCACTTGATGGCGACGCGCGTTGTTTTTGCGATGAGCCGTGACGGTCTGTTTTGGAAAAGAGCTGCGGTTGTTAACAAAGGCGGTACGCCGACTGTGTCGCTGACCCTGAGCGTACTCGTCGCACTGATGTTCATACAGTTCGGTGAGAAGTTTGAAACTGTCATCACCGTCCTCGCGTTCTTCTTCGTCGTCAACTACATCCTATCCTTCGTTTCACTTTTTGTGTTGCGGCGCCGTGAGCCGGACAAGCCGCGCCCGTATCGCGCCTGGGGTTATCCGGTCACACCGGCGCTGGCGTTGATCGGATCGTTGTTGTTTCTCGCAGGCGCGATACGTGCCGATACGAGAAACAGTGTTTATGCGTTGCTGATGCTGGCGGTGAGTTATCCGGTGTACCGGTTACTGAGCGCCTTCGTTGTCAACGACAAGTAGTCTGATAGTTGAGTCGATATCGTGGGCTTTGAAGCAACTTGCGATACGCGCGCCGATCTCCTCGTCGTTGTCATCAGCTAAAGCGACAATACTTGGACCAGCACCACTCAGCGCGATGCCGAGCAGTCCGGGCATGCGCGGGAGCGCGAGGGCCTCAGCCAATCCGGGCACGAGTGATTCCCGGTGCGGCTGGTGCAGTCGATCGCGCATCGCTTCCCAAACAAGATCGTAACGTTGCTGCGCGATGGCTGCCGTGAAGAGTGCGGAGCGCTGCAGGTTGTAGACCGCATCGACGCGTGTGACGGTGCGCGGGAGGGCCGCTCGGGCGACGTGCGTGGGCAGTTGCGAATGAGGCGAGACGACGACAATGCGAATTTGCGCCGGCCAATCGAACTTCGCCCAGAGAGCGGTTCCATCAGCACGAACGCAACTTGCGACAAAGCCGCCAAATAGTGATGCCGCGACGTTGTCAGGATGTCCTTCAAATTCAGTGGCGTAGTTAAGAACCGTTTGGTCCGAGATTGGCTTCCCGGTGAGAGTCGCGCTGAGCTTGATGCCGGCGACAATCGCGGCGGCGCTACTGCCGAGGCCGCTCGCGAGTGGTATTTCGTTGTGAACAGTGAGCTCGATCGGCGGCAGCGACGTCCCCTCACGGCCCGCGGCGAAAGACATCGCGCGATAGATCAGGTTTACGGAGTTTCGAGGAAGTGCTTCGTTCTCAGCAGCGCCGGTTGTGTTGACGCGACACGGCTCCGAAGCATCAGGGACGACAGTCGCGCTAACAGATAAATACAATTGAAGCGCGAGCCCGAAGCAGTCGAAGCCGGGGCCGAGATTGGAAGTTGAAGCTGGAACGCGAACTTCGGTCACGAAGAAAATTTCTCAGGCGAGTTCGCAAACGTACCTTCGATTTGTGCACCGCTGGGCGCAACTAAATTTCCGCTGTGATAGTTCATCACGTAGTCAGTATCTTTCAATAAATGACCTGTCAACACCGCGACGATATCCTCATGCTCTTTGATTTCCCCTCGCGCCACAAGTTTGCGAATCCCCGCCACCGTCGTTGCTGACGCAGGCTCGCATCCGATTCCATCGCGCCCGATGATTGCCTTTGCGTCCGCAATCTCCTGCTCGGTCACTGTCACAACGCCGCCGCCCGTCTCGCGAACAGCGCGCCACGCCTTCTGCCATGAAACCGGCGCCCCGATCTTGATCGCGGAAGCGAGCGTTTGCGGATGCTCCTCATTCACAAACATCTGGTGCTTCTCGTCGGAATAGAACCGCGCGAATGGCGCCGCGCCTTCGGCTTGCACGACCGTGATCTTTGGCGCGCGATCAATCAAGCCGCACTCGAGTAATTCGCGAAAACCTTTCCCAAACGCGGAGCTGTTGCCGAGGTTCCCACCCGGCACAACCAGATGATCGGGAACGCGCCACTCGAGTTGTTCGGCGAGCTCAAATGCAACCGTCTTCTGTCCTTCAATGCGAAACGGATTGATCGAGTTGACGAGATAAATTGATTCGTCTGCGGCAAGCTCGCGGATAACGTTCATGCAAGTGTCGAAGTTGCCGTCGACTTCCAACACCTTCGCGCCGTAATCCAACGCCTGCGCGAGTTTCGCATGACTCACCTGGCCACTCGGCACGACGATCGAGCACGAAAGATCCGCACGCGCTGCATACGCAGCCAAACTCGCGGCAGTGTTTCCCGTACTCGCACAGACGACGCGGCGCGCGCCGAGTCTGCGCGCCTGCGTTACTGCGACGGTCATGCCGGTGTCTTTAAAGGAGCCGGTCGGATTACAACCCTGGTGTTTTAGTTTTAGTTTCGAAAGCCGGCAGTAATCGGCAGAGCGTGGTGCTTCGTAGAGCGGCGTGTTTCCTTCGCCGAGCGACACGACTTCGATGTCCTCGGTGAAAGGGAGGAATTCCCGGAAACGCCAGACGCCACTGCGGTCGCGCGTATCCAGAGATCCACGTCTGTTTTGCCACAGATTACGTAATACTGTCGGCTCGAGGGCGAGTGGTTCCCGGCGCTCTACATCAAGCAGCGCGCCACAATGCGAACACACGTAAAGGCGAGCATCAAGATCAAATTCCGCCCGGCAATCAGCAGCGATGCAGCGCTGTAAATGAAAATGCTTGCTCAACGCAAAGCATTATAACAGCCGCAGATCGGCGCAGATCTGCGTTCATCTGCGGCTAAAATTAAAAGCTGAACCGGAGCTGCGCATCGATGCGGCGGTTGTAAGCGGCATTGCCGCCGCCAAATCCGCCGAAACCGCCTGTAGTCGATGTCGATTGCCCAAATAGCTGCGAGCCGAGGTTGCCGATAGGATTGCTCAGGTTCGTGTGGTTCAGAACGTTATTGAAATTTAACGAGAACGTCAGATTGTAACGGCCATTGCCACCGCCTGGTCCACCGAAACCACCACCGCCACCCGGCCCACCAAAACCACCACGGCCGCCGCCGCCCGGACCTCCGCCACCTGGACCACGACCCATAGCGCCGCCCATCACCGCGCGCTGTCCATCGCGTTGCCCGCCGCCTGGGCCGCCATCCGGACGGTTCTGCGCGTTCGAGCCGCCGCCTTCAGAACCAAAGCTCCACGTCTTGCTGACGCGCACATTAACGGTTGTCGATCCCGGACCTTCGCCGAAGTTGCGCGGAATCATCACGTCGCCGGGTGCAAACGTCAGCTTGAAGTTGCCGTAAGGCGTACACCTGATGTTGATCGTGTCGCCACAATCAGCACCGGCGGCTGCCAGAGCAGGACGCTCGGTGTTCAAAGTGTCGCCGTTGATATCGCGTCCGAGCGTGATATTGAACGGGCGTCCTGACTGCACGATCACGAACGGGTTCACGCTGATTCCCCACGGCGCGCGGAAGTTACCCGTCATCACAAAGCGATGCCTGATATCGCCCGACGCGCGGCCATACTCAGTGCTGAAATCATAGGGGTTCGCCGGAAAACTTCCGGTGCCATCCGCGTCGCTGTTAGCTTTCGCCAAAACGTAGTACGCATTCATTGTCGCATTGCGATGAAAACGACTGTTGAGGTTGACGATTAACTGATTCTGGTTGTAACGACCGCTCGACTCGTATTCGAAGACGTTGCAACGCGTAGACGGATTAATGTCCGGCGGTATGAAATCAGCGCAGTTCAACGGGCGAATACCACTCGCGGGCACACCCGGGGTAAACGTTCCCGGCAGCGGCGCATTCAGCGGCCTCGTGCGCAGGACGTGCAGCGTGCGAATGTTGATGTAGCTGGTTGCGACTGTCAGATTGAATGGCAACTGGCGCTCGACGCTGATTACAGATTGCAACGTGTAAGGTGCTTGCAGATCCTCGGCTATTCGATAAACCGAGCCGGGAACCGCAAAAGTAATCAGTTGTTCGGGCGTTGGAACGAGGGGGAAGAAATCGGGGTTTTGCACCGTAAACTGCTGCTGATTGACGCCGTTCAGGCGCAACGCCGTCATGGTCAGGTTCTCGCTGACGCGCTCGTAAAATACGCCGTAGCCACCGCGCACAACAGTTTTCGATTGTTGGCCGCCCGGCGACCACGCAAACCCAATCCGTGGTCCAAAGTTCAAATTGCTATCGATGTTTTTCTGGTTCTCGTAGCGAAGACCGAGGCTAAGAGTAAAGTTTGGCCGCAGTTTCCAGTCGTCCTGGATGAAACCGCCAACGTCCCACTGGCTGACTTCGGTTTCGGGATTACCCGCAGACAAACGAAACTGGCTGGCCCCACCGCCAAGCGCTCTGATTTCAGCGCCGGTCAATCCTTGCGCCAGTAAAACCTGCGTGCGGCGATAACGATCGATGCTCGTTACGATTTCCGTGCCGCCGACCGGCTGGCCGTTGACGTCGAGAATTGGACCAAGAGCGCCACCGAAGAACGTGTAGGTGCCGCCAAAATTCTGCGGTGAAAACTGGTTGATATGAATGCCACGCACGCGAACGCCTGCCTTCAACGCATGTGCACCCATCGCAAACGACGTATTGTTTGTCAGCTCCCAACTGTTGTTATCGGTGTGCGACTGGCCGACCTGCGATCCACCACCAAAGAAGGCTTCCTGCACGTCGATCGCGGCGATGGTGTTGTCGGCGTCCTGCGAGTTGGTTTGATGTTCAAACTGGAATCGCGTCTCGTTGACGATCGTCTTATTGATGATCGCTGTTTCAGTAAGTTGAATGCTCTGCTCACTGTTCTGCGCGTCGAACTCGCGCGACGGCAATGAGAACCCGCCGACTCCCTGGACGCGCGTGTTCTTCTGATAGTTGTAACGCGCGACGAGCGTGTGATTCGCATTGATCTGGTAGTCGATTCTCGGACTGAATGACGTACGGCGGCTCGGAATCGGCACCGTTTCACTGAAGCCGACTATGTTGTTGTTTGCGTCCAGAACGGTCGCAACGATGAGCGCTTCGTCGTTGACGTCGCGCTTGTCGAAGTCAACAAAGAACGACGCTTTTCGTTTTACGAGTGGACCACCGAAATTGCCGCCATACTGTCGCGTTTGAATTGGGGGACGCCGGTCCGCGAAGGGGTTGCGGGAGTTAAGAGCGTCGTCGTTGAAGTTAAACGAAGCCTGGCCACGGAAACGATCGGTACCGGGCCGAGTCAGGACCTCGATACGACCAAAGCCGAGGCGATCGTATTCAGCGGAAAACGGATTTGCGTTGATACGGATCTCGCGAATGGACGCGCGCGGTGGCAGGCGACCGCCGGTAAATCCGTCCACAAAGATCTGTCCGCCGTTTGGACCAGCCGATGGACCAGCCAATGCCTGGAGTGCTGCGGCGAGATCGTCCGGATCGTCAGGCAGCGCATCGATGTCATCGCCTTTTAGAACAACTGCGCCGGCGTTATTTTCCGGCTCGGTGCTCAGCTCTCGATTTTCAGTCGAAATAGTAACGTTCTGCTCTTCGATCGCGACTTTCAGCGTGATGTCAAACGTCACCGTTTTGCCGGCGACAACTTCCAGCTCGGGAGTTTCGAACATTGCAAAGCCCGCGTTGATCGCGCGCACGGTGTACTTGCCAGGCGCCAGGCCATTAACGACGTAGGTGCCGCCATCGTTAGTGACAACCGACTTCTCTACGCCTTTACTGTCAATCACCGTCACACTCGCGCCAACGATTGCGCCGCCCAGCTCGTCGAGCACTTGTCCGCGCAACGAGCCCGCACGCTGCTGCGCAAACAGCAGTCCGGGCAAGCTCGCACAAAGGGCGATCACCAACACGATTTTCTTCATTCCGAAGCTCCTTCGATACTTTTCGCTAATTGGCGCGGTTAGAGTGCGTTCGCCCCAGCTTGGAGGCGAATTGTATCGAAAGTGGGCGTAAAGAGTCTGTCAACGGATTGTAAAGTTTTGTCAGTTATGTGGAGTTTTCGATTGACACTTCTTTACGCACGAAAATCGCCGATTATTGTAGGATCGCGGCGACTTGCCTTAGGTCGTCCATATGTCTTTCAATCTTGCTGTACAACAACCGATGGAACACGTTTTGGTAATCGACGACGATGTCGGCCTTTGCGAGTTGGTAGGAGAGTATCTTCAGCCCGAAGGTTATGCGGTTGAAGCGATTCACAACGGCGAGCGCGGCATCGATCGTGCTCTTTCAAACGAACACGACCTCGTCGTGCTCGATGTCATGTTGCCGGGCACAAATGGTTTCGACGTGCTGCGACGCATCAGGGCACGCTCCCGCATTCCTGTTTTGATGTTGACCGCCCGGGGCGACGATGTGGACCGCATCGTTGGACTCGAAATCGGCGCAGACGATTATTTACCCAAACCCTTCAACCCCCGCGAGCTCGTTGCACGCATCCGTGCGGTATTGCGACGTGCTCAACCCGTTGAGTCAACTACTTCCGCGCGTGAAACCATTCGTGTCGGCGACATAGAAATGGATAGCAACACGCGCAACGTCCGCCGCTCGGGGGAAGTAGTTGAGCTCACCGGAGTTGAATATGATCTGCTTGAGATACTGCTGCGCAATGCCGGACAGATCGTGAAGCGAGAAGATCTGGTGAAGGACGTATTGGGCCGCGAGCTGTCGCCGTTCGATCGTAGCATCGACATGCACGTCAGTAACCTGCGGAAAAAGTTGGGCCACCAGCTAAACGGTCTCGAGCGAATCAAGACCATCCGCGGCGTCGGCTACATTTACGGCGCCACTTCGGAAATCTAAATGAAGCCACAAGAGGCACAAAGAAGTCTTAGCCCACAAAATGCACAAAAAGGAACTGAAATGATTTTGTCCTTTTCGTTTTGTGGCAAATTAAAATCGATGAGATTCCGCGTCGTGGGCTACATTTACGGCCATAGCTGAGAAAGACTGAATGAAGGCACAAAAGCACAGAAATCATTTTTGTGCTTTTTGTGGCCAATAAAATTTGATGAAATTCCCGTTTCGCAGCTTATATCTGAAGATCTTCATCTGGTTCTGGCTCGCCATGATCATTATCAACGTCGTGCTGTTTGCGGCGGTTGCCCTCACGCGCCCGACACCGACACGACGATCGTGGCGCGATCTCGCGCAAGTTGGACCAAACGCACAGAAGGCTGCTGAGGTCTACGAGCAATCAGGACCAGGCGCTTTGACGGCCGCACTCCAGGCGACAGAAAAGTCTTCAGGCGTCGGTGCAACTTTCTTCGACGAAAGTGGAAACGAGCTTTCAGGTCGAACGGTACCGCCAGGCGTTCCGGAGTTGAGCGCGAGGGCAGCGGAGAGTCGTGATATTGAATTCAACTTTGCCGAGAAAAACACTCTTGTTGCGCGTCCCGTTGTGAGTGCGAAGGGCGACCGCTACATTTATGTCGCTAACATTCCTCGTCCACCATTTCAACCGACTTTCCGGACCCTGGGCTTGCGTCTGCTGGTCGTGCTCGTGATTGGCGGCATCTTTTGCTTCTGGCTGTCGCGTTATCTAACGCAGCCACTGCTGAAACTCCGCACGACAACAAACCAGCTCGCCGAGGGAAATCTGGGCGCGCGTGTATCAACCAAGCTCGCGCGACGGCAAGACGAAGTCGGGCAGTTGGGCCGCGATTTCAACTCGATGGCGGAGCGACTGGAATCGATGGTGAAGGCGCAACAACGACTGCTCGGCGACATCTCGCATGAACTGCGATCGCCGCTCGCGCGACTCGGAGTCGCGCTTGGTTTGGCGCGGCAGCGTTCCGGCGCGGAAGCAAACGGCGCGCTAGATCGTATCGAACGTGAGTCAGACAATCTGAATGAAATGATCAGCCAGTTGTTGACCCTCACGCGTTTGGAGAGTGGGACTGACGGTCGCAGACGCACCCAGGTCGATCTGGCGGCGCTCGTGAAGGAAGTCGCGGAAGACGCGGACTTTGAAGCCCGCAGTTTGAATCGCGCGGTGCAGGTTGTTTCGAGTGACAAATGTTCGATCAAGGGAGTGGAAGAGTTGTTGCGCAGCGCGGTGGAGAATGTCGTGCGCAACGCGGTTCGCTACACGCCCGAGGGAACGGCAGTTGAAGTGGCGTTGCGTAAACAGAATGGCAATAGCGATAACTACGCCGTGATCAGCGTACGCGATCGCGGCAATGGCGTTCCCGATGAGGCACTCGAAAAGATCTTTCGTCCCTTCTATCGCACCGAAGACGCGCGTGACCGGCAGAGCGGTGGCGGCACCGGATTGGGTCTCGCGATTACCGAGCGCGCGGTGCGAATGCATGGCGGATCGGTGCAGGCTGTTAACGCCGCTGGCGGCGGTTTGGCCGTCGAGATGCGATTGAATTTAAATGAAGATTCGCGTGTATCAGCGTGAAGCCGCCGCTTGTCTTCGTCGCTTCCTCCGCATCAACTGCATCTCAACAAATCTCACCATCAGGATCCAGATTAGGGCCGCCGCGAATCCCGCGATCACATCTGTCGTGTAATGCACGCCCAGATAGATCCTCGATAACCCAATCAACAAAAACATCGCCGAACACACGATCCAGATCGCCACTCTCACGCGCTTCGATTTGATTCTTGCAGTCAGTATGGCCGCGAGGGCGCCGAAGAAAACCGCGCTTGTTAGTGAGTGTCCACTCGGAAAGCTGTACGTCTCAGGCGGTGAGAGGTTGAAGAACGGCACCGGGCGTGGTCGTTTGAATGCGAGCTTGAGAGTTATATTCAACAACCCCGCGCCGATCATCGTGACCGCGAACAGCTTCGCTTCGTGACCCCACTTTCGCATCGCGAAACGGACCAAGACGAAGATCGTTCCGGCAGTGAGCGCAATCGTCGAGCCGACAAAAGACAAGCCACGCATGATGGCCGTAAGCAACGGCGTGGCAAGCTCGTGGACTGCGGCGCGTGTCGCGTCGTCAAACCATCGCGCATCGCCTTCGAGCGCTTCGTCCGCAAGCCAGCCAAAGAAAATCAGCGCGACGATGGCAGTCCCGAGACCAACCAATAGTGATAGACTAAGAAACTCAAACGAACGCTTCTTGTTTGTGGTTGCGCCAGACACTGTACTTAGTATCACGGATCTGTGGCCAATTTTCCCAGACGAAAATTTCTCAAGACGATCGGGGGCGCTGCCGTTGCGAGCGCGCTTCCAACCACAATTCTCGGATCCCAATCACAATCACCATCCGTCATTCTTTTCTGGGAGCCCGGATTTCCTGTAGCTGGCGTCAATCTCACACTCGATACTCTGCAGGAAGCACTCAGAAATTTCTCAGTTACGGTTGTTGGCGAGCGCGATCTGGCCACACAACTGAACCGTACGCGTTTCGATCTTCTCGTCACACCTTATGGTTCTGCGTTTCCGGAAGTGGCCTGGGGCGCCGTTCTGAATTATTTGCGTGGAGGAGGAAACTGGCTGAACATCGGTGGCGTGCCGCTATCCTCGCCGGTCGTGCGTACCACCTCGAATCGTGTTCGGGTATCGAAACAAACGACATATCACAAACGCCTCGGCATCACTCACTCGTTTCCCGTCGATGCGTCGTCAATCTCAACATACAAATCCCCAATCGCGGGACTTCAAGGCGGAGTCGAACCGGCGGAAATTTACGAGCTGTACGTGCGTCTCAGTTCGTCAAACAACGAGCCGGACGAAGCAGGCAGTGATGGTCCACATTTAGGTGTTGTAGAACCGTTGATGCTCGGAATGAACGCCGAAGGCCGAGCAGTTGCAGCACCTGTAATTCAGATCGATCGGTTCCTCGGTGAGTTTGCCGGTGGACGATGGGTGTTTGCGAACTTCCAGGGCGGCATCAGCACGAAGGCGCTCGCGACGCTGGCTTCGATTGCCGCGCAAGGCGCGAGCCGTTTCCAGGTGAGAAGTAATTATCCCTGTTACAACGCCGGTGAGTCCGCATTGTTCTCAGTTGAGTTGCTTCGTCCGAAGAATGATCTCCAGAAGTTTACACTCAAATACTGTAGCCTCGAGATCCGCGATAGCAATGACGCGCTCGTTTCCACTTTGAAGGTGCCGCTCTTTGTACACAGCTCTCGGGCTGTGGGAGGCGAGTTACATCAACAGGTTGCGAGGTTTAAGCCTGGTCTGTACAAACTGAAAGCCACGCTCAACTCGCCGGGTTACGAACTCACTCACACCAACGGCTTCTGGGTCTACGACGGAGCTCTACTCGAACAAGCCAAGCCACTCACCGTCGACAAACACTTTTTTTATCGCGACGGCCGGGTGTTTCCCGTCACGGGTGCAACCTACATGGCGTCTGACAAGCATCGACGCTTCCTGTTCGAGCCAAATCCGATGGTCTGGGACAACGACTTCCGCGCGATGAAAGATGCGGGCGTGAACATGGTACGCACAGGCATCTGGACCGGTTGGAAGAAGTACATGCAGAATCCCGGCCAACTAGAGGAAGTTACACTCCGTGCCTTCGATGCGTTCTTGCTCACCGCGCACAAGTACGACATTCCCGTAATCTTCACGTTCTTCGCCTTTTTGCCGGAAACGTGGGGCGGCGAGAATGCTTATCTCGATCCGAAATCCGTGCAGGCGCAGCAGCAGTTCATCTCGGCTTTTACGCGCCGCTGCACGCGCATCAACGATGTGATCTGGGATTTTATTAACGAACCTTCGTTCTGCTCGCCAAAACATTTGTGGAACTGCCGGCCGAATTACGACGCACACGAAAAGGCCGCATGGAAACAGTGGCTGAAGGAACGTTATCCAACCATAACCGGCGAGGAACAGACGAACCCGTTACAACTCGTCTGGCGCACCGTCGCCGGCGAAACGATGGACCTTCCGAAGCTCCAGGATTTCGAGAGTGTCCATCTCATCGACGATCGCGTGCCGCTCAAGACGCTTGACTACCGGCTCTTCGCGCAGGACATGTTCATTCGTTGGGTCCGCCAGATGACGACGGCAATCCGTAGTAACGGAAACAGGAACCAATTGATCACCGTGGGCCAGGATGAAGCTGGACTCGGCGATAGTCCCAACATCCAGTTCTTCGCGCGTGAGATCGACTTCACGTCGCTGCACAATTGGTGGAACAACGACGATCTTGTTTGGGACAGCGTTCTCGCAAAAACGCCTTCGAAACTGAGTTTGATGGAAGAGACCGGCGTCATGTTTTACGAGAAAGCTGACGGTGGTGCTCCATGGCGCAGCGAAGAAGAAGTAAGCCAGTTACTCGAGCGCAAGCTGGCGCTCTCTTTCGCCGCTGATGGCGCCGGCTTTATCGAGTGGATCTGGAATACGAATCCGTACATGAATTCGACGAATGAAGTGGGCATCGGTTTTCATCGCGTTGATGGAACTG
>DAIOGT010000135.1:0-13266 GCA_036745095.1 Pyrinomonadaceae bacterium
ACGATCTGCTGGCCCTTGATCGGTTCGTAACTATCAACAACCTGGTGATCCGTCGGCAGCAGGAACAAGATACCCTTCTCTTCCGCACGCTTCCTGATCTCGAGCGCAGTCGACATCATGCTGTCTTCCACGAGCGACTTGCCCACCGTGAAGCCCTCGGCTTTTAAGAACGTGTAAGCCATCGCGCCGCCGATCAGAATTTTATCGACGCCGCGATCCATCAAGGCATTGATCACCGGAATCTTGTCCGAGACCTTCGCGCCGCCAAGGACCGCGACAAACGGATGCTCGGGGTGATTGATCGCTTTACCGAGATACTCGAGCTCTTTCTCCATCAATAACCCGGCCGCAGCCTTCGACACATGTTTAGTGATGCCGGCGGTCGACGCATGAGCGCGATGGGCAGTGCCAAAAGCGTCGTTCACGTAAAGATCGCAGAGCGAAGCCAATTGCTTTGCGAACTCGTCGTCGTTCTTTTCTTCTTCAGCGTGGAAACGAAGGTTCTCGAGCAACACGACGTCGCCATCGCTGAGCGCTTTTACTTTTGACTCAGCAGGTTCACCCACACAGTCATCCGCGAAAGCCACAGGCTTCCCTAAAAGCTGAGAAAGATGCTCCGCGACCGGACGCAGACTGTACTTGTCTATGCGCTCGCCCTTTGGTCGTCCCAAATGCGACGCGAGGATTACGCGAGCGCCCTGGTCGATTGCGTGTTGGATTGTGGGAAGTGAAGCTTCGATGCGCGAGTCGTCGTCAACCTTGCCTTCTTTGATCGGCACGTTAAAGTCGACCCGCACGAAGAGCCGCTGGCCACGAAGAGTAAGATCTTTGATCGAAAGTTTAGCCACAAAGGCACCCAAGAACACAAAAGAAAAGCAGTCAACCGAAACGGACAACCAAATGAATTAGAGGCCTTTGCTGGCGATGTACTTAATCAGATCCCGCACACGACACGAGTAGCCCCACTCGTTGTCGTACCACGAAAGCACCTTCAACATCCGCCCGCCGATCACCTTCGTATACTCAGCATCGACGATCGACGAGTTCGAGTTGCGTTTGAAGTCAATTGACACGAGCGGCTCTTCGCAGAAGTCGAGAATGCCACGCAACTCCTCATTCGCCGCATCCTTAAACGCGCGATTCACTTCCTCCGCCGTCGTCTCCTTCTCCAGATCCATGACCACGTCCACCAGCGATACATTCGGCGTCGGCACACGCACCGAGATGCCGTCAAATTTCCCTTTCAACTCCGGCAGGACCAGGGCTACAGCTTTCGCCGCTCCGGTCGATGTCGGAATCATCGACAACGCCGCCGCACGCGCGCGTCGCATGTCTTTGTGCGGCAGATCAAGCAGCTGCTGATCGTTGGTGTATGAATGGATGGTCGTCATCTGCGCCGAGCGAATCCCAAACTTCTCATGGACCACTTTCGCCACCGGCGCCAGGCAATTAGTAGTGCAGGATGCATTTGAAATCACGTGATGCGCAGACGGGTCATAGTTCTCTTCGTTGACGCCGAGCACGATCGTGATGTCTTCGTTCTTTGCGGGCGCGGAGATGATCACCTTCTTCACAGTCCCACGGAGGTGCTTCTTCGCGTCCTCAGCCTTAGTGAAAAGTCCGGTCGATTCGATCACGATCTCCGCGCCCACTGACTCCCAGTCAATCTGGGCCGGATCGCGTTGCGAGAACACGCGAAACTCTTCGTTCTCTACCTTGATCCCGTTTTCCGTGGCGGTGATCTGATGTTCGAGGTTGCCGAGCACAGAGTCGTACTTCAACAGGTGTGCAAGCGTTTTGGTGTCGGTCAGATCATTGACGGCCACGAAGTCGATGTCCGGATCACCCAGTGATGTGCGAAAGATGTTTCTGCCGATGCGACCGAAACCATTGATACCAACCTTCACCGCCATTGCCAAAAACCCTCCAACTTGAATTAGATTGTCGCGATAGTGGGACAGTGCAGGTCGCAAATTTGGGACAGAATTCTGCCTGGCGATCGTCGCCTTTGTAACCTGGAGAAGCCCCGCAGTGTCTCTAACTAGAGAAACGCAAGATTATGCGGCACGTTTCGGCCTGTCAAGCGAGCGTTTCGGTCAACTTTTTGAAACTGCATTTCCGCGGGTGACGTAGTAAAGGCTTGATGCTGTGGACCTTCGTTTGCCAGAATGTCTGGATTCTTCCTTAATATAGCCATTGGAAGGAAACACGTTTAAGGAGCTCTTCGTCTGATGTTTAAATTGATATCTACTAAGTTAATGAGGCCGGTGCTTCTGTCATGCATCGTGTTCGCCGGCGCGAACGCTGCTTTCGCTCAAGTACCACAGCCAACGCCGCGGCCGACTCCGGCGCCTGGCGACCCGACAAGACCACCAGGGCAGGATCCGATTCCCGGAACCACCACGCCCACCACGCAAACACAAAATCCAACTGCGCCTCCGGGAACACAGCCAACAAATCCGACCGCACCACCCGGAACGATGCCGGCACAAACACCGTCTCCAACGCCTCCGGCAGGTAACGTACCCGGCGGCTCGACAGAGCCCGTGCGCGATCCCGTGATTCCGCAGTTTCAGGCGAAGCCATTGCCACCAGTTCCGAGCCTGTCGCGCTTAGGAGTGGGCAGTGAGTCGATACCGCTCTCACTGAACGACGCTATCAAACGTGCGCTGGAAAACAACAATGACATCGAAGTCGCGCGTGACGATGTTCGTTTTGCGGAAACTCAGTTGCGCGCGCTCGAAGGCATTTTCGATCCGATCTTCGCCATAAGGCCGCAATACGACAAACGTATCTCGCCACAACAGAGCTCACTGGGCGGCGGTTCCGTCACGAGTACCACGACGTACTCGTGGAATCCTTCCGTGCAGAAACAGTTTGGCCGAGGCGGCGGAAACTATTTCCTTCAGTTCGACAACGCGCATACAAACACAAGCAACAGTTTCAGCTTGCTGAACCCGTTTTACTCCTCGAACCTTTCGTTATCGTTCACGCAGCCACTGCTGCGCGACCGTTCAATCGACAACAACCGCCGTCAGATTCGCATTCAGCGCAAGCGTCTGGATCAGTCAGACGCAGACTTTCGCCAGCGAACGATCGACGTGATCACTCGGGTCCAACAAGCGTACTGGGAACTCGTTTTCGCACTGCGCGATCAGCAGAACCAGCTCGCGAACCTGAATCTTTCGCGCGAGAGCCTGCGAAACGTCGAAGCGCAAATCGCGGCAGGCGCCAAAGCCCCGCTCGAGAGAGCTGAAGTTCAAACTGAGCTCGCTAATCGTGAAACCGCGCTTTACTCGGCGATTCAGGCAGTCGCAATTGCGGAGAACAACCTGAAGGTTTTGATCTTCAAAACTCCAAACAGTCCTGAGTGGTCGTCGCAGCTTACACCGACGGAAGCGCCGAAGTTTGACTCGACGCCGGTGAATCTCCCGGATGCTTTGACAGCGGCGCGCGACAATCGTCCGGAATTGCGGCGTTTGCGTCTGCAAGGTGATATCAACGACATCGATATCAGGTTTTTCAAAAACCAGACCAAACCGCAGATCGACTTGACTGGAGCCGTGGCGCTGACTGGTCTTGCTGGTCAGAACGTTTCAACCGTGGTGGTTCCCGGAACTCAGGTACCGATCATCGCTGGCAATCCGCTTACGAATCCAAACGCGTTTTTGCTCGAACAGATTCGTCAGACTCAGATCGCATTGGGTCTCCCGGTGGCGACTACGCCGCTCGTGACAGCAGAAGGTACTGGTCCAAATCCAACCTTAATCGGTGGCTACGGACGTGACCTGCGTAACTTGTTCAGCGGCGACACGCGCAACATCACGGTGGGCGTCGCGATTTCCTTCCCGTTCAAAAACAAGACCGCGGAAGCAAACCTCGCGGGCGCGCGGATTCAGAAGGAGCAGTTGCAGGCCTCGATGAGATCGCAGGAGCAGATCATTGAGGTTGACGTTCGCAACTCAGCCCAGGCGGTTGAATCGGCAAGACAACGGGTGCTGTCGGCGCGTGAAGCGCGAACGAACGCGGAGATGCAGCTCGAGGGTGAGCAGCGGTTGTATCAGGTGGGACGTTCGACGACGTTCCTTCTGTTCCAGCGTGAAAATGCACTCGCAAACGCGCGTGCTTCGGAGCTGCGGGCCGAGACCGACTACAACAAGGCGCTGGCTGACTTGCAGCGTGCCACCTCGACGACGCTGCGGGCGAACAACGTGGTTGTAGACACGCCGCTCGTTCCATAGCTGCGACCCGGGGCGAAACTTAGGCCGCAGATTTTCGCGGATAAACGCAGATAAATTTTCAATCTGCGTTAATCTGCGTTAATCTGCGGCTTATTGTTGCAATGCAGATTAGCGCCACCATCATCACTCTCAACGAAGAATCAAATATCAAACCCGCCTGCGATTCACTTGTGTGGGCCGACGAGATAGTGGTGGTAGACTCAAACTCGACCGACGCCACGCGCGATATCGCGGAAGCGTGTGGCGCACGCGTGATCGTAAACCCGTGGCCCGGCTTCGGCGCGCAAAAGCAGTTTGCAGTCGAGCAAGCTAAGCACGATTGGATCTTCAGTCTCGACGCAGACGAGCGCGTCTCAGACGAACTCAAGAGATCGATCGACGCGTTAAAACAAAAACCCGAATCCGAGCTCGCCGATGGATACGAGATTGCTCGTCGGACCTACTATCAAGGACGGTGGATCCGCGGCGGCGGCTGGTACCCGGATCGACAGTTACGACTCTTCCGGAAAAATAAAGGGCACTGGAAACAACGTCACGTTCACGAGTCAGTAACGATGAACCAGGGCGCGAATGTCGCGCGACTCGCCGGCGATCTATTGCATTACACTTCTGAGAATGCAGCGCATCATCACCGGATGATCGGCGAGCGTTACGCGCCGCTCGCAGCACGGCAGATGTTTGAGGAAGGCCGGCGCACGTCAGTTCTCGGTGTTGCTTCGGCTGGACCAGCAGCGTTTATTCGCAGTTTGATTTTGAAAGGTGGTTTACGAGACGGATTCGCAGGCTTTACGATTGCGAGCTTCGCCGCACATCATGCGTTTCTGAAGCATTTGATGCTGTGGGAAAGACAGGCCGCGGATAAGACGGATAAACATGATTGATTTGAACCTCGTTCCCCCAGCGTTTGGTTATGTCATTGCCGCAGTTTTTGGCGCGATCATCGGCAGTTTCCTCAACGTCGTAATTCATCGTGTCCCGCTCGAAGAGTCGATCGTGTTTCCAAACTCGCGCTGTCCTTCGTGTGGCGCGGTGATCGCTTTCTACGACAACATTCCGATCCTCAGCTATGCATTCCTGCGCGCGAAGTGCCGCAACTGTAAAGAGCACATCTCCTTTCGTTATCCCGCGGTTGAGCTGCTTACGGCATTGTTGTTCGTCGCCGTCGCATGGCACGACGGCCTAAGCGCCGCGTTGCCGTTTGATCTCGTCTTCGCTTCCGCATTGCTGGCACTCGTTTTTATCGACGCCGAACACATGATCCTTCCGAACGCGATCACGTATCCGGGGATCGTATTTGCGCTCGTTGCCCGCATCGCTATTCCGCTCTTGACGGGCACGCCTCACTTTGACGACGTGCCATCGCTATCGCACGGTGCCCTGTCGAGTCTGCCGATCTGGGGTGTGTCGCTCGCCGGAGCGGTCATCGGCGCGTTGATTGGTGGCGGCTCGCTCTGGCTGATGGGTTGGACCTGGGAAAAACTGCGTGGCATCGAAGCGATGGGCCTGGGCGACGTGAAGATGATGTTTATGGTCGGCGCTTATCTCGGTTGGCGACTGACGATTCTAACGATCTTTGTTGGCGTGTTGAGCGGCTCAGTGATTGGCATTTTGTTAATGGCGCGGCAGCGCGAACGAAACATGCAGATGCTGCTTCCCTTCGGAGTCTTTCTCGGACTCGGCGCAATCGCAGCACTGCTGTTTGGCGCGCCGTTAGTCGAATGGTACGCAGGCCAATTCCGGTGACATATCGCAATCGCTTTCAATCAGGACTGACAATGCTCACAGGGCTCTTCCTGCTGGCGGTCCTCTTTGCGATCCTGCTTTACGCGCTCACGCCGGAAACTCCCGCCGCCCGTGGTCCAATCCTGCTCGCTTCGTTCATCGCAATCCTGCTTGGCAGCCTGTTGTGTATTCTGTTTCTTCTGCGCTGGCTGCTTCGTCCCTACCAGCAGCTCGTCGGTGAAGCGCAGCGCGCGTCGATCGCCGAGCAACACAAATCGCAGGACGAGGCGGAGTTCGTACTGGAAACGTTTCAATCCGTAGTGGCGCAGCTTCAGGACCAACGCAAGGAGCTCGAACAACTGAGCGCCGAGGCACGCGAGCGTGCAAACTCCGCGGAGAAGTTTAGCGAACGCATCGTCGCCAGCCTGCCCTCAGGATTAATTGCTTTCGACGGTGCAGGACTTTCAATGGCTATCAACACACCGGGACGCACTCTGCTAGAGGTTAACGGTACGGCGTTGGGAGAGTCGTACAAGCAACTTCTCGGCGCACATCAAGAACTCGCAAACATGGTCGGCGATTGTTTGCAAACTGGTACCGTCTACCGCCGCACGGAGATCGAAGCGGTTACGGCAGACGGAAAGTTGCGCAGGCTTGGTGCGACCGTTGCTCCAATCGAGTTGCCACCTGAGCGTGGACCAAGAGGTGCGTTGTGCCTCCTGACAGACATCACGGAGGTGACGGAGCTGCGCGAGCAGGTGGCGTTGAAGAACAATCTGGAAAGTCTTGGCGAGATGTCGGCGGGGTTGGCTCACGAGTTCAAAAATGCGATCGCCACACTCCAGGGCTACGCGCAGCTGCTGCAGAGTATGGAGTTGAACGACAAGGCGCAGGTGGCGGCCGGTTCACTGCTCAACGAGGTCCGAAACCTTTCGAGCATGGTGACGGCGTTTCTCAACTTCGCGCGCCCGCAGCCGTTGCAGCTAGAGCAGGTGGTGCTTTCGGAACTGATTCAAGATTGTGCGGATGAGCTGCGACTAAAACTGGTCGTCGATGTGGATCCGTCACTGACGACTCGCGCCGACGAACGAATGTTGCGACTGGCGCTGCTCAATCTCATACGGAACGGCGCCGAATCAGCGCGTGACGCGCGTGTCTTTGTGAGCGCGGCACGCGAGCATGAAAGTGTCGTAATACAGGTGCGCGACACCGGTCCAGGAATCTCACCGGCGGATCTACAGAAGATCTTTATTCCCTTTTTCACGACGAAAGCAAAAGGCCACGGCATCGGCCTCGCACTGACTCACCGGATCATCACGCAACACAACGGCACGCTTACAGCCACGAACTCACCGGAAGGCGGCGCCTTATTCACGATCCGGATTTAAGCCGCGTTCAAAGTACTCGCCCCACCTACGATCGACCAGAGCTTTAATATCGGTCCGCACGATCAATTCATCCGGAAACCCGGGCTTCGTACGCGCGTCGATCACGATCGGCCCCGTGTAAACCAGATGGTGCCGTTGCACCGTCGTTCGCGCTGCGTACATATCCGACGCCGGCTCAAAGCGCGTCCACGTGGCCCACAAAAAATCCGGCGACGAGCGCGCGACGCCCGCATCATCATGCAGGACAATTAAGGGCCAATCGGCATACAGCCGATCGCTCGCCACACGCGCCGCTAACGATTCGTCTTCCGCAAACGATCCACCCTGCAACACCAAACATCCACCACAAAAGACTTCTGCTCTCGCAATCGCTGCGGGTAACTCGCCTTCAAACTTGCGCGGCAATTTGCGAACAGGGTCACCGAGCCCAAGCATGATCGCTTTACTGCCTTCATTGACTTTGCCGCTCGTGTAATCAAGCGTGTCCATCGACACGTTTGAGAAAACAAACAGATCGGTCTCCGGCCGGAAGCGTTCAAGCACGTGCTCAAGCAAACGGGGAAAATCTTTCAGGTCCTGCGGTGTATCAGTGAGTAGCAGAAACTTCGTCAGCGATAGCTGCCCTTCGCCAAGAATTCGAAAACCGGAAACAAGCGCTTCGCGACCGTAGCGCTCGCGCACGACAGCCGCGCAAAGCGAGTGAAATCCAGTCTCGCCATACGTCCAAAGATCGCGCACCGACGGCATTACAAGCGGAAAAAGCGGCGAGAGGAGTTTCTGTAAGTAGTCGCCGATAAAGAAATCTTCCTGGCGCGGCTTGCCAACGACAGTCGCTGGATAGATCGCGTCGCGGCGATGAAAGACTGCTTCAACATTGAAGACGGGATAATCATGACGCAGCGAGTAGTAACCGTAGTGATCGCCGAACGGTCCTTCGGGTCGTCTCTCATGTGGCGGTGCATGTCCTACTAAAACGAATTCCGCCTCGGCAGGCAAACGATGTCGCCCGGCGCCGAGTGGGTTACGCGTCATTCGTAATTTTTGTCCGGCCAGTAACGACGCGAGCACCAGCTCGGGAACGTCTTCAGGTAACGGAGCGATCGCAGCGAGGATGAGTGCCGGTGGACCACCGAGAACCACTGTGACCGGCAGCGGTTGATCCAGACGTTCTGCCTCGTGGTAGTGAAAGCCGCCGCCTTTTTGAATCTGCCAGTGCAAGCCAGTCGTGTGCGAGTCGTAGACGTGCATCCGGTAGATGCCGAGGTTGTGTTTCTTTGTAACAGGGTTCTCTGTGTAAACGAGCGGGAGCGTGATGAATGGCCCACCGTCTTCCTGCCACGTCGTTAGCACGGGCAACTGGTCCAGGCGCGCGGGGTGATCCGTGACCTGTGTGACGGGCGCGCGCGACGTGTTTCTCGTGCCGAGTTTCGCCAGGTCGAGCGCGACTGAACGATGTTGCCAGAGTTCGCCAAACTTCGGTGGCAGAATCGACTCGGCGATGTGGACCATCTCACGCACGAACGCTTCGGGCTTTGGACCAAACGCCAGGTCGATCCGTCGTTCAGTGCCGAACAGATTCGTGACGACGGGATAGCGGCTGCCCTTTACGCGTTCAAAGAACAACGCGGGACCACCCTCCGCGATGACGCGGCGATGAATCTCAGCGAGCTCGAGGTAGGGATCGACCTCGGCTTTGATGGTGATGATTTGGTTTTCTCTGTTGAGAAGATCGAGAAATGTGCGCAGGCTGGCGTGCATCGCCTCTACTCGTAGCCGGATTTGGCCACAAAAAGGCACAAGAAGCCGCAAAACCGGCAGAACCCATTTGAGCTTTTTGTGCTTCTTTGTGGCATAAACGTTTTCGAGGCAAACTCTACGGCTTCTCAACAGTTCGCGGGCGTGCGCGTGCGGCAGGTACGGCGGGCTCGCCGAGACGCTTCTCGATCTCGTCGTGTGCGATCTCAGCGGCTTCGGCAACGTGAGGTTGGTGTGAATCGCGAAACGGCTTGATGAGCTCGAGTGTTTGCGCGTCGCCGATACGAGCGAGCGCTTTCAGCAGACCAGCGTTGATGCGCGGCGCATTGGTCGCGCGTTTCAGAAACGGATAAAGGACGTCGGGACTTTCCACCTCGGTTAAGTAACCGATGGCCTGGTCCTGGCGCCCGGAGTCGAGCTCATCGACAACACGATAAAGTGCTTCCGCTCGGCCCATGCGATAAAGCGCCCAGTCGAGCGCGACACGCACTTCTTTGTTCTTTTCCTGGAGCTGATAACCCTCAACAAGCTTGCGCTGATCGGTCGCGGCGAGCCGGGCGAGTGCCTCAGCGCTACGTTGCCGGACGAGCGGATCAGTGCTCCCGAGTTGCTTCGCAAATTCGGCGGTATTCGAACGCGCATCAACACCATCGATCGATGCCTGCTGCGCATGCGATGACACACCGACAAATAGCACGAGAGCTATCAACATCACTTTCTTCATAAATCCGTCCTTAATACGTCAGATCTGTGGCTGCTTTTTCTTCAACAAACCCGTATTCAAATCAAGCTCTGTGATCGGGATCACTTCGACATTCGGATACTTCTTCTGCAACTCGGGCAGAAACGCCTTCGCATTACCGACGATGATGATGTTACTCGTCTTTGCGTCCAGCCTCGTGCCCGCAAACTTCTGAATGTCGGCAGTAGTTACGGCCTGAACGTTATTGATGTATCGGTTAATCTCATCGAGACTTAAACCATAGAGCGCAAGCGAGCCGACCTGGCCCACCAAACCATTCGCGGTTTCGAGATTGCGCGAGAAGTTTCCGATCAGGACAGCTTTGCGTGGCGTTAACTCAACGTCCGCGGGCGGCGCCGACGACAAACGGCTAATCTCGCCCAGCAGTAGATCCGCCACCTGCGCCCCTGACTCGTTCTTTGTTTGCGCCGACGCGACGAATGGACCAACATCTCGCCGCGTGTCGAGTGCGCTGCCGGCGCCATAACTCAAGCCACGCTTGATACGGATTTCCTGGTTCAGCCGGCCGGAATATCCACTCAGCACCGAGTTCGACACGATCCCACGAAAATAATCAGGATCCTTTCGAGTGATGCCGGTACGCGCGAGAAACACCGCGGCCTGTCCCGCATCGGGCTTATCGATCACAACCACTCGACCTGCCTTACTGGCAATCTCGGTCGCGGCACTCAGCGACGGCAAAGGCGTAGTTGGCTTCTGCCAGTCGCCAAAATACTTCGTCGCCAACGCGATGCCGTCCTTCGCACCGATGTCGCCACCGATGACGAGAATTGCATTGTCGGGACGGTAGTACCGCGAATGCATCTTCGTGATCTCGGCCCCGGTGATCCGAGTGAGCGACTCAGTTGTGCCGCTAACCGGATGACCATACGGACTGTCTCCAAAGACGACTCGCGCCGCTACAAACCGCGCGATAGATCCCGGATCGCCAAGCGCGAGCGTCACGTTGTCGAGATACTGCTGTCGCAGCCGTTCGACTTCTTCACTTTTGAACGTCGGACGCCGCACAACGTCGGCAAGAATCTCCATTGCCTGTGGAATCTTTGACGACATCACGCTGACCGTGGCAAACGATAAATCCCAACGCGCGCCTGAATCCAACGATCCGCCGAGGCTCTCGACCTCTTGTGCGATCTTCGTGGCGTCGCGCGTCTGCGTTCCTTTTGTAAGCAGGTTCGCTGTCAGATCCGCGAGACCGGCGAGTTCGGGTGGATCGACTTCACCACCATTCTTGATCAACAGTTGCGCGGAAATGAGCGGCGTCTCGCGGCGCTCAATGACGATCACGCGCAGTCCGTTTGGAAGTGTTTCTTCGACTGGCTTCGGAAACGTTCCGGAACGTGGCGGCGCCGGAGGTGGCGGAGTGGCTTGGGGCGTTTGTGCGTTGACTCCAGCCACGCTACACACCAGCGCGACGAAGAAAATCATGCCCACGCACACTCGCAAAAATGCGAAATTATGTCTTCGGTTATGCATCACCTACTTGCCCTCCCCGCTTTTCTTCGACGCTTCCGGCAGGTAGTACAACACCATACGATTCGTGTCCGTAAAATACTTCTTCATCACACGTTGTATGTCGGCGGCTGTGACGGCTTGCAGTCGGTTGAGATCCGTATTAACTCGCGCTGCGTCTCCGAGCAACACCGCCGCCTCGCCGAGCGCGAGTGCTTTGCCGTTGCTCGTCTCTCGCTGGCGTAGTTGGTTAGTGATGATCTGGTTCTTTGCCTTGTCTAACTCAGCGGCAGGCACAGGCGCGTCCTGGAGTTTCCTGATCTCAGCGAGCAGGGCTTTCTCGACGTCTTCTACCTTCTTTCCTTCAGACAAAACCGCGGTCAACACAAACAGACTCACATCCTCGCGCGTTTCGGCGCTGGAATTGACCTCCGCCGCCAGTTGCTGCGTGTAGACCAGCGAGTGATAAAGCCGCGACGATTCGCCGCCAGAAAGGACCACATCGGCGACACGAAGGGCATCCGAATCAGCATCAGCCTGGCGCGGCGTTAAATACGTCACACCGACCGCCGGCAGTTCGTTGCTGCCGTATTCAGTCAAACGAATCTCACTCTTGCGTGGCGGCTCTTTCACCTGCACGCGCGGAAGTGGGCGCGACGGTTTTGCGATCGGAGCAAAATACTTATCCACCCACGCATCAAGCTGCTTTGGATCAAAGTCGCCAACGACGACGAGCGTGACATTGTCTGGCCGGTAGTAAGTCGAATGGAATTCCTGAACATCTTTGAGAGACGCAGCATCGAGATCTTCGATACTGCCGATGGTTGGACGTTTGTACGGATGTTCGACAAATGACTTCTGTTGCAGGAAGTATTCGAAGCGGCCATAGGGCGGCGCCAGCACACCCTGACGAAACTCTTCCTTCACCACGTCACGTTCCGACTTAAAGTTCGCATCGTCAACGTTGAGACCGGAAAGTCGATCCGCTTCGGCCCAGATGAGAGTCTCGAGGTAATTCGACGGCACGACTTCAAAGTAAACAGTGACATCGTCCGCAGTGAAGGCATTGTTGAAGCCGCCGACGTCTTCTGTTAGCCGGTCCATCATTTCGGACTTCATGTTCTTCGTACTCTTGAACATGATGTGTTCGAAGAGATGAGCGAAGCCGCTGCGATTTGGCGGATCGTCCTTCGAGCCGACGTGATACCAGACCTGGATCGCGACGGTCGGGCTCGAATTATCGGCAGCGGTCAACACACGCATGCCGTTTGCGAGCGTGCGATCCGTGAATTTGAGTTGTGGCATCCGGGTTTGTGCCAACCCGGTTAACTGAAGACTTGCGAGGAGACAGGCACCAAGAAGAAGTCGAGTCAAAATACGAACCATCAAGTGTTCTCCGGTTGTTAATCAATGTCCAGGGGATTTCGGTAAGGCTTGCCTTTATCTTTGTCGGCGCGCTTCATTGCTTCCTGAAACTTCTCTTCGAGAATGCGGTCGCGGTCTTTCATCGAGCTCAGCTCCTGCGCGAAGATCTGTTCGCGCATCTGCTTTTGCTTATCGAGGCCTTTGACCATCTCGTCGAACGAAGCCACTGGTTTCGCTTTTTCCTCGTGCGAGAGGATAACGCCGGTTTGCGCATCAATCGTCAGTGTCGCTTCGCAGCACGGACAAATAATCGCAAACCTTGAAGTGTCTGCCATGGGGTCCTCCTCCTTGCCGGGCGTTAGTATAACATCTGAGGGCAGTTAGGCTGTCTCAGGCGGCCTGCTTCTCGCACAAGCTCTGTCTATATAAAAACGGGCAGCCCCGCTGGAGCTGCCCGTTCGTTTATAACCTGACGTTTAAGATTTTAAGGTTTAGGGATTGCGTCCTTAACGGCACTGCCGGCTTTCTTTGCGCCTTTGACGGTCTTACGTCCGACTTTCTTAGCGCCTTTGACTGTCTT
>DAIOGT010000136.1:0-13220 GCA_036745095.1 Pyrinomonadaceae bacterium
TCACTACCTTGAATATGCTGGGCGATCTTTACGTGCGCTCAGGCAAAAAAGAAGAAGCGGTTTCCTGCTTCGAACGTATCGCCGAACACTACAGCGCGCAGGAGTTCAATCTCAAAGCGATTGCGATGTACAAGAAGATCGAGCGGCTGCGCCCGCGCGATCCAGTTATCGCTCTTAAACTCGCCGACCTCTACGCCAGCCAGGGGCTGGTCCATGATGCACGCGCGCAGTATCTAGTCGTCGCCGATGCTCACACAAAATCAGGCGATAACAAGCGCACACTCGATATTCTCCACAAGATTGCCGATCTTGATCCAAACAACACCGAGATCCGCCTGAAACTCGCTGATGGTTATCTCAAAGAGAACATGCGGCGCGAATCCGCGGGTGCGTTTGTGCAGGCGGCGAACCGTTTTCACCAGATCGGTTCACACGATCAGGCGCTTGATGCTTACAACAAGGCACTGCAATTAGTGCGCGACGATCGCGAAGCACTGCGCGGCATGCTCGAAACACACATTGCGCGCGGCACTGCCGATGAGGCTGCCGAAGTGCTCGAGCGGGTTGTCGAAACTCACGAAGACGACAACGAGCTCGTATCGATGCTCGCTCGTGCTCATTTGGAAGCAGAGGATCCGAAAGGGGCGGAGCGCGCCACGTCTTTGTTGATGGCGCAGGACGCGTCAAACTACACTCAGTTTCTTCCAGTCACACGTCTGTATCTGAAAGTCGGCGAAGTAGACGAGACGATTCGTATTCTCTCGACCATCATCGAGCGCATGCTTGCCGGTCGTGAAGAGCGAGAGTTGCTGGAGATCGTCAACCAGGTTCTGGTTCGAAATCCGGATCACGTTGCGGCGTTGCGAATGCTGGTGAGGATTCACTGGTGGCAGCGGGATATGGACGCGTTACGTTCGTCACTCGAACGTCTCGCGGAGTCTGCCGAAGCGTCTGAGCTTGTTGACGAAGAACGTTATGCGTTGACGCAGCTCGTGAGATTAGCGCCTGACGAACCGCGCTATCTCGAACGCTTGAATTTACTCGGCGGCTTGCAGGAAGAGGCGGCGGAAGATTTCTCTCCGATGCCCGAGCCTGAGACTGAAGTTCCGCAGTTTGAAACATTTGCAGTTGTCGAAGATGAGGATGAACTCGGACACGTCGCGCCCGTTGCCGTTGACGAGTTTGAAGGTAACGCCGCGCCGGATTCGGCGTTCTCCGATCCCACGGCATCGTTTGCGGATCTCAACGAAGAAGAATCACCGCCATTCGCGACTACGGCTAACGATTTTCAGGAAGTAGATTTCAGCATCGTTACGACACCCGAAACACCGGTTGCGGAAGCGGGCCCGGTTGATGAAGAGCGTCACGAGAACATCATGCGGCAGGAGCTCGAGAGCGTCGATTTCTATATCGCTCAGGGTTACGCGGACATCGCTATTGATACGCTCGAGATGCTGGAACGGCAGTTTGGCTCGCATCCTGAGATCCAGTCGCGGCGTGAGAAGCTTGCGCAGAGAGATCAGCAGCCGGTCGAGGCGCCGGAGGTGTTTGAGTTTGGAAGCGCTGAAGAGCTCGCGACGGCAACGTCTGTCCCCGAGACGATAACTTTCGAGGCCGATAGCGCGTATGAATCACTCGCGGGCGATGGTGGCAACAACGTTGGCGCGTCCAAGCCGCTGGCGGCCGGAATCGACGCGGGTCTTGCGGAGTTGTTTGAAGAGTTTCGCGCCGCTGAAGAAGGCGATGAGGTTCGCGAAGACTATGAAACCCATTACAATATGGGTACTGCGTACAAAGAGATGGACCTCATGGACGAGGCCATCCAGGAGTTTCAGACTGCGGCGAACCGCGTGAAACCCGGCGACGGCACATCGCGGTTCCTCCAGTGTTGCAATATGCTCGGTCATTGTTTTATTCAGAAGGGCATGCCGGAGGCCGCAGTGCTTTGGTTCAAGAAGGGATTGCAGGCGCCGGGGCACAGTGAGGATGAATACCAGGCGCTGCGTTACGAGCTCGCTTCGGCGTACGAGCAGCTCGGCGACTTGAAGCAGGCGCGGGAGTTTTACACAGAGGTTTACGGCGTTGATGTTTCTTATCGTGAGGTCGCAGAGAAACTCAGCCAGTTAAGGCAGAAACAAGATTAGTTATAGGCCCGAATTTTATAAACGCGGATTAGAAGTAAGGATAGAAAGTTGTCGGCGAAGTTAAGCGTTATTTTTTACATCATCCTCTGTCTCGAGATCGGCATCTTTCTCACTGTGGCGCCGTGGTGGCCGCATGGCATGTGGGGGATCAGCGATTGGGGCAACAACTACTTTCTCCTGTATGCTGCGCGCAAGACGGGTATTCAGGGTTTGCAGGCGGTGGTCGCCTCCGGCTGGGTGCGCGGCGCGGTGAGTGGCATCGGGCTCTTGAATCTCGGTATTGCGTTCTGGGAAATTTTCAACTTCAAACGCACCGTCACTGCTTTGCAAAACGAGACGAGCGGAAGGAAGAGTTCGACGCACAATGCCGCTGAAGATTCCACTTCCGATCATCTATTCGATAACGAGCGGCACGGCAACACCTCAAACAACTCCTGACGAACCGCAATTCTCCGAAATCCTTCGTTTAGCTCGCGCTGCTGTTGACGCAGAAGTTTCCCTGTTTCAAATACGCGAGAAGTCGTTACCGGCGCGCGTGCTTTTTGATCTCGTTGCGCGCGTGGCAGAGATCACGCGCGACACAAAGACACGATTGATCGTAAACGATCGATCGGACATTGCGCGCACAGCCGGGGCTGATGGTGTGCATTTGACGACGCACTCTTTGCCTGCTGAAGTGGTGCGAAGTATTTGCGGTGATGAATTTGTGATTGGAGTCTCAACGCACTCGCTTGACGAAGCTCGTGTGGCGCGTGATGCTGGTGCTGACTTCGTCGTATTTGGCCCAGTCTTTGAAACCGAGTCAAAGCGCGCTTACGGTGAGCCGCAGGGACTGGATAAGCTCAGTGAAGTGGCGCGCGTGCTCCATGAGTTTCCTGTCGTGGCGATTGGTGGTATTACGCTCGATACCGTTGACGAGTGTTTTCACGCAGGCGCGAGCGGCGTCGCTGCGATTCGCTTGTTGAACGACGCCGCGCAGATGCCATTTGTAGTCGAGTCAATCAAAAGCAGGTTTAATTCGAGATGACGCGAGGCACTAAGCCAGTTGTACTCAGCATCGCAGGACTCGATCCATCCGGTGGCGCGGGTATCGTTGCCGATATCAAAACGATCGCGGCGTTCGGTGGCTTTCCGGCTGCGGCGCTGACCTCGATCACTTTTCAAAATACTACCGGTGTGTTTGGCGCTGAACATCAGTCCGCTGCGACATTACGCGCGCAGGTGGAACCGATCGTTCACGACCTGACGGTTTCCGCGGCAAAGACGGGAATGTTGCCGACCGCGGAGATCGTTGCCGAAGTGGCGCGACTGTTTACGGAAGAGAATCTGCCGGCGCCGGTGGTTGATCCTGTGGTGGTCGCGACCTCCGGCGACGTGCTGATCGATGACGAGGCTTTCGAGATACTGAAGTCGAGGCTGTTTCCGCTTGCGCGAGTGGTCACGCCAAACATTCCCGAAGCAGAAAAGCTGTCCGGTCTTTCAATCAACAGCGAGTCAGACATGCGACGTGCTGCGGAGGCGATTCAGGTGATCGGCGCCCGCGCGGTGCTTGTAAAAGGCGGGCACAGGAGCGTGAACGGGCAAGCCCTCGACATTCTCCTCGACGAGAACGGAATCTTTACGGAGTTTCAAACTGAATACATCGAAATCGGGGAAGTGCACGGCTCCGGTTGCACTCTTTCGGCGGCGATTGCCGCTGCCCTCGGAAAGGGATCAAGCCTGGACCAGGCAGTTGCCGCTGCGAAGAAATACGTGACGGATGCAATCCGCTCCGCACCCCTCATCGGGCGCGGAGCCAGGCCATTGTAAGCCGCGGATTACACGCATTTTTATTCGATCGTTACCTTCTCCATCTTAACTTCCGATACGGGCCGGTCGTTTCGATCTGTTTGGCTCGTTGCGATTGAATTCACCACATCCTGCCCTTCAGTCACTCTTCCGAAAATCGTATAACTCGGCGGCAATGGATAATCCACGTGCATGATGAAAAACTGTGAGCCGTTCGTGTTTGGACCAGCATTCGCCATCGCCATCGTCCCGGCTTTGTATCCGCGCTGATACACGGGCGATTGCGGATCGATTTCGTCGTTGAACCGTCCGCCCCATGCCGATGCGCCGCCGCTTCCGGTGCCTGTGGGATCGCCACCCTGAATCATGAAGTTCTTGATCACGCGGTGAAAGATGATCCCGTCGTAGTAACCACGCTCAGCGAGGGTGATGAAGTTTTCGGTGGTTTTGGGTGCGTCCGACTCCAACAGCTCGACTCGAATCGTCCCTTTATTTGTCTGGATCACTGCCGTTCGATTTGCCATATTTTCTCCTTACTGGTTGATTAATTGCGGGTTCAGTATGAATTGTTCGATCGCGAGCGCCACACCGTCTTCGCGGTTTGACGCGGTGGGATGCAAGCCTGCGATTTCGCGTAACATCAATGGCGCGTTTGCCATCACCACACCCGTGCCCGCGAAGAGCAGCATTTCGAGATCGTTGTAGTTGTCGCCGATGGCCATTATCTCTTCACGAACGACACCCAACTCGGCGGCTGCGGCTGCGACTCCCGCGCCCTTCGATGCTGCCGGATTGACGACGTCGAGCAACGTAAAGTCCTGCTCGAGATATTTAGTGCCCAGCACTTTCACGGTGGAGCCAAGCTCTAATTTAAGTATTTCTTCGAGCCGGTCCATCTCCTGACAGCCGCCTGAAAAAGCGAGATGAATCGGATCGTGGTCCAGGTATTCTTCGAGTGATCCCACCTGCTGTACAGCGTTACGGCCTTCATTTTCGCCATGAATGCGACGCGCCCATGAGATGTATTTGTTAACAGCGGTATTGCCGCCGCGCACGTGGTCGTAAACGAGCACGCCCAGCCCTTCATGATCGTCACTCAGAAGCGCATCCGCCCCGGTCCTGCGCCCGACTTGTAAAGCCTCTCGCGCGGCCTCCACTGGCAGCGGTAAAACTGAGACGGTCTGAAGTGTGGCAGCGTGTTTCGTCAACGCTCCGTTATGCGAGATCAGCGGGACATCGAGGCCCAGCTCGAGGGCCACGGGCCGCGAATCACGAAACCGCCGTCCCGTGACGAGTGCTACGTGGACGCCTTGTCCGCGTGCGTTATCGATTGCAATTCTATTGCGCTCGGAAATATGACCGCGAGAATCGAGCAGAGTGCCGTCCAGATCGAGAGCGAGCAGGCTTATGGGCATAAGAAAACACAAGGTAAAGGAACGGCCGCCAGAACGCAAAACCACCTCTGAGAATCTGGGGCCAAATTTTATTTTTCGTGATATGATGCGCCCCCCAATTAGCTACAACAGAACTCTTGGAGGAAAAAGGGATGCGAAGACTAGTAACGTCTATTGCAGTAATCGCCTTGGTGTCGGTCTGCTCGGTTGCATTTGCCCAGGGCTTCAAGAAAATCAGCGAGTTTCTCACTGGATGGGAGGAGGTCCCGTCAGTTTCGACCACCGGAAACGGAACCTTCAATGCTCGAATCAGTAACGATGAATCGAGCATCGAATGGGAGCTGAGTTATTCCGATCTTGAAGGTGCTGTGCAGCAGGCACATATTCACCTCGGAAACGTCGGTGTAAATGGCGGCATCAGCGTGTTCCTGTGCACCAATCTCGGCAATGGTCCGGCGGGAACTCAACCTTGCCCGGCGCCACCGGCTACAATTTCGGGCACGATCGTCGCAGCGGACGTCAGTCCAAACATCCCGGCGACGCAAGCCGCACGCAATCAGGGCCTGAATACCGGAGAGATTGACGAGTTGATCAGAGCCATTCGCGCGGGTGCGACCTACGTAAACGTCCACAGCACAACCTGGCCCGGCGGTGAAATCCGTAGCCAGATCGACGGCAACAGCGGCCACGCCGGCCACGGCAACCGCTAAGACGCGTCACGTTATCGGACTTAACTGCTTGCTCGAAGTGCAAGGCTCTCGTCGATTACTCATTTGCACATAGAGCCACTGGTCCATATTGGCCTTCTGAGGCCGATTACTTTGCACAAGGCTGGCAAGATCGAACTTCTCGATCTTGCCACCTTCTCGTCGAAGCTCGTCCGCCATCTCGATTCCGACAGGTGTCGGCAATCTCCGACGGTCTGCTGTCCCTACCCTCACTTTCCAATCCCGACGCGCGTTACCTCGAATTTTCGTTTTTAGAGCATACTGGGCGCTGTTCTCCCAATTTAGCCCCGTACTCGAGGAAGTCCGTCCATGAATGTCACTCATCTTGAATGCGGCCTCTGTGGTCTGCAATACGAGGCACGTCGGTTGCTCAACCTCTGCACTGCCTGTGGGAAGCCTTTGCTGGTTCGCTACGATTTGGAGCGCGCCAAAATGACTTTGACGAGGGAGTCGCTCGCCACGCGCCGCCCCGACATGTGGCGATATCGCGAAGTGCTCCCGGTTGATGACGAGGACAACCTCGTTTCCCTGGGCGAAGGGTGGACACCGCTGTTGCGCGCGTTGCGGCTGGGCAGGCGCACCGGTATTCACGAGGTTTACATCAAAGATGAGTCGCAGAACCCGACACAGAGTTTCAAAGCACGCGGAATGGCCGCTGCAGTCTCAATGGCAAAGGAACTGGGCGCCAAAAAACTTGCAGTTCCATCCGCCGGAAATGCTGCCGGCGCACTGGCGGCCTATGCTGCTCGCGCGGGACTCAAGTCGTACATCTTCATGCCGCGCGACACGCCACGCGCAAACGTCGTCGAGTGTGAACAAACCGGCGCTAACGTGACTTTGATGGATGGCCTGATTACCGACTGCGGCGCAGAGGTCGCGAGGCGAAAGGAAAAGGAAAACTGGTTTGACGTTTCCACCTTGAAGGAACCTTATCGAGTTGAAGGAAAGAAGACGCTCGGTTATGAGCTCGCGGAACAGATGGGTTGGCGATTGCCCGACGTGATCATTTACCCGACTGGCGGCGGCACCGGTTTAATTGGAATGTGGAAAGCATTCGACGAGATGGAGCGCATGGGTTGGATCGGAAGCAGACGGCCGCGAATGGTGACTGTGCAGGCCGAAGGATGTGCGCCGATCGTGCGGGCCTTCGAAGAAGGAAACCGGTTTGCAGATGAGTTTCCAAATGCTGCCACCGCTGCCTCGGGATTGCGTGTGCCGAAGGCGATTGGCGATTTTCTGATTCTTGATGCGCTGCGAGCTTCGGGTGGAACTGCCATTTCCGTAACTGACGAAGAGTTGATCGCGGCAACCCGCGAGATCGGCTCGACTGAAGGAGTCTTTTGCGCGCCGGAAGGTGCGGCATGTTTGCCCGCGTTGAAGAAGTTGCTCGAGTCAGGTGAGATCGACAAGCGCGAACGTGTTGTTTTGTTCAATACAGGATCAGGTGTGAAGTACATGGAGGCGTTTTCGGCCGCGGATTGAGGCCGATTGAAAACGCGGATCTTTGTGGGAGGGGTTGAGAGTTGAAGTATTTGGTTTTTGTAATCGTTTTGTTTGTGGCTGCCGTTAACGTGTCAGCGCAGTGGCTAACGGATGCAGAGCGCGTGAAGTTTGAGGATTTGCGACGTAGCGGGCTCGACGCGCTCTACAACATCGACTACGACAAGGCACAACGCGATTTTAACGAGATCGTCAAGCTGTATCCGAACCACCCCGGCGGTTATCAACTGCTGGCGGCGCGGCTCTGGATCAAAACGCTTTATGAGTCGCGACGTTTGCAGGTTTCGCTTTATAGCTCCGAATCGTTTTATGCAAACGGTGACGACAAAGTCGATCCAAAAATCGTAACGGAGTTTCGCAACTACACACGCGAAGCTAAACGTCTCGCCGAAGCGAAACTCAAACAAGAACCCAAAAACATCGAGGCACTCGACTTCCTCGCCAACACGGAAGGACTGAAAGCGGCGTTCGAAGAGGCTGTCGAGCGACGACACTTCGCAGCACTCCGCGACGGCAACGACGCAGTCAATCACCATCGCGAAGTCTTGAAGCTCGATCCGAAATACATCGACGCGCAAATCACGATTGGTCTTTACGAGTACGTCGTCGGTTCGCTGCCGCTGCCCGTGAAGATACTGGCGGGCGCGACCGGATTTCGTGGCTCAAAGAAGCGTGGACTCGCGATGCTCGAACAGGTGGCGAAGGAAGGCCGGTGGGCGCAGGACGATGCGAAGACGGTGCTGATCCTGCTTTACACGCGTGAGAAGCGTTTCGCTGAAGTAGTCGCCCTCGCGCGTGAGCTGAGTGTGAAGTACCCGCGCAACTACCTGCTGCGACTCGAGACTGCGGACGCCCTGGTTTCGCTCGCCGGAGTGAAAAGAAAAGAGAAAGATCTCGCGGGTGCAGTGCAGGCCGAAAAAGAGGCGTTTGCGACTTTTGATGAAATGTTGCGCGATCGAAACGTGCGCGACAACGCGGCACGGGCGTTGGATTTGATCCACTTCAAGTACGGCGAAGCGTTGTTGATGGCGGGTTATCACGATCGTGCGGCAAAGGAATTTCTCGCGGCGACGAAGGTCGCACGTGCGGAGGCCGGGTTGATCACGATGGCGCATCTGTACGCGGCGCGGTCGTTCGACGTTGCGGGGAAGCGAGATGAGGCTCTCTCTCAATACAAGGAAGTGCTGGCGCGTCCGAACGTTTACGACGCTCACGACGAGGCCAAGCGAGGATTAAGGCAGGCTTACAAGGCGGAGCAGTCGAAACCCGACGCCGAGCAGTAACCATATATCAAACGGATTAAATAAATGATTTCTCAATCACGCCCGCGGCGTTTATTGCTGGGTCTCGACGGAGTTCCTCACAAGCTTATCGAGGAGGCACATGGTCGAGGGCTGTTCGACAGCTTTCGCTCGCCGGCACATCTGCTTTCGCCTTTCCCAACCATGACGAATGTAGCGCTGTCAGCGATGTTCGGAGCCACGCCGCCCGCCGGCTATGAGAGTCTTTACTTCGATCGCAAAACGCGAGAGTTGCGTGGGGGAATCAGCAAGTATGTTGGTCGTCGCACGCCTGACAAAGTTCCGTCGTCGTACATGGACGAATTGGACTACCAGGAGCCGCTGCCGTTTGAGTTTTTGATCTACGTCGCTCCTGAAAAGGTTTGGCGCGCCGACATGCAGCGGTTTCGCGAGCGTTTCAAAGCCGCGCCGCAGAATCGCGATTACTTTGCGTTCCTCAAAGCAACGGATGGTTTGTTGCACGCGCAGGGGCCGGAGCGTCTCGGTGTTGCACTCCAGTCGCTCGATAAGATCCTGAAAGAGATTCGGAGCTATTGTGGGGATGAGACGGAGATCGTAATGTTCTCCGATCACGGTATGAACCTCGATGACAACTGTCGCGTTCCGATCGCATCAACTCTGCGGAACCGCGGTTTTCAGGTAGTAATTCCCGCGTTTGGTTTGTGCAGTTACGCGGCCCTTTATTGTCAGAATGAAGATGTGATTCCTGAGGTGGCGCGGACAACTGTGGAACTGAAGGGCGTCGATTTCGCTGTTTACAAGGATGGCATTGACGTCGTGGTTGAAAGCGCGCGCGGGCGGGCACGCATTGAATACGAAGCGGCTACCGATAGTTATCGATACGCGATAGCCACTGGTGATCCACTTCAGCTAGGTTCATTCCCCGCCACGTTTGCCACCAGCGCCACGTGGTTTGAACGAACTGCGGGTCATCACTATCCGAATGCCCTCGCGAATGTTTACAAGTCGCTTTTCACGGATCGTGTAAAGCACACAGCCGACGTGTTACTCAGCCTGGACGACGGTTATTACTACGGTTGGTCGCCGTTTGGCCGGTTTGTGCGGCTCCGCGCCACGCACGGAAACGCGCTACAAGCCAGCTCCTACGCCTTCATGATGAGTACGCATCGGGAATTTCCCGGATACGTCGGTGGTGACGACGCCAAGACGTTCCTGCGTAATTAGCCACGCGCTACGCGATCCGTTAATCTGTGGCTCATGTCAGCATCCCCGGCCGTTGAGACGTTTGTACTGGTCAAGCAATTTGGTGACTTCCTCGCCGTAGATCATATAAATCTGCGTGTTAATCGCGGCAGCTTCTTCGGCTTTCTCGGTCCAAACGGCGCCGGCAAATCAACTACGATCAAGATGCTCACGGGTCTTTTGGCCCCGACAAGCGGCACCTTGCGCGTCCTCGATCTCGACATCACCACGCAGCCAATGGAAGTAAAGCGGCGAATCGGTGTCGTGCCTGAAGATCTCAATCTGTTTGAGCGACTGACAGGCGCTGAGATGCTGTCGTTCACGGGTCGCATGTACGGGCTGAGACGCGAAGAGATCGAGCAGCGGTCGAAAGAGCTGTTGGAGTTGATGGATCTCCAGGACGAGCCGCGAAAACTGATCATCGAATACTCACACGGCATGAAGAAGAAGCTTTCGCTGGCGTGTGCGCTGATTCACCGGCCGGAGATTCTGTTTCTTGATGAGCCGTTTGAAGGTATTGACGCAATCGCTTCACGCACCCTGAAGGATCTCTTGTCGCGATTAACGGCAAGAGGATTGACCGTATTTCTCACGTCGCATGTTTTGGAGATAGTTGAACGTCTTTGCAGCGACATCGCAATCATCGCGCAGGGCCAGTTGCTCGCTTCGGGATCGTTGAACGAGTTGCGAAAGGGCATAAGCGTGGAGGGTGACGGTTTGGGCCCGGTCTCGCTCGAGGAGTATTTCATCCACGTGGTTGGCGGCACACGCGGTTCGAACGAAGAAGAAGTGTTGCAGTGGCTTACTTAAAATCCGTGGAAACCACGGTTTTAAGAAAAGTCTTGGCCTGTGGCCCTCCCGTCGGCTAGAATCGTTCTCGTTGGTTAAACCTCACTGTCCAGAGCTTTCCTATTCACTCGTTCTCCTACGAGGTTCCAGTTTATGGATTCGAATGTCGGTCTCGCGATTCAGTGTGTCGGCGTCCTTCTAATCACGCTACTTTCCATGTTCATGCAGTCCTCGATCAAGAGCAATGCTCTACGATATTGGACTGCCTCATGGGTGAGTCTCTCCCTCTCTCTTATCAGCCTGTTTGCCGCCTTCCAGATCGCTTCAACGCAGAAAATCTTTCTCTCGTGCTACTTCTTCGGCGAGTATCTCTTCGGTTTGCTGTTCATCGCCGGCTGCCGCAGCCAGACCACGGGCGCATCCCTGACAAAGAAACATAACTACTTCCTCATTCCGGCAATCGTTGTGTCGCTCGTCCTGCCGTACGTCTCGCGCGACATCAACGACCTGTTCATGATCCACGCGGCAATCCTATCGGCGTTGTTCCTGATCTCGTTTTTTACTTTGCGCGGCGGTCACCGGCGCGAAGAAGCGAGTCCGGGAATTCGCGTGATGTCAGTGGCGCTGCTGCTGATGACGATCGGTTTTTTTCACTACGTTCCGGCGTTTGCAGCGCGCAAAGGCTTACTCGGAATAACGGTGCCGTCGAGCTATTTTCGCTACACGTCGCTTTTCGATCTGCTGTTTGAAATACTGCTCGGTTTTGGAACGGTGATGGTGTTGATGGAAGGTGTGCGCCGCGAAGTCGAGCTGGCAAACCGGAAACTCACGGACGCCCGTGACCAGCTCGAGTTGCTGGTCCAGATGGATCCGCTAACCGAAGCATTGAACCGTCACGCTTTTCACTCGCTGCTGCGACGTCCTGAAGGTGGTGGTCACGATAATTCGGCGACTTCAGGCAGTGTTGCAGTGCTCGATATCGACAACTTGAAACCTATCAACGACACGATGGGCCACACCGTCGGCGATAAAGCGATTCGCGCGGTTGCGCGAGCGATGCGTTCGTTAGTGCGTGCGGACGACATGCTGTTTCGCTGGGGTGGGGATGAGTTTCTGGTGCTGATGTTCAAGCTGCCGCAGCCGGAGGCAAGCCGGCGCATTGAAAAGTTGAACAAGATACTCGAGGAGAACTGCGAGCGCTGGATTGGAATGCCTGTAACGGTGACCGTCTCTTATGGAGTGGCGGGCTTTACGTCCTTGACGGACCTGGGACAGGCAATTGAACAGGCCGACAAAGCGATGTACGCGCGACGCAATCGCGTGCGTAGTTCACAGATGACTCAGATTACGGAGCCTCAACTATCAATTCCCGGCCGAAGGTGAAGTTTGGTTTCTTGCGTCCCTTCATATACTTTGCCGCCGTTTGCGAAAGCGATGTGATCAGTATCGGCAGCGCGATCGTTGCGTCACACGGCACGTATGCAGTGTGCGCGCCGCGCGCCAGCTTTCCGTAAATCAATCCCTCATCAAACGAAACGGCATTCGATCTGCCGCCCGGATGCGGAGCATCAGTCGAGATCTGAATCGCGTACTTGTGCCCGTGATGATGTTCCTTTTGCAGGAACGACGAGAGCGCCGCTTGTTGAATGAAACTCTTGGTCGTCCCGCCGCCGAGGTTGAGGATCCCCGAAACGCGCGCGTTAACCACGACGTTCATCATGTCGAGCACGTCCTGAATCGTGTCGAACAGAAAACTGTTTTTCTTCTCGAACCTTGCACCCGCGATTCCAACTGCAAGTCCACTATCAGCAATGGCCGGGCAGAAGATAGGCACTTTCGCCTTGTACGCGGACGTGAGCACGCCATCCTCCGATGCGATTTCGGCAAGTTCTCTGCCGAGCAGATGTAAGAACTCGCGCACCGAGTATGCGCGCGTTTGATCGAGTTGATTAGTAAACCCGCCGATCCATTCCTTTGCTTCGCGGTATTCCTCGTCACTCGCGAGCAGATCCCACATGCGACTGATTTGCGCCGACTCCAGTTCCGCGTCGGTCATGGTTGGATGGGCCTGGAAGTGATAACGTCCGAGTGTTTCGTGGAGATCGTGGAAAAGCAGCGAACCTGAGAGCACCAGCACATCCACGAAGCGGTTCTTGATCACGTAAGCGAGCAAACGGCGCATGCCGGCGGGAATCAGTGCGCCTGAAGCAGCGACCATGATGGTCGTGTTGTCGCCCAGCATGTCGAGCCAGATGCGATGCGCTTCGGCAAGTTGGCGGCCTCCGAAGCCTGTTCCTTCCATCTTCTCGAGAAGTCCCGCCACCGAACGATCGCGATCCACCTGGACTGGACGCGTGGGAGTGGTCAGGTACT
>DAIOGT010000137.1:0-13144 GCA_036745095.1 Pyrinomonadaceae bacterium
GCGCCTGAATGGAGACGTCAAGCGCGGAGATTGGTTCATCCGCAACTATGAAATCGGGATCGACTGCGAGCGCTCGTGCGATACCGATGCGCTGGCGTTGACCTCCCGAAAACTCGTGCGGGTATCGTTTGATAAAACGCTTGCTTAGCCCGACTGTTTCGAGCAACTCCTGCACGCGTCGCTCTGCTTCCCTTCCTCGCGCCAGACGAAACGTCTCGAGTGGCTCGCCGACGATCTGGCCGATCGTCATGCGTGGATTCAGCGACGCGTAAGGATCCTGAAAAATTATTTGTAAATGCCGGCGTTGCTCGCGCAATTGTCTTTGCGAAAGATGTGCGAGGTCGCGATCTCGATAGAACACCTGGCCTTCAGTCGGCTCGGTGAGCCGGAGTATCGCACGTCCGAGAGTCGATTTGCCGCAACCTGATTCGCCGACGAGTCCGAGAGTTTCCTGTTCGTAGATGTCGAGTGAAACGCCGTCAACTGCCTTCACGACGCGCTTCTGCGGGTTCGTGCCGAACAACTTGTCGAGTGGGCCACCACCGCCGAGATCGAAATGTACTTTCAGATCCCTGATCGAAAGCAGCACCGAGTTGTTTTCACTCATGCCGGTGTACCACCCGATTCTGTGTAGACTTCGCGCGCAAAATGGCAGAGCGAGTAGTGATCTGAGTTGAGCTGCACGAACGGTGGAAACTCACGGCGGCAGATGTCCTGCGTGTAATCGCAACGCTGTGCGAAAGGACAACCGGGTTTCAGGTGCGCGACGTCGGGTGGCAGTCCCGGGATCTGGTAGAGCTTGCCCTGTTCGTCCGTTGGATCGGGCACTGACCGAAGCAATCCTTTTGTGTACGGATTGCCGGGCAACGCAAACAGCTCGGTGGTTCGCGCTTGCTCGAAGATCTTTCCGGCGTACATCACGATCACGTGATCCGTCATACCCGCCACGACGCCGAGATCGTGTGTGATGAGAATCACGCTCGTGCCGGTCTCGCTTTTCAGTTTCTTTATCAGCTCGAGTATCTGCGCCTGAATAGTGACGTCAAGCGCCGTGGTGGGCTCGTCGGCAATCAGGAGCTCCGGTTCGCACGAAAGCGCCATTGCGATCATCACGCGCTGCCGCATACCGCCGGAAAACTCGTGCGGATAGCTGTCGGCGCGTTCACGTGCGTCGGGAATGCCGACGGTTTCCAGCATGCGGATGGCGTGAGCGCGCGCTTGTTCTTTCGTGTGGCCCAGGTGCAGCTCAGTCATCTCCATTAGCTGTCTGGAGATTTTCATGAATGGATTAAGTGAAGTCATCGGATCCTGAAAGATCATTGCGATGCGTCGTCCCCTGATCTTGCGAATCGCGTTGTCTGAGAGTGCCATTAGATCGGCGCCGTTGAAGAGCACCTCTCCCGAGACGATTTTTCCGGGAGGACTGGGAACGAGGCGGATGATTGAGAGGTTCGTGACTGACTTTCCTGAGCCTGACTCACCAACGATGCCGAGCGTTTCACCACGCGTGAGCTGAAAGGAGATGTTGTCGACGGCTTTGACGACTCCGTCGTCGGTTGCGAAGTACGTGCGGAGATTTCGTACTTCGAGAAGATTGCCGTCTGCGTTAGAGGTCATAGGTTTTAAAGTTTAGAGTTCAACTCTCAACTTCATGTCGTTCGCATCTGCGGATCGAGCGCGTCGCGCAACCCATCGCCGAGGAAATTCAATGAAAAAAGCGTCAGCGCCATCGTCACGCCGGGAAAGATCAATTGCCACGGGAAAATCGCGATGTTCTGAATTCCATCCGCTGCCAAACTGCCCCACGAAGCCAGCGGCGCCTGCACGCCAAAGCCGAGAAACGAAAGGAACGCCTCGGTCAACATGATCTGCGGAATCGTCAAAGTTGCGTAGACGATCACCGGACCTAAGGTATTCGGCACGAGATGTCGAAAGATGATGCGCGTATTCGAAACCCCAGTCGCTCGTGCCGCGAGCACAAAGTCCTGGTTCTTTAACGACAACACCTGCCCGCGAACGATCCGAGCCATTGTTAGCCATGACACCGATCCAATCGCGACAAAGAGCAGGATCAATTGGCCTCGAGGCGTCTGGCTGCGAAACATCGAGAGCAGCACGATGACGACGATGATGTAAGGAAGCGAATAGAGCACGTCCACGATGCGCATCATCACGTTGTCAGCACGCCCGCCGACGTAACCCGCAATCGCGCCGTAACTAACACCGATCAATAACGATACGAACGTCGAAAGAACACCGACAAACAGCGAGATCTGCCCGCCTTGTAACACACGAGCGAGCTGATCACGTCCCGCGTTGTCGGTACCCATCGGATGGGCCCACGAGAATTCACCGTTCGGGCCAGTAAAAGGCGGAAACGATTGTGTCAGATTCGGATCGTGCGAGGGAATGTAATCAGGTGTGAAACCGAAGATACGTTTGATGAGGGTTGGTCCGACAATCGAAGCAATCGTGACGATAACAACTACGACGAGCCCGAAAACCGCAAGCTTGTTTTTCAGCAGGCGACGCCAAGCATCGCGCCACAGCGACGTGCCGCGCACGAACGCGCCAGTTTCCTCGGGCAACAAATCGGCTTCAGCAACAGACATATCAGTGATATCTCACTCGTGGATCCAGATACGCGTAAGCGATATCAACCAGCAGATTCATCAACAAAAGCGTGATCGCAATAAACGCGACGATGCCGATGATCAACGGCTCGTCGCGATTCAGTGATGCCTGGATGAAGTAGTTCCCCAAACCCGGCAACGCAAAAATCCTCTCGACGACAACTGTTCCCGTCAACAGAAACGCGAGGGCTGGTCCAGTGTACGAAATCACCGGCATCAAACCGCCACGCAACGCATGACGAACCACAACGTCACGCTCACTCAATCCCTTCGCGCGCGCAGTACGAATGTAGTCCGAACGAAGCACTTCGAGCATTCCCGCCCGCGTGAGTCGTGCAATGTAGGCCATGTAAATCGCAGACAAAGTTAAGACAGGCAAGATTAGGTTTCGACTGGGGAAGCCGCCCCAGCGCGATGGTGGGAGCCAGTAAAGACTGAGGGAAAAAATCAGGACCAGGATTGGACCAAGAACAAAGTTCGGCACCGAGATGCCGAGCATCGCCAAGGCCATCGAGCCATAGTCCCACTTCGAGTTCTGTTTCAGCGCCGCGATCGAACCCACAGTGATGCCCACGATCAGCGCGAGCAGGTACGCAAGGATTCCGACTGCTGCTGAAACCGGCAAAGAGCGTTTGATAATGGTATTTACTGACTGGCCTTCGTATCTCAGCGACGTTCCGAAGTCGAGACGACTCACGATAGGCCACATTGTTTTCCAATATTGCTGGTGCCAGGGCTTATCGAGGCCGTACTTCTCCCGAATGATTTGCTCGATGGCTGGCGGTATTCGTTTCTCGCCCGAGTAGAAGTTACCCGGCGCGAGTTTAATTAAGACCCATGTGATTGTGATCACGACGAGAATCGTGGGGATCGTGACCAGAAGACGTCTGACAATGAACCGAAGCATTCGTTAATATGGTGCGCGTTCTGTCTATTCGGCGGCGAGGCTCGGCGTGCCGTAATCCCACTTAGACTGATCGCGCTCGATGTAAATATACTTCCAGGCAAACAAGGATGCCGGGTTCGGATACATGCCTTTTACGTACGGCTTCTTGAGCCAATTCACTGATGGAGAATCGAGTGGAATTATTGGCTGTTGCTCCAGCATGTAAGCTTCTGCTTCAGCCAGCAACTTGTAACGTTCGTGGTGGTCGGGATTGCGATTAGCTTTGTCGAGCATCGCGACGTACTTCGGATCTTCCCACCCGGTGCCACTCTCGCCTGCAGTGTAGAACAGACTCAGAAAGGTGAACGGGTCCATGTAATCCGCGCCCCATGCACCCCGTAAGAATCCCTTGAAGTCGAGTTTTTCCTTGGCTTCCAAAAAAGTCTTCCACTCCATATTTCGCAGGCCAACTGTAACGCCAAGATTCTGTTTCCACTGTGCCTGCATCCACTCAACGACTGCCTTGTTCGAGGACTGACTGTTGTAACTAAACTCAACCTGGTCCACCGGAAAAGTTGGGCACGAAAAAGTGCCGTCCGCTTTTTGCACGACTGGGTAGCCCGCTTCGCCCAGAAGCCTCCGCCCTTCAGACGGGTTGAACGCGGCGCCTTTAGGCTGTGGGTATCCGGGAAACATTCCCACCGGCGTAAACGCCGTCAGCGGTTTCACGATGCGTCGCCACGCTGCGTACCCTTCCTTGTCGATCGACAGGTTAAAGGCCCTTCTGACCTTCGGATTATCCAATGGACGTTTGGTGGTGTTGATGATCAAATAGTCGATCGCCGCCTCACCCTTGTCCATGTAATCTTTCTTTGATTTCAGAACATGCAGCCACGAGTTGGGTACTGCGTGGTTGTACACCGCATCGAGTTCACCAACCTTGTAGAGATTCATCACACTCGACTGGTCGGTCATTGGGAAGAAATGCAATTCTTCCAACCTGACATTGGCGGTGTCCCAGTACATCGGATCGCGTTCGAGAACGAGTCGATCGTAAGGAACCCATTCTTTCACCTTGAATGCGCCGGAGGTAACAATGTGTTCGGCCTGTGCCCACTTATCGCCGAATTGTTCGACCACTTTGCGCGGCACGATACGAAAGAGTTGATGTGCGAGCAGGCTAAGGAAAAACGGCGCCTGTTGGACCAGCGAGATCCGCAACGTGTACTTGTCAATCGCTTCGATGCCGAGATCCTCGCCCTTAACCGGGACCAATTCCTTGCCGGCCACGGCTGCTTTTAGTTTCTGATCAGCATCGATCTGTTTTGTACGCGATTTTTCATCACTCGGAAGCGTCAACCGCAACGGCGCATGCAGCTGTTGATGGAACGCTGTGTCGTGATTGGGGGTCGACTCGTTCGGGTCTGGAAGATATTCGTTTTTAGTCGGATCGATTGGACCGCTGCTGAGTGGCTCAGCGGGAAGACTGTCGTCAAAATCTCTGGCAATCAGGAACTCTCCTGTTTGCGGATCGCGCACAAAGACGCGCTGCTGGTTATAGGCCTGAGCGTACCTCAAATAATAAGCAAGGTACGCGTTGCGAGAGGCGGTATTTTTATCAAGCGCACGCCTGAAACTGTAAACAAAGTCGTTCGCGTCGATCGGATCGCCGTTGGACCAGCGAGCATTCTGACGCAGGTGAAAGATGAACTCAGACGAGTCGTTGTTGATATGCCAGCGTTCGGCGAGTGCCGGATCGGGAGCGAGCGTTTTGGGGTTGTACTCGACGAGACCTTCGTAAAGGGCCATGTAAAGTCGCGCTTCTGGTTGGCCGTTGCCGACTACGGGATCGAGTGATTCGGGTTCGTCGCCGTTAACATATCGAAAGATGTTTCGCGCGGGAGGAGTGGTCTTGCCGAAGAACTCTTCATTGCTTGAGGCGATGGTGCAGGAGGAGGTCGAGAATGCCAGCGCGGCTAGCAAGATGAGGGCAATGATCTGTTTAGGTGCGGTACTGCGCATGCGTAACCTCCACTTAGTGCCAGTCGCTTTAGTTCAGTGCGAGTCAAGAGGAAGCTCGCAAAAGAAGAGACGCGTGGAAGTTAGCACGCGCAAGAAACTTTAATCAAGATGTAGCCACAAAAGGCACAAAAGCACAAAAATATAATTTAGCCTGACGCGGTGACTTTATGTGCTGTTTGCGGTTATGTTTTTACTGCGTAGCCGAGGCCGTCGCCCACGGGGAGTACCGCGGCAATCAACTGCGGATGGTTGATGAAGTATTGATTGAATTCTCGTAGTGCCACCGTTGAGCTCTCGGTGTCACCGGTCGCGACCTTTCCGCCCCAGAGCAGATTATCGACAATCACAACGCCGCCATTTCGCAGACGTTGCAAACCGAGATCGAGATATTGTGAGTATTCTTCTTTCAGCGCATCGATGAAAAGCAGATCGAAAGTCTCTTCGAGAGTGGGAATCACTTTCAAAGCTTCGCCGCGCTCGATCTCAACTCGATCGAGCAAGCCGGCCCGCTTTAGATAACCAGTCGCGGCGCTAATCATGTCGTCACTCGGCTCGATCGTGACGACGACACTACCCTCGCCCATGCCGCGTGCAAGATGGACCACCGAATACCCGATCGCCATTCCGATCTCTAAGGCCTTGCGAGCACCCGACACGCGCGCAGTGATCTCCACAAAACGCGCCACCTCGCGATCGGCGATCGGCACGCGATGCTCCGCTGCGTAAGCTTCCATCTCGGCAAGCAAAGGATCGTTCTGGGTTAACAGTTGGTCCAGGTACTCAGCCTGTTCGCGTTGGATGATCGCGTCTAGTTTTGCCTTCATGATCTTCTGTCAACTGTCGGGATTATCCTGCGTGTCGTCGTTCACGGATACGTAGCGACGACCGAGGCCGAGTTGTCTCAACTTGTGTTGCAACGACTGCCGGTGCATGTCCAAAATCTCAGCGGCGCGCGTTACGTTTCCCTGGGTGTACTCGAGACAGCGGCTTATGTAGCGGCGCTCAAACTCGCGCCTGTCTTCGCGAAAATCAGCCGTGAACGGCACTCTCAAGCCGTCGGTTTCCGCATCGCTGCCCTCCGTAATTCCGGTTTTGGAAACGCCGGGAGTGATCTCGTCGGGCAGGTCCTTCGGCGCGACCTCATCACCGTCGGCCATGATCACGGCACGGTCGATCGTGTTTTTCAGTTCACGTACATTACCCGGCCAGTTGTACTCCATCAGGCGTCGTAAGGCGCCCTGGCTGAGTGATCGCTGTGGCAACTCATAGCGCTCGGAAGCGAGACGCATAAAGGTTTCCGCCAGCAGCGGAATGTCTTCACGACGGTCGCGCAGCGGCGCGATCTCGACTGTCACTACGCGCAGCCGGTAGAACAAATCCGCGCGGAAGTTGCCGTTCGTAATCTCCTGCTCGAGTGGCCGATGAGTTGCGCTGACGATGCGGACGTCAACCGGAATCGACTCGTTCGCGCCGAGTCGTTCGATGCGTCTTTCTTCCAACGCCCGAAGCAGTTTGGCCTGCACATTCGAGCTCATGTCGCCGATTTCGTCGAGAAACAAGGTACCGCCGTCTGCCTGTTCAAACTTGCCTTCGCGCCTTGCCGCAGCGCCCGTAAACGCGCCTTTTTCGTGTCCAAACAGCTCTGATTCGATTAACTCGGAGGGCAGCGCGGCGCAATTAACTGCGACGAAGGAGGCGTTGCGGCGGACGCTGTTGCGTTCGTGAAGTTCACGCGCGACGAGTTCCTTGCCAGTGCCGGATTCGCCGCGAACAAGCACCGTGGCATCGGTCTCCGCGACTTTGTCGATCATTGCGCGCACTTTCTGCATCGCGTCGGAGTTGCCGATGAGGGCTCCACGCTGCGAACGTTCGACTTCGATCCGCCGCCGGAGGGAATAATTCTCGCGCCGGAGTTGAATTGTCTCGGCAGCGTTTTTGATCACGAGCCGCAGATCGTCGAGCTCGAATGGTTTGGAAATGTAATCGTGTGCCCCCGCTTTGACGGCTTCCACCGCCATGCGTTCGGAGCCGTGCGCCGTGACGATGATCACGAGCGGAGCATTGCCGTTTGCGCTTTTGAGCTCGCGAAGAAAATCGAGTCCGCTTAATCCGGGAAGGTTTACATCAAGGAGCAGAAGGTCAGGCTCGTGTTGTTTGAGTAAGGCCCGGGCGGCCTCGGCAGAACCCGCTTCCGTGATGTTGTAACCAAGGGTGGAGAGGGCTCGCCGCATGCCGTAGCGTGCGGCTTCCTCGTCATCAACAATCATCAATCGCAACGCGTCTTTTCTCACTTCCTGAGTAGTTTAGGGCCGTGCGGCCCTAAACTCCTAGCGCGTCGCGTGCCAAAGATAAGCAGCGAATTCCGGGACTCTACTTCGTCGTTCTCTTCGCCGAAACGACGAGGATAATCGCATCGCCCGAGGGACCAATGTTGAGCGTACCGACAATCACCGGTTCGGATTCGCGCATGCTGATGTCCGTTGACACGCCGGTGTTCTCGTAAGCCACAGTTGGAGCTACAGCGCCGCTCGCTGCGATTGCTCCGGGAGTCTGGATCGGAATGCGAGCGCCGAAGTTGAATCCAAGCATTTGCACCACTTGCTGGTTTTCACTATTACGCACAAGTTTCACTTGTCGCACTTTGAACTGGCTGAAGCTCGGCGTCACGGCCGAGGCCGCGCCGGTTGGAAGGGTGAGTGGTCCACCGATCCAGCTCAGATCGAGGCGTCCCTCATTCTTAACGCGATTGATTAGAGTTGCGGCCAGCCGGTAATTCTTAAACGGGAGCGTCGAGCGCAAGTGTTTCACGACAGCATCGAGCGACGGCGGCAATTTTGTATCGTCAACGTCCTGGTTGGTGCCGACGATTAAATAGAGCTGGGTTTCGAGATTGGCTTCGTCAGTGGGTTCCTGCGAGGCTTGAGCTTTAAGGTTCAAAAACACTACCGAGCATAGTACCAGCAGCATCGCAGTCAGAAAATTTTTGATCTTCATTGCGGGTCTTCTCCTTCAATCAACAGGTCATCAGGTCAAACCTTAACACGCCCACTTACAAAGAAAGTTCCACGCATAGACGCCAAGGATCTGCGCTGGCTCTGCTGTTAAAGGGGAACACGCAACTCGAACAGAGCGCCACCGCCATTCCTGCCAACATCCAGCACAGCCGTTCCACCAACCTCCTGCACGCGCTTGCGCACGATCGCCAATCCCAATCCTGTCCCGCGCTGCCGCGTCGTAAAGAACGGCTCCCAGATCCGCTCTCGCAAATCCACCGGCACACCTGGACCACTATCCTGCACACTGATCACGAGCTCGCCATCACTCGCGGCGGCATTCAGCTTAACCTTTCCTCCGTGCGGCGTCGCCTGTAATGCGTTAAGCAATAAATTCGACAACGCATCACGCACAGCCGAAACTGATCTACCCGCCAACTCTGCTTCGACTTTCACCTGTGAATCAAGAACAATCCCCTGCTCCTTCGCACTCGCGCGAAACAGATCGACGACGGATCGCACGAGCTCATCAACACTCAACGGCTGTCCCGCCGGACTTTCCCGCCGCGCAAAACTCAACAACTGAGTCACACTCTGACTGAGTCGATCAGTCTCGCCAACAATCAAACCGAGATCTCGTTCATATTCATTCCGCAGACTCTCATCTTCACGCATCACCTGTGCGATCGACTTGATCGCCGACAATGGGTTTTTGATCTCGTGCGCCACAGTTGCCGCCATGCGCCCAAGTGCAGCGAGACGCTCGCGTTGCGCAAGCTCACGCTCCAGTCGCAGGTTTTCTTCAAGCAGTCTCGAATCGTCAATCGCGATTGCGACCTGATCGGCAAGCAGCCCGAGTATCGAGTGCACGTCAGGTGTCAAACTCGCCGAGGCTGCATCGACAGCCAACAACCCCTGAACTTCGTCTTCACGACGCAACGGGTACGCGAGCTTAAAACTCTGCGCAGTTAACGCCGGGTCGTCTTCGACCGGCTGCCAGCCGCTCTCCTTCGATTTTTCAAGCACCTGCTTTACCCATGGTTCAGATTGCTCATCGTCAAGAAAAATCTTGAGCTGTCGCAAACCGAGTGCGCCCGTCGTACGCTCTTCGACAAAGTGCAAAAGATCCGAAAGGTCCTTGTAGTGCCCCGCATACGATCCGATACGAGCCACGATCTCCTTGTACAGCGCGGCCTCACGCTCGAACAGCTTGTGAAATCGCCGGGCCAGGAAGCCACGTAAGGGTGCGGCCAGCAGTGCGAGGGCGAGAATCAGTAGCGCGTCGACGAGCCCGGGTCTGACTCCGTATCGCTGCGTCATCCAGTCGCCAATCGTGCGGATGCCAAAAACGTAGACCGTCAACACCACGGTCGCAAACGTGACGACGACGAGACTCTCTTCAATGATGATCTCGAGGTAGCGATAACGGTAGATGTAGTAAGCGAGCAGGACTGAAGGCAACAGCGAACCGAGATTGGCGAGCGTCTTGAGATATAGTCCGGCAACTGTTCCCTCGCCCACACCAGCCGCGAGTGCGGCAAAGATCACGATGCCGACGCCAACAAACGACGCCGCCAGCGTGCGCATGATGCGCTTCTCGCTGCGGTTCCCGCTCTTCCTCGCGATCAGCAGCTCCGTCAAAGCAATGAGGCCCAGCACGTACGCGATCCAGAATGCGAACGGGATCACGAAGAATGAGAGCTTCGTGAACATCGGTTCGTAGTCGCCCGTCCACAGACGCGGCACGGCGACGAGGAGAAAGACCGTCGGAATGTAGGAAAGATAGACGCGCAGTTGTTCGCTGCGGTTTAGCGAGCGACCGTGTGCGTTGGCCCAGAGGTGCAGGTGAACGTGAAGCAGAAATGAGTAAGCAAAAGTGATACTAACTACGGCGATGGTGTCGGCGACGCGCAGGAGCGTGCTCCAGGTGTCTGGTCCAAGATCGAAGAGACCGTGAAGCGTGATGACGAGGTTACTCGTGTGCCAACCGCCCATCGTGAGGGCGAGAGCTGCGAGGAGGCGTTCAATATCAGTCAGCTGGCTGCGGTGAGTGATGAGCTGGAACAGCATCCAGAGCGGCAGCAGCGCGCCGATGCTGTAGCCGATGACCTGTAAAATCTCGTGGGGATCAAGTGGAGACATCAAACTTATTAGCCGCAGATTTTCGCGAACAAACGCTAAGCTGCGTTCATTCGCGTAGATCCGCGGCTAAATTAATTCACTGCAGTTCTGCCGATCGGCGACGTAAAAGTGATTTCAACACGCCGGTTCTTTCGCTGGCCTGCCACCGTCGTGTTCGGGGCAAGCGGGTTCGACGCGCCCATGCCGTTGGCCTGGATCCGCATCGGATCGACACCCGCCGTCTGAAATCGATCGGACAACACACGCGCGCGCTCCTGCGTTAACTGCTGAAGCGACACTTCATTACCCTTGCTGTCAGTGTAAGCCTCGATCAGGATCTGATAATCGGGATTACTTGCAAGCAATGCCGCAAGCGGCTCGAGTTTCGCCGATGACGCAGCCGACAATGTCGCCGCACGCGCGCTCGTCCAGATTGTTTCCGGCAGTGTCAGACGGAAACCGGACGCAGTCTCTTTAAGCGTTCCGTATTTCGCGAGCGTTTCTTTCAGGGTCGCTTCCGCGGTTCGTCTTTCAGCCGCACGCCGTTCTGCTTCGACGCGCGCGGTCTCGGCCTGTTTCTCACCTTCGAACCGCGCGAGTTTTAATTTTGCGGCTTCACTGTCAGCACGCAGTGTTGCAATCTCATCACGCAATTGCGCGATCTCGACTCGCTTCTCACGGAGCTGATCGTTGGCGGTGCCTGCGTCGCGTTCGGCAAGTTCGCGTGCGCGTTGCTCTTTCTCGAGCGCGGTACGGAGCTGGGCCACTTCACGCTGCGACGCTTCCGCAGTCTGTTCGGCGCTGCGCACTGCGTCATCACGGCGGCGAATCTCTTCGCGACGGATGCGCGCAGCTTTTCGCGCCATTGCAACCTCTTCAGCATGCGCGCCCGATGAAGTTGCTCGTCGCGCTTCCATGTCAATTTCCGCGATCGGTTGATTCAAGCGCCACGCCTTCTCTGCGGCCTGCAAATGATCTTCTGCGGTCTGCAATTCCGCGGGCGCGTCTGACGCGGCTCCTGCGTATTTCGCGAGACTCACGGCCTGGCGTGCGCCAAGGAGTGACACTGGAGTTTGCCGGTAATCACGATCCGCGAGTTCCGGAACGCGTGCATCGCGGAAGTAGTCACTGGAGTTACCGATGTAACGAACGTCCGCGGTCTCCACCTGACTGCCGTTTAGACGTTGTGGCGGCAGGTTCTCCATCACGACCATGCGACTCGGCACTTTCATCAGGAAGTGTGGCTCGGCGGTTAGGATGAGAGCGAATGTTTGAAGCGGCGTGGTGACGTCGATCTTAGAGTCAACCAAAGTGCTGCCGCTGCGTTTGATTTCGCCGAGGCTATCGACGTGTCCATCGGGCGAGATGGCCCAAAGAATGTAAGTGGTATAGATGCCGCCCAGTTCTGACGCGCGCGGCAGGTCTTCGATGCTGAGTTCGACGCGTGTACCGCGACGGCCGGCGCGTTTCACTTTCGCCTCGCCTTTCAGACGCGGCAACACAGTCGTCCCGCGAAACTTAACTGTAACCGTTTCGTCGAGCGGATAGGTGATCGCTACTGTCTTACGTTCGACGTCCTGAGCAACTGCGGCAGATACAAAGATTAAGCAAGCACTGAGCGCAAAAACGATATGCCTACCAATGCGTCTGAAAGTCATGGCGAAACAACTCCTGGTTGAAAATCTGGGAAAGTTGGCTAGATCTACTATGCTCTTGATGCCTCAAACAGGCGCATTGTTGCCGAAGGATCTAATGAGGTCAAGCCGATTTATCGCGGAGATTTGTGAGTTTTAGTTTTCCGGTAGGCGGCGATCTGGACAATCAGTACACAGATTCCCGAGAGGAGCAGAAGGTGAATCCAACCACGAGGCGCGAATAAATAGAGGATTATCCAGGCAACAATCAGCCCTGTGCCGACCCACCACAGCATCGCGATCAGGGAATCTCGTTCAGCTTGTAACCGACACCACGAACGGTCAAAACATAGCGTGGATTTTTCGGATCAGTTTCAAGCTTCTTACGAAGTCGATTGATGTGTGGGTCGATGTTGCGCTGGTAGCCTTCGTAGTCCGTGCTCCAAACGCGATCGAGCAACGCGTTTCTGGACCATGCGCGTCCCGGCTCGGACGCAAGCAGCTCGAGGATCTGAAACTCGAGCGGCGTCAGGTCAACGCGATAGCCGTTTCGCATCACTTCATGACGACGCTTATCGATTACCAGATCACCGACTTCAATGCGTTCGCCGTCAGCCTCTTGTGGCGTCGATCCGCCGCGTCGTAACAGTGCTTCGACTCTGTACTCCAGCTCGCGCGGACTGAATGGCTTCGCGAGGTAGTCGTCGGCGCCTGCTTCGAAACCGGCAACCTTGTCCGAGAGCGCATCGTGCGCGGTCAGGAACAGCGTCGGTGTTTGAATGCCTCGATCGCGAACTCGCTTGAGCAGCTCAATGCCGGACATGCCGGGCATCGAGACGTCGAAGATGAAGCAAT
>DAIOGT010000138.1:0-10118 GCA_036745095.1 Pyrinomonadaceae bacterium
AGATCGTAATCACGCAAGCGCCGATAAAGAGTGGATGGAGAGATGCCGAGAATCTCAGCGGTCTTGCCGCGATGCCAGCCGGTCTGTTCGAGCGCGGCGAGAATCTGCTGCCGCTCAACTTCTCTTAAAGACCCCGGCGTCGACGGAATCACAGCGGACGCAACAGGCGGAACCGCAGAGTCTCCCCCAACAACAGCAGCCGGAATACTTGTCAATACGGGTGCTACAACGGCCGGCCGCGTCACCTCCGGCGGAAGTTCTGAAAGCGTTATGCGTCCATTGTTGGAAAGAATCACCGCGCGCTCCAGACAGTTCTTCAACTGCCTCACGTTGCCGGGCCAATGGTACAAACGCAACGCGGTGAATGCTTCTTCGGTAAGCTCCGGCGGCTGTGTGCCAGCGACTTGTTTCAGCAGGTAACGCGCCAGCGGATCGATGTCTTCGGGTCGCTCTCGTAACGGCGGCAGGCTGATCTGAAAACCGTTGATACGATAAAGCAGATCTGATCTGAACACGCCGTCGTTAACCACCGTGTCGAGATTTCGATTCGTCGCAGCGACGATCCGAACATTGACCTCGACTTTGCGCACACCACCCACTCGGAAGAACGTGCGCGTCTCAATCGCCCGCAACAGCTTCGCTTGCAACTGCGCCGGCAACTCCGTCACTTCGTCCAAAAACAACGTGCCACCATCAGCAAGCTCGATCAGTCCAAGCTTCCGGCCCTTCGCGCCCGAGAACGCGCCGGCTTCATATCCAAACAGCTCCGACTCGAGCAGCGACTCCTGAAAAGCAGCACAGTTTAAATCGACAAACGACGCCTCCGCACGATTCGAAAGCCTGTGTATCGCATGGGCCACCAGCTCTTTTCCGGTTCCCGACTCTCCCGTAATCAGCACTGAAGCTTCTGACGGAGCGACGCGTTCAATCAAACGTATCGCTTCTTTCATCACTTCCGATACTGAAACGATTTCAGGCAACGCAGACTGTCGCGCCAGTTGCTCACGCAGTCGAACATTATCGACGCGCAAACGTCGCTTATCCGCGGCCTGCTTTACGCGAATGTCGAGTTCCGAAATCGTGTAGGGTTTCGTCAGGTAATCGTAAGCGCCGAGCTTCATTGCCTCCACGGCAGTCTCAACCGTGGCCTGACCCGTCAACATGATCACTTCCGGCGGGTTGGGCCGTTGATGTACACGCCGCAGCAATTCCATGCCGTCGATGCGCGGCATGTTGATGTCACACAGCAGCACGTCGACGTTGCTTTCTTCGAGTTTGCGTAACGCGGCCTCACCGTCAGGCGCTGCCTGCACTCGATAGCCCAGCCTCTCCAATTCCTTCTGCAAAACGAGTCGAAGGTTGGCCTCGTCTTCTGCGATCAGAATTCGTGCCTGCTGTTGCTGCTCGCTCAAACTGTCTGTTCCTCGCTTATCTTGACTGCGGAAAGAGTGATCGTGAAAGTCGTGCCCGATCCCACGGTTGACTGCACGTCAAGAGTGCCGCCATGCTCCGTTAAGATACCATAACATACAGCCAGCCCAAGACCTGTTCCACGTCCTATTTCCTTCGTTGTGAAGAAGGGTTCAAAGATTTTCGGCAGGTTTTCCGGCGGTATGCCGACGCCTGTGTCGCGCACTTCCACCACGACCTTTTCGCCGTCGTTACCGCTCATGATCGTTAACACGCCGTTGTCTCCCATCGCGTCGAGCGCATTCGTCGCAAGCGCGATAATAGCTTGTTGCAACTGGCCGGGATCGCCAGAAACAGGCAGCAAATCGTCAGCAATTTCGAGCTTAAACTCTACGAACGGACTTCGCTTCTGGTGAGAAAGCAAACGCACGGCCGAGCGAATTACGTCTGCCAGATTGATCGTCACATGGTCCGCATTTCGTGTGCGGCTGAAATCGAGCAGGCCCATCGTTATGCTCTTGCAGCGAAATGCTTCACTGCGGATCAGCCCGAGATACTCGCGCAGATCATCCAACGCCGCTGAGCCTTCAAACGCTCCTTCATTCACACGCGCTTCCAGCGATTCCGCACAGGCGGAGATCGTAGCGAGCGGGTTGTTGATTTCATGGACCACACCGGCCGCCAGACGACCAACCGCCGCGAGCTTCTCGGCCCGTGCGATCGCGCGATTGGCTTCAACTCGGTCCGTGACTTCCTCGCCGACAGTGATGACGTGGCTGACTTCTCCGGTGTTGTCCGCCCACATCGGGATCTTGCTGATCACCCAATGGCGAATGTCGCCTTTCGGTGAAGGAGTCTCCTGATCGATGCGCTCGATCTCACCACTCTCAAACACCCGCGCAAACTCTTCCTCGAGCATGTCGCGCGGCTGGCGCGTGAGCACCTCAAACACGTTCTTGCCAAGCACTGAGCCACGCGGAATACCCAGCTCACCGAGCTCACGATTGCGGTTCCACGCGACTACTCGATATTCCCTGTCGATTGCGTAAAGCGATAACGGCAAACTATCGACGATCGCTTCGATGAGTCTTTTTTGTGCTTCAGTTTCCGCGGTCCGTCTTTCGACTTCTCTCGCAAGACTCAACGACGTGTCACGCGCTGCTTGATAGAGCGAGCAGATGTGAGCGGCAAGAGAGGTTTGTTGCGCTGCCGCCTCGATCAAACGTCTTTCTGTCTCGCCACAACCCTCGCGACGATCGAATGCGACGATCAAAGCTCCCTTCGCTCGACCTGCAAAACGAAATGGCGAAACGTACTCGGCCACGTGAACATCGTCGCGAAGAAAAAATGAATCCTTTTCAGTGAGCAGCGACGGGTTCGCAGACTCTGCTGACCGCAGCCAGCGTTGTAACGCTTCGCTATCAAGCAGTGTTGGATCGTCAGCCGCGCCTTCTCGATCGAACACACACATCGCGTGTTTGTCTTTGCCGACCGTGACGTAGGCGGCGCACAGTGAACTGTCGATCGCTTCGAATGTCGCGCCTGCTACGCGACGGACGAGCTGCTCGGGTTCGAGCGCGCGCAGCAGTCCGCGACCGACATCCGACAAGAATCTCAGCTCGCGATTGCTTCCGATCAGCGCCCACTCGCGTTGCGAAGTGCGAACGTGCAGGCTAACGCGTGACAACAGCTCGCCGGGCGTGGAAGGTTTTGTGATGTAGTCGTCGGCGCCGGCGGTGAAAGCCTGGACCTTTCGTGCTTCGTCGTCGCTTTCTGAAAGCGCGATGATGGGTAATTTGCTCGTCGTCGGTTGGGCGCGCAGTAGTTTGCAAAGTGCCAGGCCGTCAACGCCAGGCATCTCGAGATCGAGTGCGACCAGATCACAACGCACGCCCTTCAGCACACGAAGTGCGGAAGCAGCTTCGGTTGCGGTCACGACCCGATAATGCGCCGCCTCGAAGATTTCGCGGAGCCTGTCGCGTGCAGCCGCGTCGTCGTCAACTATTAAGAGTGTGGCGCTGTGATTTTCGGCGGGAGCTACCATGCTTTCAGCAGGGCACGTCGTGAGACACGCCTCACAGCGATTGAAAGCGATGAGTGAGGATATGTCAAGAATTACATGATAGCGGCTTCCGATCCCTGCCGATCCGTGGCTGAACGCCGGTGGCTCGATTTCATGCGATACATCTCGTTATCAGCAGCGACGACAAGCTGGTCCAGAGTGTCGCCATCGACTCCGAATGTCGCGGTTCCGACGCTGATCCCGACGCGCGCAAAACGATTTCGGCCCAGTGGCAGTGAGAACTTCGACACCGCATTCTCAATGCGCATGCACAACTCCTCAACCTGCGCGCCCACCACTTCCTGCACGAGCGCTACAAACTCATCACCTCCGTAACGTGCGAGAAAATCATACTCACGCAGTTGTCCTGCGATGAGATGGGCGACCTCGCGCAACATCTTGTCGCCTGCTTTGTGCCCGTAAGTGTCATTTACGTTCTTGAACTCATCGAGGTCCAGCATGACGACCTGGAAAGTGCGATCAGTGCGGCGGGCGCGTGCGGCCTCCTCTTCGAAACGCAAAGCTAAATAACGTCCATTCGGCAAACCGGTGAGTGGATCAGTCAACGCATTCGACTCCGCCTCAGCGTGTTGCATTGCATTTCCCAACGCATCCGAAGCAAGCCGCGTCACAGTCTCCATTACTCGCATGTGATCCTCGGTGTACTGCTCAAGGTCAGCGGAGTAGACCGATAGCGCGCCGAGCAACACATCGTCTTTGAACAAAGGCAACGAGGCCATCGAGCGATACTTGATCCCAGCCTCAGGATTCACGTCCCTGAAATCAAGACTCGGATGAAGCTGGTTAACCGGACTGCGGTTCGCGAGTGCAAAGCCGGTGACGCCTTCGCCGAAAGCGATACATCTTCCCGCGAGCTTCTGAGCATTCTTGCCGGCGACGTGTCGCGCTGTGGCGTAACCTTTCTGTTCGTCGTAGAAGTAAACGATACAAGTGTCGAATGGGACCACGTGGCCCACTTTGTCGACAAGGATCTCGAGCGTGTGCTCTACATCCAGAGACGTGCCAAAAGTGCGGGCAATCTCATACAACGCGTAGACTTCGCGATGTGCCTTCTTGATCTGATCGTAGGCGACGTAAGAGCCGCGCTCACGCGTCTGATTGATATCGACTTCACTCAGTTGAATTGGGGGCTCGGTCGAATAGTTTGCAGGTTGGTGTTGCAGGCCGAGTCTGGCGATTTCCGCGTCAAAACGCGGCAGGTGTTTGATGAACTGTTCGACCACCGTCGGGTCGAAATGGATTCCGGCGCCGCGACGAATGAGTGCAGTCGCTTCGTCGAGCGTCATGCCTCTTCGAAACGGACGGTCTTCACGAACCGAGTCAAAGCAGTCAACGACGGAAATGATGCGCGCGGTGATCGGAATCTGATCACCGCGCAACCGGTCAGGATAACCACGGCCGTCCCATTGTTCGTGATGATGCCTGACGATCGGAATCACTGGATACGGAAAATCCACGCGACCGAGGATCTGCGCACCCACCACTGTGTGAATCTTCATTTTCTCAAACTCAGCATGAGTCAGAGGTCCGGGTTTATTCAGAATATGCGGCGGAACAGCGAGCTTGCCGACATCGTGAAGCAGTGCCCCAGCTTTCAGTGCCGCAATGTCGTCGCGTGATAAACCAAAAACTTCACCCAGTCCCGCTGCATAAATCTGCACGCGCCGGACGTGACAATGTGTGGTTTGGTCTTTGGCGTCGATCGCAGTTGCGAGTGCTTCAGCGGTGGCGAGATGAAGTCTACTGAGTGCTTCAACCTCGTTGGTCTTAGATTGCAGGCGCGTGCGCGCGCTGCGGTATATCAGATAAGTCGCAAGAATTGAGATTGGAGTGAGAACAAGATAGGGCAAGAGAAACGTGCCGTAGATCAATTCAAGCACGAGCGGCACAACGAGCATTGTCCACGCAATCCATAACTGGTTTGTGTGCCACCAGTGGTTGAGCGAGTCGCGCAGCGACGCGGCCGGAGATAGAGTTGGGAGCAACTCAACTCTGTCTCCGGCGAATTGGGCAAGTGGCGACCCAGTACTGTCGGGTTGCCATGCTGGGGGGGATTTTTCACGACTCGTTACTGTCATAGAACTTTGCGGCTACGGACCCCGTGCGGAGGGCCCGCGAAGCCAGAGGCTTCTAAGCCGCGTCGTGCATATGTTCAACTGTCGTGCCGCTCGATTTACTGCGAAATCCTGATGAGTTATGAAGTGTCGTTCCATTCTGACAGGTCAGATTGAGAATTTCAGTCAGGCTGGTTAATCTGAGCCATCAGCCCGCGGCGAATTATGGAAGTCGGATACATCGATCTGCTGCGCCGGAATCGCAGCTTCAGGCAACTGTGGCTCGGGCAGGTTGTCAGCCAAATGGGCGACTGGTTCAACACCATCGCGCTCTACACCATCATCCTCAAACTCACAGGCTCCGGTCGCGACGTTGGTCTACTTCTGGTCGCACGCTTCGTTCCCAGTTTCTTATTTGGACCGATCTCGGGCGTCATTGCTGACAGGTTTAGCCGCCAGCGAATCATGATCGTGTCTGACCTGCTACGTGCCGTCGTTGTGCTCGGGTTTCTCTTTGTACGCCGTGCGGATCAGTTGTGGCTCATTTACGTGTTGACGGTTTTCCAGCTTGGACTCGCGACGTTTTTCGAGCCTGCGAAAACAGCAGCAATTCCCTCGATTGTCGAAGATCGGGAACTCGTGGCGGCAAATGCCATCTCGTCGGTCACCTGGTCCGTGATGCTCACGCTTGGCGCCGCGATTGGCGGCTTCATCACGGGTGCGTTCGGAACCGATGTGGCTTTTGTTCTCGACGGCGCGACGTACCTGTTGTCCGCGGCGTTGATTGCGAGCATCCGTGTGCCTAAACGAAAGAAACGCGAACGACAAAAACTCTCGCTTGGTCGATTACTGGGGATAACGGAGACGATTGAGGGCATCAAGTACGTGAAAGACAGACCACGCGTGCTCGCGGTGTTGTTAGTCAAACCAGCCTGGGGACTCGGTGGCGGAATATTGACGCTGCTGGCCGTCTTTGGCGAGCGTATCTTCCCGGTCGGCAAGGACGCCGCGGGCGGAATCGGCGTGCTCTTCGCAGCCCGTGGTATTGGAACCGCCGTAGGCCCGATTGTCGCGCGCCGGATGGCCGGCGAAAGAGACCGCCGCATGCAGGCGTCGATCGGGATCGCGTTTCTGATCGGCGGCGTCTTTTACATCGCGTTTGGCACCGCAACAAGTTTCATATTTGCCCTCGTAGTGCTGGGAATCGCGCATTGCGGCGGCAGTATTCTTTGGGTCTTCTCAACAGTGATATTGCAACGCGCGGTCGTTGATAGTTTTCGCGGGCGCGTGTTCGCTGCAGAGTTGGCATTGTTAACTTTGACTATGGCAGCATCTAACTACGTCACCGGCGAGCTGCTGGACCGATTTCAGATCTCGCCCCGCGTCGTGACTGTCGGGATTGGAATCTTCTTTCTCCTGCCGGGCGTCGTCTGGTTTATAACCCAGCGTTGGTGGGACCGCGACGAACGTGTGTCGCGTGTAAGAGTTGACGAACGGCATGAGCCGGTTGTGCACCAATCGGTAGAATGACGAGTGATATGCGAATCAGAATCGGAGTCATGGGTGGTTCGGCAGCTCTCGAGAGCGCACGGCTTGAAACCGGGAATGCTCTCGTGGAGAAGGCGGAGCGGCTCGCGCGCGTGATTGCCGGCAAGGATGTTATTTTGCTCACCGGGGCCACGACCGGAATCGTTTACGTTGTCGGGAAAACAGCGCACGACGCGGGGAGCTTTCATATCGGGATTTCACCTGGAACAAACAAAAGCGAGCATGCCGAGTTGTACAAGTTACCGGTAGATGCGTGCGATGCGTTGATTTACACGGGTTTCGGGTTGAAGGGTCGAAACGTGGTGCTCGTGCGATCGTGCGACATCGTGCTCTTCGTTTCCGGAGCGATGGGCTCACTCAACGAGTTTACTATCGCGCACGATGAGGGAAAAATCATCGGCTGTTTGAGTGGCACTGGCGGCGTCGCTGATGAGGCGGAATATTTACTGCAACGGTTTGGGAAGCGAACGACCGCGCGAGTCTTTCAAAGCGAGGATCCAGAAAAGCTCGTAAACGATTGTCTGAACAGTTTGAAGTCTTCATAACATGGAAATTGTCGCCCGACACGTGAACGCGCCGATCGATGTAGCTGATTTTGAAAATTTTATATGGCGAGAGTGTGAGTCTGTACGGATCGAGCATTACTGGTCAGGTGAGCCGGCGATGCCCTCAAGGCATGCTGAAGCGAGAATTTGCTGGTCCAATGAAGCGCTTCACGTGCGTTTTGTTGGCAAACAGCAGGAACCACTGATTGTCGCCGATCATCCGGTCACGAATAAAAAGACACTGGGGTTGTGGGATCGAGATGTTTGCGAGATCTTCATTGCGCCCGATCCTCATAAGCCATGGCGTTATTTCGAGTTTGAAGCCGCGCCCACTGGGGAATGGGTGGATTTAGGAATAGTGGTGAAACCGGAAGGAAGACAGACGGATTGGGATTTCGCGTCAGGCTTCACGACTGCGGCAAAACTCGACGGCGAGCTGCTGCTGATCGGAATGAGAATTCCGTGGAGTGAGGCGATTCCCAAACCACAGGCTGGAGATGAATGGCGTGTGAATGTGTTTCGTTGTGTTGGGCCAGAAGCACCCGAGCGTTACCTCGCGTGGCGACCGACGAGGACGCCAGAACCGGCTTTCCACGTGCCGGAGGCGTTCGGAGTGTTGCGCTTTGATTAGTCGGGCTGGTTGGAATTCACTTTCGCAACGTACTGCTGGAACGTGGCGCGGTCCGCATCGCTCATCTCAAGGATTCGAGACCCAATCAGATACCCGCTCTCGTCTTCCAGGTTTTCATATCTGACCGTCACCACTTTCATCTCCACTGGACCACTCGGAAGATCCAGCTTAACGTACAGTTTTCGATCAGCCCCGGCGAGATAGTGCTCGCCGATCCGGATCGCCGGAACGATCAGGGCCAGCCCCGTGATACTCACATCCAAAGTGTGACCATCGAGCGTGCGTAAACGTCGAGAACCATTCGTGTTCACTCGCGGATCTGACAGGCTCAAAGTGAAGTTCAGACGCGCGCGTACACGCTTAGACCGACGCCGGTTGCCGATAAAACGGCGCAATTGCGACACGATTCTGCGGGGCAGCTCCGACATTCTTGGAAACCACTAGAGAGATTCTCGGACCATTTGAGGAAGGGCACGGAAAGCGTCGGGGGCAAGTCGCCAAACCATTCTAAAGAACCTGTTCGCGATGACGCAACAGTTTAATTCTTTACCACCAGCGGTTTGCCACCTGTATCGCCGCTCCGTACGCCCGAAGCGTCGAGATAGAACGACAAACGGCCCGTGCGACCGTATTGGGCCGGTTCTGCGGTGGCATACCACGACTTCCCATCCGCAGCACGGATTACCTGAAAACGGTAGCCGGTGGTTTCAGGGCCTTCGATGTCTTTGGGAATGTGTCCGGAGGTGATGAGCTCGGCCATGTTGCCAAACTGGCCGTTGTGGCCCTGTGCATAGGCCACTTGCGCGAGTGAGATGCGCGTCATCATGTTCTGAACGTCGCTATGGTGGGCATTGATGCGGGCCTCAAAGAAAAACTTCTTGCCCGCCTTTTTGACCAGCTCGAGATTTTCCTTGTCGCCGACGATCCAACTGTTATCGATTTTGATCAGTGAGGCAGGCTCAATCTTGTCCTTGCCATCGGCGTCCACGACCTTTACGAAGACGGTTGCAGCGTCGGCGCTGATCTGTTCGCCCGTGATATCGACTGTCTCGGGAATCCTTTCACTCACGGCGATCGCCATTTTGTCGAAATCCGGTTTCAGATCGTCGTACTCCTGCGGCGAGAGGCCTTCAATGGCTGAACGGTAGATCGAGAGGTTGAATGCTTCGCGATACTTTTTCTCGCGCAGCATGCGATAAAACTGGCGCACAGTTTCAGTAGGCGTGCGCGGAGTTTGTGCAATCGAGGTTGATGAAGCGAGCAGGAGAACAGTCAGTAAAGTTATTCGAATACGCATAAGTAATTGGTAGGGGCGGTCCGTGGCCGCCCCTGGCTGGAAAGTTGGGGAAGAAGGAGCGGCACAGAGCGCCGCCCCCTAACTCATTCTCCTCGGCGAACGATTGGCCGTGGTTTCAAAACGAGTTCTCGTCCCACCAGATACAGCAGTGTCGTGATCAGCAGGAACGGAATTAAGCCCAGCAAGTTCGAATTAGGTCCCTCAAAGAACGGATTGTGATGTGCCGCCCATTCCTCGAAGCCCTTTAGTCGACTCGCCATGCCCTCGCTTAAATTCATGAAGGCGTACATCACACCCGCGAGCGTCGCCCCGGCAATGTAACCGGAGGCGAGTAGGACGCCCGGACTCTTGTCAGTCTCGGCTAACATCTGTTCTTCAGTCAACTGACGGTTCTCAGGTTTCCTTCGCAGGTACTTGTCGACCAGCCAACGAACAGCGCCGCCGACAAAGATGGGCGCTGAAGTTGAAATCGGCAGGTAGACTCCGACCGCGAAAGCGAGCGAGGGCACACCGCTCAACTCAAGTACGACCGTGATCATCACCCCGAGCA
>DAIOGT010000138.1:10218-13044 GCA_036745095.1 Pyrinomonadaceae bacterium
GCGAGCGAGGGCACACCGCTCAACTCAAGTACGACCGTGATCATCACCCCGAGCAGGACCAGTCCCCACGGTAGCTCACGACTTAAAATTCCCTTGATGATGTATGACATCAATGTTGCTTTAGGCGCCGTGAACTTTGCGACGGTCTGGTTTGTTCCAGGCACTTTGTCGTAGATGCCGTTAATGCCCGGATCAGCGAGATAGACCGGCACGCCCTGGTCGTTCACGAGGTAACGACCTTCTGGACCATAGTCTTTGCTGGTCTTGTGCACGATGTTGTATTCATTTGTATCGCCACTGGCTTGTCCGCCCTGTAAGCGCTCCTTCTTCGGCTGATCTCCGCTCATGACGAACTGATCCGGAGTAAACCTGAAATCCGCCGGAAAACTAAAGTCTCCGGTCTGCGCCACCGGCACGTAAACACTGCCCGACTGGTTCATTGCCAAAAGTATTGGTCCGAGTGCGAGTGCCGAAACCAGGGCGCCGATGAGAATCGCGATCTGCTGGTATTTCGGCGTCGCGCCCACGAGGAACCCGGTCTTCAAGTCCTGCGACGTAGTGCCGCCATTTGAAGCAGCGATACAGACGATGCCGCCGATTGAAAGCGCCGTCACGAAGTATGGTGGCGCGGTCCAACCGATGATTAGAAACACGAGACAGGTCAGAAGCAAGGTCGCGACCGTCATTCCAGAGATCGGATTCGAAGACGATCCCACTTCACCGGTGAGTCGAGACGAAACGGTTACGAATAGAAAACCAAAAGCGATGATCAGGATCGCGCCGAGGATGTTGAAGCGAAGGTTGAGTTGCGGGACGAGCATGATCACGATGATCAGCCCGATGATTCCCGCCAACACAAACTTCATTGAAAGGTCCTGATCGGTACGTGGCGCGTTCTCGTCGGAACCGGCACCCGATCTGCGCAGGTCTGCGAGGCCCCCTTTCAAACCACTCCAGATGACGGGCAGCGAGCGAAAGAGACTGATGATGCCGCCCGCTGCGACTGCACCCGCGCCTATGTAAAGGATGTAGCCTCTCTGAATCTCGCTGATCGACATGTCTCTGATCAGCTTTGTAGTTTCGGGAGCGAGCGGCGTCATCCAGCCGCCGCCGAAGTACTTGATCGCCGGTATCAAAACTAGATATGCGAGCACGCCGCCGGCGACCATGATCGAAGCGATGCGTGGTCCGATGATGTAACCGACACCCAGAAGCGCTGGATTGTTTTCGATCGAAATCGAGCCGCCTTCAAACGGTCTGCCGAAGACTTTGGTGGGATACTCTTTCCAGGTTTTAAAGATTTGGCCAATACCGGCGTAAAGAAAACCGATACCGAAGCCGCCGATAATCGTTTTGCCTCCGGTCGCGGCTCGATCGACGACGGTCGTGTCTGTCGATCCCTGACGCGCGGCCGCTCGGGATTCTTCTGAAGCCCCTGCTTTCAACACCTCGGCGCACGCAGTGCCTTCGGGATATTTGAGATATCCGTGTTGCGCAACGATGAGTGCGCGTCGCAACGGAATCATCATCAGGATTCCGAGCAGGCCGCCGAGGACCGCAACCAGCATAACGCGCGATAACTCGAGGTCAAATCCGAGAATCAGAATCGCCGGCATCGTGACGCCGATACCGAAGGCAATCGACTCTCCCGCTGAACCTGCCGTCTGAACTATGTTGTTTTCGAGAATCGTGGCGTCGCGCAAGCCGACTTTTGATAACACGCGGAAGAGCGTGATGGAGATCACCGCAACTGGAATTGACGCACTTACCGTTAGACCAACCTTGAGCACGAGATAAAGCGAGGAGGCGCCGAAGATAATGCCGAGCACCGTTCCAACGATCAGCGGCAAAATCGTCAGCTCACGTATCCTGACTCCTGCCGGAATGTAAGGCCGAAAAGCCGCTAAATACGGATTATCGGGCTTAAAACCGACCCGGTCCGGATACTCGTTTGCAGGGATGCTTTCACTGGACATCCAATTGACCTCCAACAAGTTTTTGAAAAACGGGGAGTGCGCAGGGGTTTGAAAACGCCGCTACTTTACACGGGCGCACGCAGCACGGCAAGACCCTTGAATACTGTGTTTTTGAACCGGATTTTGCAGCCGAAGGTTGCCTTATTGAATTTCCTGTTAAACTGCCGCACAGCCATGCGCACCAAAATAATCACCTTGCTGCTTCTCCTGCTCGTGACGGGCGTTGCCACCGCCCAGAAAAAGATTCCGACGCCCGCTGAAGGCCTTGGTTTCACACCCGGCGAAGACCGCAAACTCGCTTCGTGGGAGCAAATCGTCGCTTATTTCCAGCAACTCGACGCGGCCAGCGATCGCGTTGTGTTTGAAACGTTGGGCAACACGACGATGGGCAAGCCGTTCGTGATGGCGACCATCAGCACACCCGCTAACCTCGCGCGCCTGGAAGAGTTCAGAAAGATTCAGGACCAGCTCGCCGATCCTCGCAAACTCGGCCCACTTGCCACGCGCGATCGGAAAGCGGCGGAGTTGATTCGCCAGGGCAAATCCGTTGTGCTGATCACTTGCGGAATACACTCGACCGAAGTCGGCTCGTATTTGTCGAGCACCTTGATTGCACACCGGCTCGCTTCGTCTACTGAACCTGACGTTCAAAAAATTCTCGATAACACGGTCGTGCTGCTGGTGCCATCGCTGAATCCTGACGGTGTAGATATCGTCAAGAACTGGTACGACAAAACACTGGGCACGCCTTTCGAAGGCACTGACCCGCCGGAGCTGTATCACAAGTACATCGGTCACGATAACAACCGCGACTGGTACGCCTTCACGCAGGTCGAGACGCAGCTCACGG
>DAIOGT010000139.1:0-12911 GCA_036745095.1 Pyrinomonadaceae bacterium
GCCGTGCGGCGCAGCGCTTCGAGCACGTATGTCTTCTCGAGTTGGTCCAGGTGCGCGGTGAGGTTGATTCCATCCTCCGGAAACTCCATCGCTTCCGCAACACGGTACGGATTGTAGTTTGTGATCTTTTCCGGCAGGCGTTCCGGTTCGATCGAGTTCGTGCGCTCGAGGGCGACGGCTCTTTCGATCGTGTGTTCCAGCTCGCGCACGTTGCCGGGCCACGAGTAGCGCTCGAGGAGTCGCATGGCATTCTCACTGATCGCGAGGGTTCGTCCGGTTGGTGCACAAAACTTTTGCACGAAGTGGTTAGCGAGCTCTGAAATGTCTTCCGCGCGTTCGCGCAGGGGCGGAAGCTCGATTGGGATTACAGAGATGCGGTAATAGAGATCCTCGCGAAAAGTACCGGCTGAAACCATGCTCGCAAGATCGCGATTCGTTGCCGCGATCACTCTTGTATCGACGATCATCTCCTCAGTCGCGCCTACAGGCCTGACTTTGCGCTCCTGCAACACACGCAGCAGTTTCACCTGCATTGCGGGCGACATCTCACCGATCTCGTCGAGGAAAATCGTGCCGCTGTTTGCGGCTTCGAAAAGGCCTTTTCGATTTGCGTTGGCGCCCGTAAACGAGCCTTTCACGTACCCAAACAATTCTGATTCGAGCAGTGTTTCCGTAAACGCGCCGCAATTCACGGAGACGAATGGTTTCTCGGCACGCGGACTCAGATCGTGGATGGCGCGCGCGACGAGTTCCTTTCCCGTACCGGATTCGCCCGTGACGAGGACCGTCGACTGCACCTGCGCGACTGTCTCAATCATCTGGTAAAGCGCCAGCATGCGATCACTGCGCCCGATGATGTTACCGAGACTACCGCGTGTGCGTTGTCCCTGAATCAGCGCCTTGTTCTCTTCGAGGAGCGCTTCTTTTTCTTTAACGAGCGAGATCTTCCTGAGCGCGCGTGCAACTGTCTCTTTGAGCAGGTCGTTGTCGAAAGGCTTCTGGACGAAGTCGTAAGCGCCGAGCAGAAAAGCCTCACGTGCCGTATCGACATTTGCGAAAGCCGTCATCATGATCACTTCCACTTCCGGCAGCAGCGCACGCACGTCGCGTAGCAGATCTACGCCGGTCATGTCGGGCATTCTGATGTCGGAAATGATCAGATCGGGCGCTTGCTGGCGTAGTTGCTGGAGGGCGTCACGGCCATTTTCCGCAACGCGCACAACGTGTCCTTCGCGCTGGAATAAATGTGTCAGAAACTGACGCATTCCGAGTTCGTCGTCAACGATCAAAAGATTGGCCATAAAATTTTATTTCGACTGATCAGGAGCGCCGTTACCGTTCGTGGTGGCGATTGGTAACTCGACGGTTATCGTGGTTCCCTGTCCCACGCGACTGCGGACATTGATTGTACCACCATGATCGCGAATGATTTGATAAACAATTGAAAGCCCGAGGCCCGTGCCGCCTGTTGTCGAGGAGAAGGGCTCGAATAAATGTTCGACTTGATCGGGCGACATGCCGCGACCCGTATCGGCAAAAGAGATGCGGAGCCGCTGGTTGGAATTCTTTTCGAGCCTCGCCCGCAAGGTTCCGCCCTGCGGCATCGCCTGTAGAGCATTGCGCGCGAGGTTCCAGAATACTTGCTTCAACTGGCCCTCGTCAGCTTCAGCATAGAGCGGTTCGTCCGGTAACTCTTCGACGATGCTCTGGTCAGAGTTGATCTCCGGACTATGCCGCATCAGTGCGAACGTTTGGTGCAGCAAGTCTCCAACGTCCACACGGGCCTGGATTAACGAACGTGGCCGCGCGTAACTCAGAAAATCCGTGATGATACGGTTTAAGCGATCAGACTCGCGCAGGATGATCTCCATCAGTTCCGTCTGCGACGAATCGCTGTCCATCTCCGAACGCAGCATCTGAATGGAGCCGCGCATTGCCGCCAGTGGGTTGCGAATCTCATGCGCAATCGACGCCGCCATGCGACCGATCGCGGCGAGACGATCCTGGCGCCGCGACGTTTCTTCGAGACTACGAACCTGCGTCAGATCCTGAAAAGTGATCACCATGCCAGTTGTTTCGCCCGCCTCGGTCGATAACGGGGAAATGCTGTAACCGAGGCGCAGACGCATGCCTTCGGACGTGGGACAACTTGTTTCGAAACGTGGCCTGTTCTCGCCCTTTTCCAGAGCGCTCAGGGTCTCATTGATATGGTCCTTCATCTCGCTGAACAGAATTGAAGCGTCCTGTCCGCGAATCGTCTCTTCCGAATAACCCGTGATCTCCTGTGCGGCGAGGTTGAAAGTGAAGATACGCCCGTCGAGATCCGTTGTGACTACGCCGGAGCGAATCGACGCCACGATGCGCTCGTGCAAAGCCCGCAAATTAGCGAGGGACTGCGTTGCCGCAGCAAGACGCACGTCGGAACGAGACTGCCGTTCGGCGAGACGTGCGGAGAGCAGGCCCACGACCAGGAACGCGACGTCAAAAAGTCCGACCCATTGAATTGTCTGCGACAGCGATCCGCCGACAAGTCGCGACGGATCGCTGTCGCCCGCGATACCTGTAATTTGCAGCGCGCAGGCGGTGAACGTGACCGCGCATCCGACCGACGTCACTACCGCCTCGCGTGGTCCTAAGAAGAGACTCGAAACAGCAATGATGACGATGTAGAGGGCGACGTATGGCGACTGGATAACGTTGGAATTCCAGACTAGCCACGTGACCAGAAGAACATCAATCGCGAGTTGAAATCGCGCCTGGAAGAGAATGTTTTTGGAGAGACGAAAGATCAGCGCGTAGAGAATCGTGAGGCACGCGACAATCGTCAGCAGGCCCAGGCTTTTATTGATCGAATGTGATGCTTGTCCGGCTGTGGTCCAAAGGGTCCCGACAACGCTGAGGAGAAGTGCGGTGACGAGTCGCCCGGCGATTAGCCAGCCGAGCTTCGATCCTGCGGTGCGACCCCACTCGCCCGTGTGCTCCGATGCACTCATCGGACGCAGAGCCTATCACAAAGTTCTCACGCAAAGGCGCAAAGATTTTGCGCCTCGCGTGAAAGGTCTATTCGTATCTGAGCGCCCGGAGGGGATCGATCCGCATCGCTTTTCGCGCGGGCAGATAACAGGCCAGCAATGACACAAACACGAGCAGCAGTGAAATACTCGTGAAGGTTGTTGCATCGACTGCACCCACGCCGAACAGCAATCCGGACAATAGGCGTGTGAGCGCAAATGCGGCGGCGAGTCCGAGGAGCACGCCGACGACGGTCAGAACCAGTCCTTGCTTCAAGACGAGCAGCAACACCTGTCGCGGCTGCGCGCCGACTGCGAGTCGCAATCCGAGTTCGCGTGTTCGCAGTGCGACGGAGTAGTTCATCACGCCGAAGATGCCAACTGCTGAAAGCAGGGTGGCGAGTCCCGCGAAGAGTCCGAGCAGCAGCGTGTTGAACCGTGAACGAGCAACCCATTCCGACATCACCTGGTCCATCGTGCGCACATTCGAAACAGGCTGATTCGGATCGAGCGCGCGGATTTCGCGTTGCACTGCCGCGGCAATCGCGGTTGGATCGCTATCTGTGCGCACGACGAGAGTCATGAACGGATAAGCAAGATCCGGGTGTGGGAAGTAAACCGCCGGAGGTGCTTCGTCAACGAGGCTGTCATACCTGACATTGCCGACGATGCCGATGATCTCAGCCGGCGTTGGATTCTCAAACATCGCCACGTCGAGTCGTTGTCCGATTGGATCCTGGTTGGGAAAGTGCTTTCGGGCGAGGGCTTCGTTGATCAAAATCACTTGCTTCGCTTCTCGTTGTTCCTCGTCGGAAAAGTTGCGACCGCGCAGCAATGGAATTCCGAGTGTGCCGAAGTAACCTGAATCAGCGACGCGAACATCGGTGCCGGGCTCTTGTCCCATTGGTGGTTGCGGCCGGCCGAGGATTTTGAAGCCCGTGTTAGAACCGAGTCCTCCATACAGCGGCAGAAAGTTGACCATGCCCGCGGAACGGACTGCCGGCAACTGCCGCATTCGTTCGAGAGCCTGTGAAAAGAATTGAACGAGCTGAGGATCCTCTTTATAACGCGCCTCGGGAAGACGCACGACCATAGTCAACACATTGTCTGTGTTGAAGCCGCGGTCCACCTGTTGCAGACGCAGGAAACTCCTGATCAGCAAACCCGCGCTCGCCAGCAGCACCACTGCGAGTGCGATCTCAGACACGACCAGCGCATTGCGCAAACGGCGGCTTCCACTTGCCCCGCCCGACTCTGATTTTCCGCCTTCTTTAAGCGAGTCGTTGAGATTGAGACGCGAGATGTGCAGGGCGGGAGCGAGTCCGAAAATAATTCCCGTTACGATCGACACGCCGAGCGTCCAGCCGAGCACGGTAAGATTCAGGCCTACACTCTGCAGACTGACGAGATCGCGCGGACTGATTGCCACGAGTGCTTTGATGCCAAGCCAGGCAAAGCCTAATCCAAGCAGACTGCCGAGCAGAGCGAGCAGGAGACTTTCCGTCAGTAACTGTCGGACGATACGTATGCGACGCGCTCCGAGCGCGGCACGTACTGCGATCTCTTTCTCGCGTGAGGTGGCGAGCGAAAGCAGCAGGTTCGCGACGTTGGCGCACGCGATGAGCAACACAAATCCAACTGCGCCGAGCATTAGCCACAGCGGCCTTCGCACGTTACCGAAGAACTGTTCGCGCAATGGCACCGCTTCGGCGCTGTAGTTTTTATTAAACTGCGGCACCTCGTCTGAAAGTCGCGTGTGAATCGTGCGCAACTCGGCCGCAGCTTGATCCACATTCACACCATCCTTCAAACGTGCCACAGTACTGAGAAATCGCCCCCGTTCGTTCGCCCCCGGTACGACGGTCATCGGCAGAATGGTCCATAACTCAGCGGGCCGGCCTGTGCCCGAACGGTGTTTGATGTGAAACTGAAAGTTCGCCGGCATTACTCCGATAACGGTAAATTTCACGCCGTTGAGAGTTATTGGTTGGCCCACCAGACTCGATTGGCCACCGAAGCGTCGCTGCCACAGTGCGTAGCTGAGCACTGCGACCGGAGATTGGCTGCCGCGATCATCTTCGAGCAGAAAAGTTCGGCCAAGAAGTGGATCGACACCAAGGATTTTGAAGAACTCAGGCGTGACGTACTGGACCGATAACTCTTCGGGTTCGCCAGTGTCCGTTAGGTTCAATCGTTGGTCCGAAAACGCGGCCATGTGCTGGAAGCTGGTGTTCTGTTCGCGCCACGCGCGAAAGTTTGCTCGCGAAGTGGTGTTCTGGCGTCGTCCTCCGGGCGAGACTTCCCAAACGGTGACGATCCGTTCTGCGTCGCGGTAGGGAAGTGGGCGTAGCAGAAGTTCGTTAACAACGGAGAAGATTGCCGTATTGGCGCCGATGCCGAGTGCGAGTGTGATGACTGCGATGGACGTGAACGCTTTGTGTTTGGCGAGCATGCGCACGCCATAGCGAAGGTCCTGGGCGAGTGTCTCGAAAAGCCCGCCGCCTTTGACGTCGTAGGCCGCATCGACGGCCCGGTCGAGATTTCCGAAACTGCGCATTGCTTTTTCCCGTGCCTCTGTTGGTGACATTCCCGCCTTGATGTTTTCATCCACCTGCATTTCAAGGTGTAGCCGCATCTCACGATCGATGTCGTTGATGACAGATTCGCGTTGTCGCAAAGCACGAATGCGATCGCGAAGAATGTTGAACCACTTCATTGGTAATGCTTCCTTCCCCTGGTCCTTTATGTTGTGGCTTGACGCACTTTGGTGATGGCGAGGACGAGTCGGTCCCAGCTCGCTTCCTGCGTCTCGAGTTGCTTTCGACCAGCGCGCGTCAGTTTGTAAAACTTCGCTTCACGGCCGGTGTCGTGCACGTCCCAACGCGCAGTCACCCAGCCTTTTTGCTCGATGCGATAGAGTGCGGGATACAAAGATCCCTGCTCGACGTTCAACATTTCGTCGGAAAGCTGGCGAATGCGTTGGATGATGCCGTACCCGTGCAGCTCTCCGAGGGAGAGCGACTTGAGGATGAGCATGTCGAGCGTTCCCTGTAATAGATCGGCTTTGTCTTTTGGCACTTGGCCTCCTCTGTCGATACCTAGAAAAGGTAGGCATCATACGGACGCATGCCTAGATTGTCAAAGTGTGCGGGTTAGAGAGGTGTGCGGTTAGGTTGGATCTAAGTTTTTGGAGGGAGCAGAGTTGGGTTAGTTGGGGGGATTGTTCTGATCGTTTCTAGAAACCACGGTGCATTTCAACATTTTGCGTCTCTTGCGACACGGATCCGTGATGCGCTCAAGCCACACTTCAGCCATAGTTGTATTCACACAGGAACGAGCGAAAGAGGGATTTATGTCAGCACCAACACAGACGCGCGAAAGCGATCTACAAAAACTTCGAGAGCTGGTCAAAGACATCGATTTTTGCATGTTGACGACAATCGACGAAGATGGCGGGCTACACAGCCGCCCAATGTCGTCCAACGGCGACATCGACCCAAACGGCGACATCTGGTTTTTCACGAACGCGTCGTCACACAAAGTCAGCGAGATCGAGAAACTGCCCACGGTGAATGTAAGCTTTGCCGATCCGGACAATCAGCGTTACGTCTCCGTTAGTGGGACTGCGGAACTCGTACGCGACCGCGCGAAGATCGATGAACTTTGGCGACCCGAGTTCAAGATCTGGTTCCCTGAAGGCAAAGACGATCCCGAAGTTTCACTGTTGCGTGTCAGGCTCGAAAAAGCCGAGTACTGGGACAGTCCAGGGAGTACGATCGGATACGCATTGAGTTTTGTGTCGTCGCTCGTGACGGGGAAAAAACCGGATCTCGGCGAGAACAGAAAAGTGAATCTCGAGTAGCTCGATAGCGCGCGCGATGTTAACTTTTATCCGTTAACAGCATGGACATCGACGCCTATCTGAAACGGATCAATTACACCGGCTCACGCGCGGTGACGGCGGAGACGCTGCGTGCTCTCCACGTTGCGCATTTGAGGAGTGTGCCGTTTGAAAACCTGAGTATCCACGCGGGCGAGCCGATCGTTCTCGAAGAAGACGCGCTGTTTACCAAGATCATCGAGCAGCGACGTGGCGGCTTTTGTTACGAGTGCAACGGCTTGTTCGCAGGCTTGTTACGCGCGTTGGGTTTCGACGTCGTGATGTTGGCCGCGGGCGTGGCAAAGAACGACGGCGGTTTTGGACCAGTCTTCGATCATATGACGCTGATGGTCACCCTGGCTCAGGGTTGGCTCGCAGATGTAGGCTTTGGTGATTCGTTTTTGGAGCCTCTGTTACTCGATACACGCTCCGATCAGCTGCAGGGAAGTCGTGCTTTTCGGCTCGTTGAGGACGGCGATCATTTGACTCTGATGCGTCGTGAGGATGGCGAGGACTGGAAAGCGCAATATCGTTTTACCCTTCAACCGTACACGTTCCCCGATTACGAGGAAATGTGTCGTTTCCACCAGACCTCTCCGGATTCACATTTCACCGAAGGCCTCATCTGCTCGCGCGCCACTGAAGATGGCAGGATCACACTCAGTGACATGCGCTACATCACAACCTCCGGTCCGCAACGGCTCCGGCACGAGCAAACACTATCGACGCGTGAGGATTACGATCGCGTCCTGCGTGACCAATTCGGCGTCGTGATGAAAAATCCCATGCGGTTTAAATCCGCGCCAAACTCATAACTATTTTCTGCGCGTAACGGTCGCCGCGACGGCGACAAGCTCTGCAAGCTCAACGGGCTTCGGTACGTGCATGTCGTAGCCCGCGCGGAGGGCTTGCAACCGGTCCTCGACGCGGGTGTAAGCAGTCAACGCGATCGCTGCGATCTTGCCGCCTCGATCCGGAGGCAGCCTGCGCACCTGTTTAATCAGATCGTAGCCGTCCGTGCCCGGCATGCCGATGTCGCTGATCAGTATGTCCGGGACCGACGACATCAATGCGTCGATCGCTTCAGCGGCAGTTCCCACGACTTTAACGTTTGCGCCGCAGTACTCGAGTCCCTGCTTCAGTAATTCGCGAGTATCCGATTCGTCGTCGACGACGAGAATTCTTAGACCATCCAAACGATCCGTAGAGTCGTTGCGAGGCAGGAGGTCTCGCGCTCCCGGATGTACGCGGCCACCAGATGCATCGACCTGATAGATCGGACTAATCGGCAACATCACCGTAAAGGTTGCGCCTTTGCCTTCGCCTTCGCTCTTCGCGCTAACGGTTCCGCCATGAAGCTCAACGAGGTGGCGCACAATAGCGAGGCCCAGGCCCATGCCACCATGATGGCGGCTCGTCTTTTGGTCTGCCTGGCGAAAACGATCGAAAACGTGCGGCAGAAAATCCGGTGGAATGCCCTGCCCTGTATCACTCACAACGATCTCGAGATGTGAATTCACCCGCTCCGATCGGATCTGCACACGCCCGCCGCGCGGTGTGAACTTGATCGCGTTCGACAGTAAATTCCAGACCACTTGTTGAAGTCTCACTGGATCGCCGGGAATGGAAATTGGTCCGGTGTCGATCACTTTTTGAATGCGCACGCCTTTCGCATCGGCCGCCGGCCGCACTGCTTCGACGGCCGCGTCAATAAATGATTCAGGATCAGCGGGCCGAACATCCATGCGCAACTTGCCTGTAATAATTCGCGAAACATCGAGCAGATCGTCGACCAGTTGCGCTTGCGCGCGAGCATTGCGTTCGATTGTGTCGAGCGCTTTGGCCGAGTCGTCAGGCGAGAGTTGGCCGAGGCGAAGCATTCTGGTCCAACCGAGAATCGCGCTCAACGGAGTTCTAAGTTCGTGTGAGATCGTGGCCAGAAATTCTTCCTTCAACCGGCTCGACTCTTCGGCCTGACGGTACAAACGTTCATTTTCCGTCGCCGCCTTTTCGGCTTCTGCACGAGCTTTCTTCGCCGCTTCGTAAAGGCGTGCGTTATCCATCGCGACCGCGGCCTGCGAGGCAAGACCTGAAACGATGATTTCGTCGCGCTCAGTAAACATCGCGCGCTCCGGATGGCCGAAGAAAAGTCCTCCGAGCACTTCGCCGGAACGTGAGATCACTGGCACCGCGAGATAACTGGTGACGCCCGGCAGATACCCCTCAGGCATGCCGTAATACGGCGAACTTTTTCCGTAGCGCGGATCGCGTTTCACGTCGTCGATACGCACGACGCCTTCGCCGCGAAAAGTTGGACCAAAAATATCGGTCGGGTGCGGCATGGGAAGACGTGCAAACGCTTCGCGCGGTACACCCGCGACCGTGAAGAGCATGTATGGCGCGCCTTCGTCATTCAAAACGCTGTAGAAGAACGACCCGAACTGTGCGCCTGTCAATTCAGTAGCAGCATCGGTGACGGCCTGAACCGTGTTGTGCAAGTTGAGCTCGGCAGAAATCGTTTTACCGATCTCGTTCAAGGTGCGGAGTGCTTCGGCTTGCTCACGCAAGGTCTCTTCGTTTGCCTTGCGAACTGAGATGTCCTGCACGAACCCCAACATTCCGACGACGGATTGACCGGGACCATGAATGGCGCGGCCTTTAGCGGAGACCCAAACCTCGGGATGATCGGGACGCTTCACGCGGTACTCGATGTCGTATTCACCGCGATTAGCGAGCGCCTGTTCGACTGCGACTCTGGCGCGTTCCCGGTCTTCTTCATGTAGTAATTCACGCATCTCGGCCCAGGTGATGGATCCACCAGGAGGAATACCGAAAATACAAGCCGCCGTTTCAGATAATGTGACCTTGTCTGTTCTCTTATCCCAGGACCAATCGCCGAGACGAGCTGCTTCAAGCGCGAGCCGCAAGCGTTCGGAAGCCTCATCGAGCGCTCGACGCGCCTGTCGCTGTTCGGAGACGTCACGAGCGATCTTGGAGGCGCCGATGATCTGCCCGTTCGGACCTTTGATTGGTGAGACAGTTAGCGAGATGTCGATCAGCGTTCCGTCTTTTCGAACGCGCACAGTTTCATAGTGCTCAATGCGTTCACCGGCCCTGAGGCGCGACAGAATGGCCGGTTCTTCCTCACGATGGTTCTCCGGTATGAGGATCGTAATGGATTTGCCGATAACTTCGTCGGCGGTATAACCGAAAATGCGCTGGGCGCCCATGTTCCAACTGGTGATGATGCCGTTGAGGGTTTTGCTGATGACTGCGTCATCCGCCGATTCAATCAGCGCCGTAAGCCAGTATGGGGCCAGTTCCGGACTTTGCAAGTTGGTGAGTTGATCTTTCGTTACGAGGTTATCAGCGGGTTTAACCTCCGGGTACTTAACAGACATAGGTTCATGAACTCTCGAGCGTCATTGAAGGAGAGTGCTGAAGGGGGTATGCAGGGGAGGAGGCATTATAGCAGGGGATGCCCGATTGAGGCACCTCAAGGTGTTGGACAGTACTGTGCGAGGAGGGACGTTGACCGCAAATGACCGTAGGGCGGCGAGGAGGGCCGCCCCCGGCAGTTATTCCTAGTGGCCCTGCGAGAGTTTGCCGATTAGGGTGAAGAGTGGCAGGTACATCGCGATGACGATGGAGCCGATGGTGACGCCGAGGAAGCCGATGAGCAGAGGCTCAATAAGAGTCAAAAGGTTCGCAATCGCGGAGTCGACTTCGGCTTCGTAGAAGTCGGCGATCTTGCCGAGCATCGCGTCCAGGGCGCCGGTCTGTTCACCGATGCCGATCATCTGCGCGACCATGTGTGGAAATACTTCGGTGGCTTTCAGCGGGTCAACGAAACTCTCACCACGCTCGACGCCCGCTCGAACCTTCGTGATTGCTTCTTCAATGATCACGTTGCCTGAAGTCTTCGCAGTGATATCCAGCGACTGCAGGATCGGGACACCGGAAGACAACAACGTCGAGAGCGTTCGTGAAAAACGTGCCACAGCGATCTTGCGAAAGATGTCGCCGAGAATGGGCACTTTCAGAAGCAGTCGATCGATATTTTTTCTACCGCTGGGTGTCTTGTAATAAAACTTTACCGCCACAGCTGTACCAATCACCGCGGCGAGTATCACGAGACCACCCCAACCAGCGAGAAAGTTACTGAATCCGACAACGATTCGCGTCGGCAAAGGCAACTGTTCACCTGGTCCAAGCAGGCCCAGGAAGATGTTTTGAAACTGTGGAATCACCACCACCATGATCACGGCGACAGCCACAATCGCGAGCACGATCACCGCCGACGGATAGATCATCGCCGAGATGATGTCGCGCTTTAACTTCACAATCTTTTCGATGAAGGTCGAGAGTCGCTGCAGGATCAGATCGAGAATACCGCCCGTTTCACCAGCCTCGACCATGTTTGAGTAAAGCTGATCAAACACGCGTGGGTGACGCGCCATCGCCGCCGCGAGAGTCGAGCCTTCTTCAACGTCCTGACGCACCTGCAAAAGAATCTGCTGGAAATACTTGTTGTCCTGCTGCTGTGCGAGGATCTCCAGACACTGCACGAGCGGCAAACCCGCATCGATCATCACTGAAAACTGGCGCGTAAAAACCGACAGGTCTTTCGATTTAACTTTCTTGCGGCCACCAATCTTCGGAATGCCGATCTCGCGACCCTTCTCTTTGACTGACGTGAGCGTCACTTGCTCGCGTCGCAAAATCTGACGCAGAGCTTCACGATTGTCCGCGACGCGTTCGCCGACGACGATCTCGTTCAGTCTGTTGCGGCCTTTGAAAACATACGTAGGCATGGCTGTGAGCTCCAGAGTGGCTTATCTGTTTACCGGGTTTGGCCTGGCGCCAATCGGTCGCGCCTGAGCATACGGGCTCGCGTGCTGTTTCGCCGCATTGCCCGAGTTAACTCCAGAGCCACGATCGATCAGCTCGCGCAGCTCGTCTACGTTCGAAGAACGTTGCAATGCGGTGTCCAGTGTTATCTGGCGCTTGTGATAGAGAGTGGCGAGGGCCTGATTGAACGTCTGCATGCCGTACTTGTCCTGGCCCGTCTGCATCATGGAATAGATTTGGTGGACTTTGTCTTCGCGAATCAGGTTTCGAATCGCGCCGTTGGGCACAAGAATCTCGAGAGCCATCGCGCGGCCGCTTCCTTCAGCGCGCGGCAGCAACGCCTGGCACAGAATTCCTTCAAGCACGAGCGAGAGTTGTGCGCGAATCTGGGCCTGCTGGTCGGAAGGGAAGACGTCGATGATACGATTGATCGTCGATGAAGCAGAGTTGGTGTGCAGGGTCGCGAGCGTAAGGTGTCCGGTTTCTGCGATACGCAACGCTGACTCGATCGTCTCGAGGTCACGCATTTCGCCGACCAGGACCACGTCCGGGTCCTGACGTAGAGCGGTGCGGAGCGCTGCTGCGAACCCGTGAGTGTCCGCGTTCACTTCGCGCTGATTGATCAAGCAGCCTTTGTGGTTGTGGAGAAACTCGATCGGATCTTCGATCGTCAAAATGTGTTCGTGACGATCGCGATTGATCTTGTCGATCATGGCCGCGAGTGTCGTCGACTTGCCGGATCCGGTTGGACCAGTGACGAGAATCAGTCCGCGTGGCTTGCTGCAAAGTTCTTTGACGACGGCCGGAAGACCGAGGTCCTCAAATGCCTTGATCTCGTAGGGAATCGCACGAAACACTGCGCCGACTGCGCCGCGCTGGTTGAACAAGTTAGCGCGAAAGCGCGACAGGCCTTTGACGCCGAACGAGAAGTCGAGCTCGAGGTTCTCCTCGAAACGATGCTTCTGTGCATCCGTCAGCACGGAATAAGCAAGTTGTTTGGTGTCGGCTGACGTGAGCACGCGATACTGCTCGAGCGGACGGAGATGCCCGTCGATTCTGACTTGTGGCGGCGAGCCGGTCGTGATGTGCAGATCCGAGCCGCCCAGCTCGGAAAGTTTTCTCAGCAGCTCGGACAGCGAGATCTGCGGAACAGATTCGTTGAGTCGCAT
>DAIOGT010000140.1:0-2315 GCA_036745095.1 Pyrinomonadaceae bacterium
TGGGACGGGCGTGTATAATGGCCGTCACCTAAAATGAACCAACTCGTACGGTTTCTGTTCGGACATGAGCAGGCCGTTTTTACGAACGGCCGCTTCGGTTTCGACGTGCGTCCGAGTGCCGTAATCCTCGTCCTGACGATTCTTCTCGCCGGCGTCTTTATTTACTTTATTTACTTGCGCCCGCGTGTTCGCTTATCAAAAGGAACAACTGCCGCGCTGATCGGGCTTCGCGTCACCCTGCTGTTGCTGATGGTGACGCTCCTGTTGCGTCCGGTCGTCGTCGTTTCGTCAGTGATTCCCCGCAGCAGTTACGTGGCGATGGTGATCGACGATTCGGTCAGTATGAAACTACGCGACGTGCCCGGCGGCGCTACTCGTCTCGAAAGCGTCAAGCAGGCATTGCTCAACACCGGACCAGACTCGTTCCTGAACCAACTCGAAAAGAAGTTCAAAACAAATCTTTACGGATTCGCAGGCGGACTCACGCGTCTCAAAGACGGTAACGATCTATACGCCGAGGGCCGCACCAGCGATCTCGCCGGTGCATTGGACGAGACGATCAAACGTTCTTCGGGTATGCCGCTTTCCGCCGTGGTCCTCGCAACAGATGGCGCGTCGAACGTGCCGCGCGATTTGGCCGCGGTCTTAAGAGAGCTGCGTGCTCGAGATATTCCCGTGTTCACAATCGGTGTTGGCAACACGTCGCGGCCAATGGACGCCGAGTTAACGCGAGTAAACATGCCGCGACGAGTGCTCGTCGGCTCACGATTAAATATCGAGACGATCGTTGGTCTGAGTGGTTACAGTGCAACCAAAGTTCTACTAAGCGTACGCGAAGATGGTCGCACCGTGAAAACAGAAGAATTCAACTTGCGTGGCAACGACACGCAGGCCGTGAATCTCGAGATCACGCCCACCACGCCGGGCATTCATCGTTACACGGTTGAAGTCACGCCGCTTGATGGTGAGCTGACAGTTGATAACAACAAGCAGGACTCGCTCGTGGAAGTAATCGAAGGACCACTCCGGATCCTGCACGTCGAAGGTGAGCCGCGTTGGGAGCTCGGCAAGATTCGCGAGGCGATCCAGCCCAATGAGAAGAACGTCACAGTCGTTTCACTGCAACGCACCGGCGAGAACAAGTTTTACAGGCAGGGCATCGCAACTCAAACGGAGCTTGCGACCGGTTTTCCGAAGATTGAAGAAGAGCTGTTTTCATATGACGGTCTGATCATAGGAAGCGTTGAGGCAGGCTTCTTTACCGCCGAAGAACTGCGAAACATCGAAGCTTTCGTTTCACGACGCGGCGGCGGCTTCCTCGCGATCGGTGGTCGTCTCGCGTTTGATGGCGGCAAGTTCAAGGGCACAACGGTCGAAGAGCTGTTGCCAGTGGCCCTCACCGGTGGTCCGGTTGACGACGCGAATTCCTTTACGCCGGTTTACAAGCCGGTGCTGACGGGCGCGGGCCAGGCACATCCGATTACACGCCTGAACGAAGACCGCGGCGCCAATCAAAAAATCTGGAACGAATTACCTCCAGTCTCCGTCTCAGAAGTGCTTACGAATGTTAAGCCGGGTGCGTCAGTCCTGCTGGAAGCGCGCCGCATTGAAGGTTCGGCCCAGGTCGCGCCTTTGCTGGTCCAACAACGGTACGGTCGCGGACAAACCCTCGCGCTTACGGCAGCGGACACGTGGCGTTGGAAGATGAAAATGGATTCGAAGAACAACGCTCACGAAACATTCTGGCGCCAGATGCTGCGCTATCTTGTGAGTGGCACGCCGCGGCAAGTTGAGATCGGAACCGAGAAGGAAGTTTATGCGCTCGACGACAACGTAAACATCGTCGCGGATATTCGTGACAAACGTTTCAATCCTGTTGGTGATGCGCGGGCGACGGCGCGAGTGACTAAGCCGTCGGGCGTGGTTGTCGATGTGCCGTTGAAGTTTACAACGCTTAACTCGGTGAATACGTACGCGGGTGAATTCAAGGCGGATGAGTTGGGCGAGCATCGAATCGAGCTCGTAGGTACGAGCACGAGTCTCGGCACGTTGAGCGCCAAGTCAAATATGCTCGTGAGCGATCTGAATCGTGAGTATTACAGCGCGGCGCAGAACAGTGATTTATTGAAACGAATCTCGGCAGACACTGGTGGGAAGTATTACTCGCCTGCCGAAGCTCAGTCGCTTTTGGATGATCTGATTTACCGTCAAACACCGTATTCAGAGCGTGTCACGAAAGATCTGTGGGACATGCCGGTGAATTTTTTTCTGATTATCGCTTTGCTGAGCGCCGAGTGGTTCCTGCGCAAACGCGA
>DAIOGT010000140.1:2415-12809 GCA_036745095.1 Pyrinomonadaceae bacterium
TTCGTGGCCGGCTTATGCGCAGAAGAAGGTCGATCCGAATAAGTTTGTAGTGATCGTCAACGGGGCGGGTGGCGAGCCGGTTTACGCGAAACAGTTTGAAGAATGGACGGCGCAATTGAGCGCAGTGCTCTCGGACCGCTTTGGATTTGAGAAGAAACAGGTCACAGTGCTGAAGGGTGCAACCTCTGACGACGTGCAACGTACCTTCGCAACCCTGAAAACACAGCTCGATGCCAACAACGTCTTGTTCGTGTTTTTGATCGGTCACGGCTCGTTCGACGGCAAGGAATCGAAGTTTAATCTCGTCGGACGCGATCTCTCGGCCGCTGATTACAACGGATTGCTGTCAGCGCTGCCCACGCGTCGCGTCGTCGTCTTTAATATGTCGAGCGCGAGCGGTGAGTTCATCAAGAGCCTCGCGGCCAAGGGCCGGATCATCGTCACCGCGACCAAGAGTGGTCAGGAGACGAATGCGACTCGCTTTGCCGGGTTTCTCATTTCCGCACTAAACGCTACGGACGCGGACACCGATCAGGACGGGCATACATCGGTGCTCGAGGCGTTTGTTTATGCCAACCGGCTGACGGCGGATTTTTACAAGCAAGCCGGCAGGCTCGCCACCGAACACGCGATGTTCGACGACAATGGCGACGGCGTCGGACATGAAAAGTTGGAAGCAGGTGACGGACTACTTGCGCGTGCGACGTATCTCGATTCGTTGAGCGTGGACGAAGCGGCTGCGAGTGTGGCGACCGGCCGGTTAGTGAAGGAGCGGGCGCGGTTGGAAGGCGAGATCGAGCAACTAATCGCGCGCAAGGGAAGTATGGCCGAGGCCGAGTACGAAGCAACGCTCGAAAGACTGTTTATCGAGCTCGCAAAAGTTAATCGATCGATCAAGCAGGCAGGGTCAGAATGAAAATTCCGCGTTTTCTTTTACGCTTTTGTGCCTTTTGCGCCGTGCTTGCGGCGCTCGCGTTTTCCGCGTTCGCGCAGGCGCCCGACTCGCGCGGCCTCACCGAACTTAAAAAAGGCGACTACGAAAACGCTGCGAAGCTTCTTGCCGCGCGCCTTGCTGCAAACTCGTCCGACGGCGTTGCTCAACGAGCGCTGCTCCGCGTCTACATCGAAACCGGCCGCTATACGGACGCCGAGACCACCGCGAAAAAGTTTCTCCAGAAAACACCCGACAATGGCCCAGTTCGTCACGAGCTCGCCGAAACGCTCGCCGCCACCGGCAGATACCCCGAAGCCATCGCCGAATTTGAGGGCGCCGCAACCGACTCCGCCAAAGCCAACGACACGGCGAGTAAACTCGAGAGTGACCTACGCCGCGCCGAACTTCTCGATCTGATCGGCCAGGAAGATCGTGCCAAAACTATCTACGAATCGTTCGTCAAACACTACACAGACAACGATCCAGAGACCGCCCGCGAGTTGACGTTGATCGCGCGCGCCCTCGTTCATCTCGAACGCTATCAGGATGCGAACGACATGTATCGTTCGGCCATCGAAGCCGATTCGAACTATCTCGAAGCACAGCTCGGTGCCGCCGAACTGTTCACCGAAAAGTACGCCTACGGCGATGCCGCACTCTTCCTCGAAGATGCATTCAAAATCAATCCGAACAGCGCGCGTGCGTACCTTGCTCTCGCGCGTAACAAACGGCTAGACGGCGATGCCGAGACCGCAGCCGCAATCGCCAAAGCAATCGCGATCAATCCGAACCTCGTCGAGGCCATCGCCATGAAAGCCGGAATGGCGCTCGAAGCCAGCCGCATGGACGAGGCTTCCGCAGAGATCGAAAAAGCGCTCAAAGTCAACGCGCGCTCCCTCGAAGCACACTCGTTGCGCGCGGCGATGTTGTATCTGACGGATAAGGACTTCGAACCGGCAGTCGCCGCTACGCTTGCGATTGGTCCAAAATACGGCGAGCTCTACAACACCCTCTCACATTACGCGACGATCACACGACGCACTGAACAGGCCGCGCAGTTCGCGCGCCGCGCCACTGAGATCTCGCCGCGTCTGTGGAACGCGCATCTCAACCTCGGCATGGCGTTGCTGCGACTGGGCCAGATGGAAACGGGTCGCGAAGCAGTCGAGAAAGCGTTCAAAGGCGATCCGTTCAACGTGTGGGCCAAGAACACGCTCGACCTGCTCGACTCGATGCGCGAGTTTAAAGAAACGAAGCGTGGCGGCTTTATTATCAAAGCCTCGGCGCAGGAAAGCGACGTGCTCTCGCCTTATGCCGCGAGTCTTCTCGAAGAAGCAGCAGCAAAACTGACGGCGAAGTATCGCTTCACGCCCAAAGGTCCGATCATTGTCGAGATTTTCAATAATCACGAAGACTTCGCGGTGCGCACACTCGGCATTCCCGGACTCGGCGCGCTCGGCGTCTGTTTCGGAATGCTGGTTGCGCAGGATTCTCCGTCGGCTCGTGAAGCGGGCGAATTCAACTGGGGCAGCACGCTCTGGCACGAGTACACTCACGTCATCACTTTACAGATGACTGACTATCGCATTCCGCGCTGGTTCTCCGAAGGTCTTTCGGTTTACGAAGAGCGACGCGCGCGGCCCGGTTGGGGTGACGATTGGAATCCGATGTTTGTGCGTGCGTTTGTGGACAAGCGCTGGTTCAAGATGGCGGATCTCGACGCGGGCTTTCAGCGACCGAAGAGCCCGCAGGATGTTCCGATTGCTTATTTCCAGGCCTCGCAAATATGTGAGTTCATTGCTGAACGCTACGGGTTCGACGCGATCCTTCGCATGCTTGCGCTCTATCGCGAAAAAGCACGCACACCCGAAGTGCTGCAACAGGTTTTGAAGCTGAGCGAGAGTGATTTCGATCAGGAGTTTGGCGCGTACATCGAAGCTAAAGTGAAGCCTTTTCAGCACGCGTTGAGCACGCCGAATAACGTCGTCGCATCACTCACCAAAGCCGATGTGGTGAAGATGCTGGAGACCCAGGACACGGTCGCCCTCCGCATGCGCGCCGCTGAGTTGTTCGCGGCCGATGGCGATTTGCAAACGGCTACAATTCATTACACGCGCGCGCTCGAGTTGTTCCCATACATCACGGGCGCTGGAAATCCGTTTGAGTCGCTAGCCAAACTTTTCGAACAAAAAGGCGACCGCGCCCAGGCTGCAAAAATCCTTGAATCGTTAGTGAAGACGGACGAGAACAATCTCGAAGCGTTGAAGACAATAGCGCGTCTTCGGCTCGCGCTCGGCGAACGGCAACAGGCGCTCGATGCTTTGCAGGCCAGCTTTTTCATCAGTCCGTTTGATTACAAACTGCACACGCAAGCCGGTGAGTTGAGTCTTGATATGAAAGATTATGCAAAGGCGTTGACGGAGTTTCAGGTGGCCCTCGCCCTGGCGCCGCCGAACGTGGCCGAAGCAAACTACAACGTGGCCGCCGCGTATCACGCGTTGGGCCGCCAGCCCGAAGCCAAGCACGCCGTGCTGCGCGCGCTCGAAGCTGCGCCACGCTACGACAAAGCGCAGGAGTTGTTATTGAGAATCGTTGGACAGTGATTTGTAAATCCGTGGCTTAAAAGGAAAAACATGGCGGTTGAACAATTAACCATTTCCGACGAGCAACTGCTCGATAAACTCGGCGAAGCGCGCGAGCGCCTGCTGCGCGAAATCAGAAAGGCGATCATCGGGCAGGACGAAGTTGTCGAACAGGTATTGCTTGCGCTTTTCGTCGGTGGGCACTCGATCATCACCGGCGTTCCCGGTCTCGCAAAAACGTTGCTCGTAAGGACCATCGCCAACGTTCTCGATCTGTCGTTCAAGCGAATCCAGTTCACTCCCGATCTCATGCCCGCGGATATCACCGGCACCGAGATCATCGAAGAAGATCGCGCCACCGGTCGTCGCGCGATGCAGTTTATTCCTGGTCCAATTTTCGCCAACATCGTGCTCGCCGATGAAATCAATCGTACGCCTCCGAAAACACAGGCCGCTTTACTCGAAGCGATGCAGGAAGGTCGCGTGACCGTTCAAGGCGTCAGTTACGATCTACCGCGGCCGTTTTACGTGCTCGCCACGCAAAACCCGATCGAGATGGAAGGCACGTATCCTTTGCCCGAAGCACAGCTTGATCGTTTCATGTTCAATGTGAAAATCGGATACTTGCCGGAGGAAGAGGAAGTCGCCGTCGTGAAGCAGACAACTTCCCCGCAGGATTACGAGTTTCAAAGACTGATGTCGGCAGACGAGATCCTCGCTTTTCAGAGACTGGTGAGGCAAGTGCCCGCTTCGGATACTGTCGCGCGTTACGCGGTGCGTCTGGTCAATGCGAGCCGCCCCGGAACCCCACCCGCGCCCGACTTCGTCAACAAATGGGTGACGTGGGGCGCATCGTTGCGTGCTTCACAGTTTCTGATTTTTGGTGGAAAGGCACGCGCGATACTTCGAGGCCGATATAACGTGTCGTGTGAAGATGTGCGCGCGGTCGCGCCCGCCGTTTTGCGACATCGAGTGCTGCTCAATTTCCAGGCGGAAGCAGAAAAGATCGATTCTGATTTCGTGATCAAGAAGCTGATTGAGACCGTGCCCGAACCAAAGAGTGGTTTATAAACTGCATGACACCATCACCGACAGCTACAAGATTTCTCGATCCAGAGTTGCTGGCACGCGTCGGTTCGCTCGAGCTGCTCGCACGCGCGGTCGTCGAGGGTTTCATGTCCGGCTTGCATCGTTCACCCTTCACGGGTTTCTCAACTGAATTTACTGAGTATCGCCAGTACAATGCGGGCGACGATTTGCGTTATCTCGATTGGCGTCTCCTCGCACGTACCGATCGTTACTTCATCAAAAAATATCGTGCTGACACGAACACGCAGTGTCATGTGCTTGTTGACACCAGCGCTTCGATGAGCTACGCACACGCGAGCTCTATAACCAAGCTACAATACGCGCAGTTTCTCGCTGCGTCGCTAGCGTATTTACTGAATCGACAGCAGGACGCTGTCGGCCTCGTTGCCTTTGCTGATAAGGTGCACACGCACGTTCCGGCGCGCAATCGCACGGGACACATGCGCACGATCTTCGGCAATCTCTCGATGCTGGCAGCGGGCGGTGAGACGCACCTCGCTGAATCGCTGCATCAGCTCGCGGAAATACTGACGCGGCGCGGCATCGTCGTCATCATTTCTGACTTTTACGACCAGACCGAACGCCTGCAGGAAGCGTTTCAGCACCTGCGTTTCAAAGGACACGATCTCGTCGCGTTTCACGTGCTTGATCAAAACGAGCTCGATTTCAATTTCGACGAGCCCGTGCTGCTGCTTGAAGATGCGGAGACACACGAGCAGATGCCCGTGCTTCCGGACGTGGTGGTGAGCGGTTATCGCGAGCGGATGCGACAGCACGTCGGAGACATGCGACGCTGTGCGGCAGCGAACCACGTCGACTACGAAATGCTGACAACCACACAGCCGCTGGATTTTGCGTTGTTCTCTTTCTTATCTCGTCGCGCTGGGAAGTAGTTTTTCATGTCGTTTCTGACGCCATTATTTTTTCTCGGCGTCGCGGCGCTCGCGGCGCCCATTCTCGTGCATCTCGTTCGTCGCACACGTGCGCGTCGCGTCCAGTTCCCTGCCCTCGTGTTTGTTCGCCAGGTGCCGCAGCGCACCATTCGTCGTCGCACACTGCACAACCTGCTGCTGTTGCTGCTGCGCTGTCTTGCGATTCTGCTGATCGTTATCGCGTTCACGCGCCCATTTTTCAGTGGCGGCAGCGCCGCGAAAGACAACAGCGCCGCGGGCGCGACCGTCATCCTGATCGACAACTCGTTGAGCATGCGACGCGAAGGCTTGTTCGCCGAGGCGCAAAAACGTGCAGAAACTGCTTTGGATGACGCGCGCAACGATGAACAAATCGCGCTCGTGAGTTTCGACAAGCGTTACACCGTAATCAATCGTTTCCTCGCGGATAAGAACAGAGTCCGCACTGGTATCAACAGTATCGGCGCGGGCTGGGACGGCACTGATTACGAGCAGGCGCTGCGTGGCGCGGAGTCGTTGTTGAGTGAAATCGAGACGACTGGTCCAAAACGGGTCGTAATGATATCGGATTTTCAGATGCCCGGCTGGACGCAGGCGACTGCGACATTCAAACTCTCAAACAACACGCAGCTTACGACGCTGGACGTCGGCGGGAACAGTCCCCCGGCAAATGTCGCGATCACGAATGTCGAGGCGCGCGGTGTCGTGTTCGGGCAGAAGTATCTCGACAATCTCGTGGTCCACGTCAGTAACTTCAGCGACACGCCAAAGGATCACGTTCAAGTCGATTTCCAGATCAATGATCAGACAGTTGAGAAGCGCGACATCAGCCTCAACAGTCGCGATTCGCGCGTGGTGGAGTTTACGGGCTTCAACCTGAACGACGGCGCGAATCGTTGCACGATCGATATCGTTTCCGGAGACTTCGCGGCCGACAATCGTTTCCATTTCACACTGCGACGTGAAACTCCAGCGAAAGCGTTGATCGTGGAGGGTGCTTCGCGCGGGCGCAGCGACAGTCTGCACCTGCAAAGCGCGCTCACGACGAACGACGATCTGCCTTTTTCATTCGCGCTGAAGACCGCCGGGTCCGTCGATCCGACGAGCATTTCGGATTACGCGCTGGTGGTTTTGAATGACACCGGACCGATTTCAACCGCGCTCGCCGATACCCTCGCGAAGTTTGTGAACGCAGGCGGGCAGATGATCGTGGCGGCTGGGCCGCGAACACAGACTGACGCTTTCAATGGCGCACTTCAACAAATCGCGCCGGCGACTTTGCGTGAAGCGGCGCAAACGAAAGCAGGCGAGAGCGTCGCGATTACGGAAGTTAAGTTTGATCATCCGATCTTTGAAGTATTTCAGGAGAGTGGGCGACTCGCAGGCGCGAACGTCATTGGTTATTTTCGTTCCGAGCCGCGCGCCAACGCCGCGATCCTGGCGAGATTTGAAGATGGTAGTCCGGCACTCCTCGAAGCACGCACGGGCAAAGGACGCGTGCTGTTATTCACGTCGTCGCTGGGGCCAAGCTGGAACGATCTGCCGCTCACGCCGTTGTACCTGCCGTTCATTCATCAGATGGTGCGTTATGCGGGGACGCGTGAACAGAATGCGTGGTACGGTCTGGGCCAGACGTTTACCGTCGGTAAACGACAAGAGCCAACGCCACCCGCGGTTGACACGCCGAGTGGCGCGAGATTGTCAGAGACTCGCAGCACGCCTGACGGTGACTTGCTCGTGACCGCGCGCGAGCCCGGGTTCTATCGTCTGCGTTACAACTCACAACCCGAATTTGCGGCCGTGAATATCGATGGCGCGGAAGGTGACTTCACAAAGTTAAACTTTGGCGAGTTCATGGCGGGCGTGACTGGCGGCGCCGGTAGTGCAGAAGGTAATGAAGCAAATCGCAATTTGAGTAATGAGGAAGTCGAAGGCCGGCAGCGAGTTTGGTGGGCGTTGTTACTCGTGGCGCTGGCGCTCTTGCTGGCTGAATCTTTCCTCGCGCGCCGAACGAAGATGGTAAAAATGATCGGTTAAGAAATCCGTGTTATCGGTGGCTAATATGAACCGTGAAACCAATGTACTCGAGGATCTCCTGCGTCGAGCACGCACGCGCCGCCAGCTTTTGCTCTCGCTGCGCGGTCTCGCGATCAGCGTCGGTGTTGTTGCTGCTCTTCTGCTGCTGACGGGCTGGGCCGCACATCGCTATCGCTACAACGGTAGCGCTTTGCTAACGCTGCGTATCGGCGCATTGCTTATGGTCCTCACAACGATCTATTTCGCGCTCATTCGGCCACTCTTGAAACGCATCACCGATGCCCGTCTCGCACGTTTGATCGAGGAACACTCGCCAGGCACTGAAGACCGTCTCGTCACTGCGGTCGAATACGCAAACGGCAATGTGGAATCGCGTGTTTCACCGGCGATTGTCTCTCGTCTCTACCAGGACGCGAACAGCGTTTCAGCAATGCTCGACGTCGGAAACGTGATCCGCCGTTCGCGCCTCTTGATGTACGGCGGCGCTGCACTCGCAAGCTTGTTGCTTTTCGCGGGCGTGTTGAAGTGGGGACCGAAGGAGATCTCGCAGGGCGTTGCGCAACTCGTCACGCCGACGACGGTCGCCGCCTCAACCAACGCGATGAGTATCAAGGTGAAGCCCGGCACCGCACGCGTTCCGAAAGGCTCCGACCAGGACGTCACCGCCACGCTCGTCAATTTCGATTCACAGCAAGTCACGATTTTTTCTCGTCCACTCGGCTCGAAAAACGACTTTCAGGGCCAGGTGATGGACCCCGCCAAAGCAAAGACCGACTTTCGATTTTCGATCTTCAACATTCAGGACTCGATGGAGTACTTCATCGAGTCGAACAACGTTCGCTCCGAAGTCTTCAAGCTAAACGTTGTCGATCTGCCCTTCGTCAAACAACTCGATCTCTCGCTCAACTTCCCTGCCTTCACGAACCTTCCGACCAAGGCAGTTGAAGACGGCGGCGACATCGCTGCACTCAAAGGCACGGTCGCGACGATCACGGCGAAGCTGTCGGGAAAAGTGCGTGCAGCCCGCATCGTCTTCGCTGATGGTAAGAAGACTGAAATGCAGTTGCAGGGCTCAGATTTTGTCGGACAACTAACCGTAAATGGCGACACGAGTTATTACATCGAGCTCGTCAGCGTCGATGGTGAAGCTTATCGCGGCTCAAACGAATACGACGTGACAGTGCTCGCCGATCAACCGCCGGTAATCTCGTTTGATAAGCCCGGTCGCGATCGGAAGGCAACGAACCTCGAAGAGGTGTTTACTCAAGCGCGCGCCGAAGACGACTACGGGGTGGTCGCCATGGACCTGCACTTCTCGGTCAACGGTGGCGAGGAGAAAACGGTCAACCTGCAAAACCTCACGCGTGAATCGGCGCGTTCACTCAGTGGCGCTTACACGTTCTTTCTCGAGGAATACAATCTCAAGCCTGGCGACTTTATCTCGTATTTCGCGAAAGCGCGTGACGCGAGTAACGAAGCAACCAGCGATATCTACTTCATCGAAGTGAAGCCGTTTGAGATGGAGTATAAGCAGTCACAACAAGCTGGTGGCGGCGGTGGCGGCCAGGGTGGCGATGAGGAACAGAATGCGTTGTCGCGCAGACAGAAAGATCTCATCGCAGCCACACACCGGCTGATTCGTGAAGGCGACAAGTACACGGACCAGGAACGCAAGGACGGCTACGAGGCGGTTGCTGCGGGCCAGGAGAAGCTGCGCACTGACACGCTCGAGTTTCTCGATCGCATGGGCCGCCGGCTCGGCGATGTTGATGAGGGTCAAAAGCAGGTCGCGGAAATGGCTGAGCACCTGCGCCAGGCAGCGAAGGAAATGGAAGGCGCACCGCCTCCGCTCAGGAAAGAGGCTGGCAAAGACGCGCTTCCACCCGAGCAGCGCGCGTTGCAACGATTGCTCGCAGCCGATGCGATCTTTCGTGAGGTCCAGGTCGCTTTCGGCAATCAGAACAACGGCGGAGGCGGTGGCGGACAACGCGAGCAACAGGAGCTGGCTGGTTTATTCGATCTCGAGCTCGACAAGATGAAGAACCAGTATGAGACCGTGCAGCGTGCGCAACAGCAACAGGCGGAACGGCAGAAGAGTGAAGCCGAACGTCGCCTCGAGGAGCTTGCGCGACGACAACAAGCAGCGCTCGAAGAGCAACGCAGGCGCATGCAGCAGGGACCAGCGAACGGCTCCGCCGGCAATCAACGTCAACAACAAGAGCTCATTGAAGAAACGCGCAAAGCGGCGCGCGAGCTCGAACGTCTCTCGCGTGAGCGTCGCGACGCGCAGATGCAGGAACTCGCGCGCCAGCTCAATCAAACCGCCGACGAGATGCAGAAAGCACAGGCTGCGGCGCGCGGCAATTCGAGTGAATCTGTCTCACAAAACGAACGCGCCCTCGAACGATTACAACAGGCGCAACAACGATTGCAGCAGATGAATGGCGCGGCCGGTCAGCGTGGTGGCCAGTCGGGATCGTCAGGACGCCAGCAGCAGATTTCGGATCTGCGACAGCGTGCTGCCCAGGCGGCTTCGCGCCAGCGTGAGATTGCGAAGGACATGGAAAATCTCGCGCGGCGTGGCGGTCAGAACGCTCAGGACGACAACTCAAAACGCACGCGCGAACAACTCGCGGAACGCAAAGACACGCTTGCCGACAGCGTCAACAGTTTGCAACAGGACCTCGAACAGTCTGCACGCTCAATGGCTGGCGGCAGTCAGGGCCAGCAACGTGCCGCGCGCCAGTTGAAAGACGCGGCAGATTCGCTCGCTCGCGATCGTGTTGCCGACCGCATTCGCGAAGGTAAGCAGGCGTTGAACAACGGGCAGCAAGGGCAACA
>DAIOGT010000141.1:0-12579 GCA_036745095.1 Pyrinomonadaceae bacterium
AGGGTGAAGGCATCTCGGGTGCGAGTGGATTCTCGACCGGCTCCGGCGCACAAACGCCGGCAGCGACACCCGTTGCGACACCCGCTGCGGCGCCCGCTGAAGCACCGAAAAAGACCACGACACCGGCGCCGCCATCAGGCGAGGGCGCAGTGAAGGCTGATGAAAAGAAAACGGCCCCGACCGCTGCTGCCGCAAGACTTACGCCGTAACGGGTTCAAAGCCCCCTTTTAACACCGGCCAGCGTGAGTCTGCTGAAAGAGGGTGGTAATCAGGTTCGAACTTGATTATCACCCCCTGGCGCTAAAGAAGAACCTATTCGGAGTTACGCTCAATGAAAACGAAACATCATTCCAGAGCTTTGAGACGCAAGGGCGAACGTGGAAACGTCCTCGCATACACCGTGCTCTCAGCTCTGTTCCTGTTTTTGGCTGTCGGACTCGGCGTCGACCTGAGCCACTTCTACCTCGCAAAGACCGAAATGCAAAACGCCGCAGACGCGGCGGCGCTTGCCGGGGCTTCAGCGCTCACGCTCCCCAATCCCGACAGAATTTCGACCGCCGTCGATCGTGCGGTCGAGTTATTGAACGCAAACAAGTACAACTTCGATAACAAGACTTTCAATGTTGACCGCGCGAGTCTCTGCGGCCCCGGCGAGGCATGCGTCACGTTCGCCGTAAATCTCGACGACCCCACTTATGTCGATGAAGCGACGGCAACAACCGCTCCCGATAATATCCGCTTTATCAAGGTCACCACGCCACAAAAGCCGGTGAGCGTATTCTTTGCTTCACCGATCCTGGGAAGCTCCCTGTCTCTGGATGCGAAAGCAACGGCGGGGCTATCCGTACCTGGAAACGTCAATTTCTGCCCGGCGCCCCTCGCAGTGATTGACTGTGGCAAGCTCGGTGACGCTTGTGTCGATGCCGACGGCAATCCCGTTCATCTCGGTGGCGTGTGCAATGCGGGTGGCCCGAAACCCAATCCTGACGGAACGGCTTGCGATCCTGATAAGCAACTTTGCCAAAATTGCGTTTACACGATTCGAGCAGAGCCGTCCGGTGGCCCCGCTCCTGGTAACTATCACGGTCTATGTTGTCCGGGTCAGGATTGCGATGCCGAGTGGATACGTCAGCGTCTGGCCGGAGGGGACAATTGTAATCAGGGGTGTCCGCCTTTGGATCCAGGCGATGAAATCACGCCTACCACTAAACCCGGGATCAATGCCGGACCAATCAGGCAAGGCATCAATACACGGTTTGATGTATATAACGGTGGCGATCCTCCGCTGAATCCAACGGATCATCCACCCGATCCAAATGTTTGGCCGCCCGATGACACGCAAGAGTTAACCTACGATGATTACCTAAAAGCCGAGGAAGGCGACACGAATTTTCAGAAACCCACGCATGCGCCACAGCCGGACCGGCGAATTCTTATTCTGCCGATTACTCCTTACAATTCGTGGAACGACGCTAACGGTCGATCAACTGTAACGGTGTCGTCTCTTGGAGGATTCTTTTTGCGCAGACGAATTGGTAATGGCTCCGGTGGTGAGATTAAAGCTGAATACATCGGCGGTGATGTCGTCTCACGAATCGGCCTTACTCCGGGCGGCACTAACACGACGAACATAGTAACCCCGGTCCTTTATAGGTGACTATGAAACTGAGAATACTCAAACCCCGATGTTTTGTAAGTTTCACCCGCAACGACGACGGCGGCACGCTAGCAGAGCTTGCGATCCTGCTGCCGCTGCTCGCGGTGATGTTGGCGGCAGTGAGCGAGTTTGGACGCTATTTTCAAACCTATAACACTCTTGCCAAAGCAACACGCTCAGCAACTCGTTACTTATCTAATCATCCTTTAAACGATGACGAGAAAAACAAGGCGAGAAATCTGGTTGTCTGTGGAAAACTGACGGCGTGTGCAAGTAGTGAAAAGCTGACTCCAGGCATAAACACGACCAGCGTCTGCATTGAGACGACAGGCGACCCAATAGTCGAAACTGTCACCGTTCGGATTCCACGCGTGGCTGGAGATTGTGGAGCGCCGGTTACTTATCAACCAATTTTTAATCTTGGGGCGCTGCTGCACAACGGTCTAAGTATGGCACTGCCCGTTGCTCCGAGCACGACGATGCGTTACGTGAACTAAGGACGTAATCAGGAACTTTTCTATGCGAAAAAGGGTTTCCAGCAAAAACCAAAAAGGCTCGACGGTCGCCGAGTTCGCAGTCGTCGCCGGACTGTTCTTCATGATCATCTTCGGAATCATCGAATTCGGACGTCTGCTCTACACACACAACGCATTGACGGATGCAGCTCGCCGTGGAGCTCGTTATGCAGTGTTGCATGGGGAAAACATAACCTGCGTGCAGAATGTAGTGATTTACGGTGAGACCCACATCAATCCCAGCACCCCCACGTGTGAGCCCACCGGCCCGCCGTTGATAAACGGACTTACTCCAGGAAACGTGGTTGTTGACTATGGCGCAACTGCGTTTGGCATGAACGTAGGCGCCGCCACCGTGAAAATTCAAGCGTACCAATTCAATCTGAGTATTCCGTTTTTCAAGCAGACACTGATTATGCCGGCTTATACAACCACCCTTACAGCCGAGAGTGCGGGCGTGATACCGCCGGATATTTAGACGCAAAGCAATTCGTGAAATTACTAGTCGGGAACACAGGGACAAATAAGCAATGAAACGAACTTTAACATTCATAGTACTCAGTCGAGATGCCACCGACTCGCGAGAGCTGAGTCGTGCACTTAGCGCACACCCGGGCGCGAGCCTCCTGATGACAAGTGAAGATGCGGAGCAGGTTTTTACTGAAACCAGCCGGCTGCGTCCGTCGGCTGTTGTGATCAACATGAATCACATGGGTGAGCCTGCGCTGAAGCTCGTGCAGCGAATTGTTAATGACTGTCCCTCGGTAGCAGTGATCTGCGCTTCGAGAGACTCTTCACCCGATTTGATTCTCCGCAGCATGCGCACTGGCGCGCGCGACTTCATTCGCTTGCCTATTAACGACGACGAGCTTGCGACCGTCATTGACCGCACGGCGGCGTTCGCATCCGAACACGCCGACGACGAACCGAAAAAGCGTGGTCGTGCTGTCGCGGTGTTTTCATCAAAGGGTGGCTGCGGCACGAGCCTCATCGCCACAAATCTCGCGATGCTGCAACAGACGCCGACCGTACTCGTCGATCTCAACCTGCAATCCGGCGATCTTGAATTACTGCTCGGCCTGAAACCAAAGTTTTCGCTCGCCGACGTCGTCGAGAACCGGGATCGTCTGGACGATGCTCTGCTAGCCAGCTACATCACGCCGCACTCGAAAAACGTTTCGCTACTCGCGGCGCCGACAAAGGCAGAGAGCGCTGAAGACATCGAACCGAAGCATATCTACGAAGTGATGGAACTGCTGCGGCAACGTTACGACAACGTCATCATCGACACGCCGCACAGCTTCGACTCCGTCACCATTTCGACGTTGGACCACGCTGATCAGATTCTCGTGGTGTTGACGCTCGAGATTCACGCGATTCGCAGCACCCGCCGCGCGCTCGAGATATTCGATCGCCTGGGATACCCGCGCAAAAAGGTGCGACTCGTTGTCAATCGTTGGAGCAAGAATATCGAGCTGGACCAGAAGCAGGTTGAAGACTTCCTCGGCGAGCGAGTAGTTGCATTTATTCAAAGCGACTACAAAGCTGCCGTTAACTCAATCAATCTCGGCCAGCCACTGGTCGAATCTGCTCCCGGATCGTTGGTGACTACCGACCTCTTCAATCTGGCGAGCAAGGTTTTTGGAAATGGCGTCGAGGCGCCAACGCCCGCCGCGCCTGGCAAACGTCCGTTCAATGCACTTTTTCGCCGGAGTGCAACAACCAGTGTTCAGGATCTGGGTTTGAACACCGCCCTTGAAAGAGCAAATTAATCGAACCGAGTAATCAATATGGCACTACGTGAACGTTTAGTACGAGAAAGCGGATTGACTGGCGCCCTCGCTGAAGACGCAATCAGTAATCAGCAAGGCTTCCAGGACATGAAGTCAAGGCTCCACCGGATGCTTATCAACCGGATGGACCTGACCAAGCTGGGCCAGCTTGAACCGGAACAGCTTCATGAAGAAGTGGCGCGGCTCGCGTCGAGCCTCCTGGCACAGGAAGATACGCCGCTCTCGACAGTCGAGCGCGAGCGCCTGATCCACGAAGTGCGGCACGAATTGTTCGGTCTTGGACCACTGGAGCAACTGCTGGCCGACACTTCAATCTCCGACATTCTGGTTAACTCACCCTACAACATCTACATCGAGCGTGGCGGCAAACTCGAAAAGACCAGTATCGAGTTCAAAGACAACGAACACCTGATGCGCGTTATCGAGCGCATCGTGTCGTCTGTCGGACGGCGCATCGACGAGGCGTCGCCAATGGTTGACGCTCGTTTGAAAGACGGATCCCGCGTGAACGCGATCATCCCGCCACTCTCACTTGACGGTCCGGTGCTCTCGATTCGTCGTTTCGGCGCCGAGCCGCTGCGTATGCACCGTTTGCTCGAGAAACAGGCGCTCACGCCCGATATGGCCGCGATGTTTGAGATGTGCGTCAACGCAAAGCTCAACGTCCTGATCTCGGGTGGTACCGGCGCTGGTAAGACGACGCTATTGAATGCGCTCTCAGCCTACATTCCCTCGGATGAACGCATCGTGACGATCGAAGACTCGGCTGAGTTGCAGATGCAGCAACCGCACGTCGTGCGTCTGGAAACACGTCCACCCAATATCGAAGGCAAGGGCGAAGTAAGCCAGCGCGATCTCGTCAAGAACGCCCTGCGTATGCGACCCGATCGCATCGTGATCGGCGAGGTCCGTGGCGCCGAAGCAATCGACATGTTACAGGCGATGAACACCGGTCACGATGGTTCGTTGACCACCGTTCACGCCAACACACCGCGCGACGCGCTGGCCCGCCTCGAGACGATGATTCAGATGACGGGCATGCGTCTTTCCGATCGTGCAATGCGACAACAGATCGCGTCGGCAATCAACCTCGTGATCCAGGTCGCGCGCCTGACAGACGGCACGCGCAGAATCACCTCCATCTCTGAAATCACGGGTATGGAAGGTGAAACCATCACGATGCAGGAAGTGTTCATCTTCGATCGCAAGGGTGTGGACAAGGATGGCAGGGTGCTTGGGAAATTCCGGCCGACGGGCGTGCGACCGCGCTTCGCCGAAAGACTCAAAATCTACGGCATGCAGTTGCCACGATCGTTCTTCGAGGAGGTTTAAGCCTAATGTTTCTGATTCTCTTCTTCGTATTTCTGACCGGTCTTTTCATGACGTACACGCTGTATTTGTTCACCTCGCGTGCGTCAGACAAGAAGCGGGCGCTACTTAAGGAACGTCTCGCGGACGCCATCCGCTCGTCGGCGCATTCGACCGACATGGACGTTCAACTTGCACGCGAAGAATTGTTGAGCGAAATCCCGTGGATGAACCGGGTGCTGATCAAGCTGCAGGTCACCTCGAAACTCAAGCAGATGATCGATCAGGCTGACTCGCACATCACGGTCATGCGCCTGATTCTCTTCTCGTTGACGGCCGGCGTGCTGGCGTTCCTCGCGGTTTCGATGATCAGCGCTTCTTACTTGTTGATGGGGTTCTTTGCCGTCATCGCTACCGCGCTTCCTTTTTTACATATCCATACGAAGCGCAAAAAGCGACTCAAAAAGTTTCTCCAGCTGCTGCCGGACGCACTCGACCTTATGAGTCGTGGACTTTCCGCCGGACACGCTTTCACTGAAGCATTGCAAATGGTGGCCACTGAAATGCCCGAGCCGATTGCGACGGAGTTTCGCAAGACTTACGAAGAGCAGAACCTCGGACTTTCGCTCAAGCTGGCCCTCGAGAACATGGTCCAACGCATGCCGCTTCTCGACCTGCGCATGTGCGTCACTGCCGTCATGATCCAGAGAGAGACCGGCGGTAACCTTTCGGAGCTGCTCGAGAAAGTCGCTTACACGATTCGCGAACGCTTCCGCATCATGGAAGACCTGAAGACGATGACCTTGAGCTCGCGCTGGTCGGCGTGGTTGCTCTGTGCGTTGCCAATCTTCCTCGCGGTCTACGTGACGTTCATGAACCCGGGTTACATGGACGTGATGTGGAAAGATGCGAGAGGTAACCGGCTGCTCGCGATTGCGGCGATCATGCAGGTGCTCGGTATGTTGATGGTCCAAAAGATCATGAAGATAAGGATCTGATGTCATGGTAACACTCATTCTGGTATCAACGTTTGTCTGTATTGCCGGCGGTGTGATGGCGGTCTACTGGCTGGTCTTCCGGCCCGTGAGCGCGACTGCCCAACGTCTCAGTGACCTGGACGAGGGCAGAGGCGGCGTTATGGCGCAGAGCATTGAAGCCAACGGCATGGAGACGCTGGCTGCTCGCCTGGCCGAGCCAATCAACAAACTGGTTCCGCCGTCAGCTGCCGACGCCAAAAAGCTGCATCTCGAGCTGATGCAAGCCGGGTATCGTTCACCTTCCGCCCCCGCCGTTTATCGCGTCGCACAATTCGGCACGATGCTCCTGTTTCCGATGCTCATCCTGTTGTTCTGGTCTCTGATGAGCTATTCGATGAGTGAGGCACTGCTGCCGGTACTGTTTGCTTTTGGCGCCGGATTCCTCTTGCCGCGATTCGTACTCAATCGTATGATTGCCTCCCGTAAATTGCGCATCACATGGGGCCTTGCCGATGCCCTCGACTTGATGGTGATCACCATGGAAGCAGGCCTCGGCTTGAACGCGGCGATGCTTCGCGTTTGCGAGGAGCTGCGACCCGTCCATCCGGACATCAGCAAGGAATTCGAACTCGCGAACCTCGAGATTCGTGTCGGTCGCGAGCGCAGTGAGGCATTGCGAAATCTGGCCGACCGCACTGGCGTTGAAGATCTGAACAGTCTGGTCGGCATGTTGATTCAGGCTGATCGCTTCGGAACTTCAATCGCGCGCGCGGTCCGCGTATATTCTGACAGCTTACGCACGAAGCGTCGTCAGCGAGCTGAACAGGCAGCACAGAAAGCAGCGTTCAAACTGCTGCTGCCCCTCGGAGCTCTGCTGTTCCCAACAATGTTCATCATTATTCTTGGTCCGGCGTTGCTGAACATTTCTGACATGCTGGGCGGTGGTGTCACCTTCTAATCCCTGGAGGATCCTATGGTAAAGCGATCTTTAATCGTCGTTGCACTCACACTCGTACTGGTCACAAGCGCGGTGCCCATTTGTTCCGTCTACGCCGTTCTTATGACGCCGGAGGAAGTCGCGATGCTCGATGCGGCTTCGTGGGATGGAAATGGCCAGTCAAAACGCGGTAACACTTTCGTGCGAGTTTTGAAAGCCCCTATCAAAGCGATCGGACGCGTGTTTGGTGTGGGCAAAAACGACGACAAGCCGCAGCGGCTTTCGCGTAAGGACGTGAAGCGGTTTGAGAGCGTCGGCACTGCGAAGGTTGTTGACGCACGCACCATCGGTTTCGAGACACCCGCGGCAACGGACCCGACATCGGCAGTCGATGCAGCGCTGGCGCCGGCCAATGTAAATCTGGAGCGCGGCCGCATGCTGCTCAACAGCGGCAACGCAGCGGACGCGATCACGGTGCTGTCTACCGCAGTCTCGGCGGATCCGACGTTGCACGAAGCTCACAGCCTGATCGGTGTTGCGTATGAAATGAAGGGAATGCGCGATCGTGCATTCGAGTCGTTTCAGAAAGCAGTCAAGGCTCAGAAAGACAACGCCGAATACCTGAACAATCTCGGTTTCCTGCACCTCAAAAACGGCGATTACGACAAAGCCGCGAAGTATCTCAAACGCGCCGTCAAAGCAGCGCCGCAAACGCAACGCTACTGGAACAACCTCGGTCTGGTTCACGCACAGCGCGCGGACTTCGACGATGCTTACGATTGTTTCGTGCGTGCCGGTGGTACGTATGACGGGCACATGAATGTCGCCAACAGATCCCAGGCGATGGGTTACGACAAGACGGCGATCAAGCACCTCGAACAGGCGCGCGCGCTGCGTCCAGCAAATGCGGAAATTCTTTTGAGATTGACGGTGCTCTACAAGCGCACAGGCAACACCGAAATGGCGGCGCAAACTAACAGCGCGTTCGTTGCTGCGACGTCTCAGGCAAAGGCAACTAAGGAATAACCGTTTGGAGTTCAAGCTTTAGCTTGTCTGCGCAAAGCAGCAGCCTAATGGCTGAACTCTGAACTCTTACTTAAAGGATTCTACGTGTATGGGAAACCTTAGCATATTGAGCCGTTCAGAAATCGAAGGCTTAGGTCCACCTATGCTGGAGGAGTTGGCCGATTCCGGGATTCACGAGCAGTTTCTGTGTGACCTGGCCCTCAAGCATGTCGCCATGCTTCCCGACCCGACGACCACGGCTGTTGCCGACAGGCTTCACTTGCCCCGCGTCCTTACGGAAGAACTGCTTTACCACCTGTACCGCGAGAAGTTGATCGAGATGCGTTTGCAGAGCGCAGTGGGTTCCACTCGTTATGCAATGCTCGACCACGGCTGGGAACGCGTGGCGCGTCTCAATTCGCAGAGCGGCTATCTTGGACCAGCGCCCGTATCACTCGCGGACTACGCCCTCATGATGCGTCTTCAGGCAGTGCCCTCGAAGCCGGCGTCGATCGACATGGTCCGCAATGCTTTCAAGGATCTTGTATTACCGGATTCGTTGTTACAAACACTTGGCTGCGTTATCAACTCGCGCTCGTCACTCTTCCTGACCGGGTTACCGGGAACGGGAAAGACGGCCGTGTCAGAACGCATGAACCAGGCGCTCTTCGGCTCGATCTGGATCCCGCACGCCATTGAGGTCGATGGAAACATCATCCGTATCTTTGACGCCCACTGCCATTATCCAGTGCCGGAGCGAACGTCGATCATCGAACACGATCGCCGTTGGATCGAGATTCAAAGACCACTGATCATCGTTGGCGGTGAGCTGACCCTCGACAACACCGATCTCGCCTGGTCCGACACCGCCCGGTTCTACGAAGCGCCCTTCCAGGTTAAGTCGAATGGTGGCACACTGGTCATCGACGACTTCGGCCGGCAGCGCGTGTCGCCTCGGGACCTGCTGAATCGCTGGATTCTGCCGCTCGAGCGACGTGTTGACTTTCTGACGCTGCACAGCGGCAAGAAGATCGAAGTGCCGTTCGAACAGCTCGTTGTCTTCTCGACGAACCTGGACGAAAGGGACCTCGTCGACGAAGCATTCCTGCGACGCATGGGTTATCGTGCTCGCGTTGAGCCACCCACGGCGGCTGCGTTTTCAGAGATCTTCAAACGCACAGCGCGGGCTCGTGGTGTCACGATTGACGAAGAGTGCTTGCGTCACATTCTCAGACGATACGACGATGAGAAGCGCGTGATGAAGGGCTGCGAGCCGCGTGACCTTCTGAACAAAGTCAACGACATCTGTCTCTTTGAGGGACGTGAGATGCGGCTGACTAAGGAGCTCGTCGATCTCGCGTGGGGAAATTACTTCGGCACGTCGCATGGTTTCGCGCCGGAAGTCATGAAGTTTAGCCACGGATTACGCGGATAATTAAACGGACAAAGTTGTTACTCATGTGCGGACAGTGGAAACAGATTACGTTGGCGGTCTCGCTGTGTTTGCTGTCCGCGTTTGCGGTCACCGCGCAGGACAAGACCGCCTCGCCCGCACCGAAAGCCACCGGAACCATCATCACGCTCGCTGACGGTTATTCGTTCCAGGTGGACGAAGTGTGGAAGCAGGGAGATGAGGTCTGGTATCGCAAGGGCGGAATCGCGCGACAGATTCAGCAACCTGTCAAATCAATCAAAGCCATTGCCGACCAGCCGAAAGCTGAGGCGACCGAAGCCGCGAAACCTGTTACCACCGCAACCGTCAACACGGCGGCCCCCACTACTCCCAAACCCGCTGCTCCAAATCCCATCTGGATTCACCTCGTCGACGGCGCGAAGTTCCGCGTTGACCAGGTTCAGGAAGACAGCGATGGCGCGTGGTATTCGCGCAACAACGTCTCGATTTTCCTCGCAAAAGAACGTATTTCCCGCATCGAAGTCGAAACGCCGGGGTCCCCGGCGGCGGTCACTCGGAAAAATGCTGACTGGACCTCCGGAAACGTCGCAATTGACCAGCTAATTCGCACAAATGCGAACCGTTTCGGAATCGACCCCTATTTGGTCTTTTTAGTAATTGAGAAAGAGTCGCGATTCCACACGCGTGCAGTCAGTCCGAAAGGGGCGATGGGCCTGATGCAGCTGATGCCTGGAACAGCCCGCCGTTTAGGCGTCCGAAAGCCTTTCGACGCGGCTGAAAACATCAGAGGCGGCACCCAGTACATGCGAGAATTGATGGACATGTTTGGCGGGAAAGTCGATTTAGTGCTGGCGAGTTATAATGCCGGTGAAGGCGCGGTGCTCAAGTATGGTCGCAACGTCCCCCCCTACAGAGAAACACGCGACTACGTTAAAACGATTGGAAAACGCTACGGACTGACGGGCCGGCAGACGGGTACACAAAACGACGTGCCGGAACCACAACGCTGAGGGGGTGCGCGATGAAATCTTTCTTCCCCAAAATTCTAATTACTTTACTTCTTTGCGGCGGCTCTGTTTTTGGTGTGCAGGCGCAGACCAAAGACGAAGGGCCAATGACGAACGCCGAAGTTATCAAGCTCGTCAAAGCCGGCTTCAAAGAAAAGACGGTCGTGCTGATCATAGCTTCGAGAATTCCGAATTTCGATCTCTCGTCTGATCGCATGATTCAACTCAAGCGCGCGGGCGTGAATGAGAACATCATCGTCGCGATGCTTGCCCGTCAGGAAGGGAATGACGTGCCCACGGATGATTCATCCGCATGGGGCGACGATCCATTCTTCAATTCGAAGCTCGATCCGAAAGACGGCACGAGCAAGGGCTCTGATGGCAGCACGAGTATCTTCGGCAACAGCAGCGGATCACGACAGAAGAACAGCACGCGCACAGGAAATGGTTCGGCGTCAGGTGAAAGTCAACTGAGCGGATCTGCCACCGTGCGCATTTTGAGACCGCCGACAGAAGCGGGAAATAACGCACCGGCAAAACTCGAAAAGACGAAAAGTCTGACGAACGAAACAATCGCTGAGCTCGTCGAAGCAGGGTTTTCGGAAGGAACGATTATTCGTCGTATCGAACAGTCGCCGGTCGAGTTTGATCTCGCCGCCGATAAGTTGGACGCGCTTCGGAAACGTCGTGTAACCGACAAAGTTCTCGCGGCGATGAAGGCCGCGATGGGTGAGGAAAAATAAATCTGTGTAATCCGTGGTTTAGAAACGGTATGAGAGTACAAGCTGGATTTCGTTGGATCGCGCTGCTTATTTGTGCGGCGCTTTTATTTTCTGTTGCCACTGCGCAGCAGAAAGGCCAGCGACGAACAAAGCCTCAACCAAAGCCGAAGGCTACGCCTGCCCCACAGTCGTCGCTTGATGCCCTGGGACCACCTCCGCCGGTCCCCTCGTTGAAGAAACCACCCGAACAGGAAGTAAGTCCCGGTGACGTTGTTTCAGTCGATACGACGGAAGTGATGTTTCCGGTGACGGTGCGCGATTCCAACGGGCGTTTCGTCAGCGACCTGACACGCAACGATTTTCGTGTTTTCGAAGACGGCTCGTTGCAACCGCTGAGTGACCTCGCTTTGCGACAGGTGCCGGTCGATGTTGTGTTGATGGTGGACGCTTCGTCTTCCGTCGCCAACAATCTCGACGACTTCCGTCGCGCGGCGCAGGGTTTCGCGGCCCGTCTGCAAGCTGACGATCGCATTAGTCTAATCAAGTTCGACGATCGCATCGAGCTGCTGCAAGACTGGACCAAGAGCCGGTTTCAGTTGCAGCGCGCTTTGAATCGCATCGAGCCGGGCATGTTCACCCGTTTCAACGACGCCTTGATGCTTGCTGCACGAGACCAGTTTGGGACGGCGGCCAAGTCGCGTCGCGCTGTTATCATTTTGTCTGATGGAATCGACAACGGGCAGGGCACGACGACTCTCGAATCCGCTTTGCAGGCTTTGATCAAGGCTCAAGTCGCAGTTTATATCGTCGCGAACACAGAAATTTCGCGTGCGACCAAGCGCGCTGAACTCGATACGTTGCTCGGAGGTAGCGAGTCGTCCGTCAAGTTCAACCAGGTCAACATCGATCGTCTGCGGCTCGGATTGAAGGTGCTGGACCAGAGTGAAGAGAACCTGGCCCAACTCGCGCGTGCGACCGGCGGCAAGTTGTACCGGCCGCTTACTTTCGACGCGCTCGAATCGACGTATGCGGAAGTCGCGGATGAGTTGCGACACCAGTACGCGCTGTACTTTACGCCGCTGAACAAATCGCGTGATGGAAGTTTTCGCAGGGTGCGTGTCGAGACCGCAAACCCGGCGTTTCAATCGCACACGCGCGTCGGTTATTTCGCACCAAAGAGTTAACGATTGGGTCAACTTCGCGTCCTATCAATCGACGAGAATTGCGCACACTTCGACCCGATG
>DAIOGT010000142.1:0-12524 GCA_036745095.1 Pyrinomonadaceae bacterium
CGATCATTCGCGCCAACCGCGATCGCTTGCGTCCGATTCTGATGACGACGATCGCGCTGGTTGCTGGCATGTTGCCGTTAACGATCTCGACTGGTCCAGGTTCGGGAACAAATCGATCCATCGGCGTGCTCGTCGTTGGGGGGCAAACGCTCTGCTTGTTGCTGACGCTGCTGGCGGTGCCGGTTTTCTATTCGCTGTTTGACGACCTCGCGCGCAGTCGTGTTTGGGGTCGAATTCGCGATGGCGTACAGAGTCTGTTTGGACGCGTGCGCCGTCGTGCCGCAGCCGCCGCGGCTGGTTTGGTTTCAAAGCAGTAACACGGATTTATATCGATTATGAGAATACGGATTTTGTTAATGATTATTCTGGGCGTGACTGCTGTTGCAAATGCACAGCAGGACATAAAGAAACTGCCGGTGCCGACGATCGCGCCCGACTTTCGCGCACCGCAAAAGCCGCTGCCTGAATTGAGCCGCGTCGGTGTCGATATGAACAATCAGCGCCCGCTGTCGATGCGTGAAGCGTTGGCGATGGCGCTCGAGAACAACAAGGACATCGAAGTGGCTCGCGAGAATGTGCGGATTGCGGAGTTTGATCTGCTTGGCGCGCAAGGTGCGTATGATCCGAGACTCACGACGCAGGCGTTTTACGAACGCATCGAGAGCCCGATAGCGAGCTTTTTGGGTGGCGGTCAGAACGGCGCCGTTACTCAAACCGATTACACCGCCACCGCGCGTCTTGAAGGACAGACGCCGGCTCTCGGCGGCAGTTATCGTCTCGATCTCTCTTCGATAAAGCTGGACACAAATAATCAGTTTACGGCGCTTAACCCGCAGTACCCGACGGCGATGTCGTTCAGCTACACGCAACCACTTCTGCGTGGACTGAAGATCGATCAGACGCGCCGGCAAATTCAGATCGCTCGCAAGAACCTGTCGTTGACTGACGCGCAGTTTCGGCAGCGCGCGATCGACACGATCACAAACGTGCAGCGTGCGTACTGGGATCTCGTCTTTACGTTGCGCAGTTTGCAAGTGCAGCGCGATGCGGTTTCAGTTGCACGCACACAGCTCGAACACAACAAGCGTCTCGTAAACGAGGGCCAACTGGCTCCGATCGACGTCGTTGCGGCGGAAGCGCAGATCTCAACTTACGAGCAGCGTGTTTTTGGCGCGCTCGAAGAAGTCTCACGTGCTGAAAACAACCTGAAGAATCTGATTGCCGAGGATCAGAAGGCGGATCTCTGGGGTCAGTCGATCGTGCCTACGGATCCAGTCGATCTCGCAGTGCCGAATATTTCACTTCCCGATGCGTTGAAAACCGCGATGGAGAACCGGCCCGAGTTACAGCAGTCAAACGTGTTGCGCGAGATCAATCAGATCGATCAGCGGTTTTTTAAAGACCAAACGAAGCCGGGAATCGACCTCGTGGGAAGCTATGGCATTAACGGTCTCGCTGGTCCTTTCAGTGCCGGCCGTGTGAATCCGTTCACGGCGTCGAGCCTGGAAGTGCGTGATCGCGTGAACGAGCTTTCGCGCCGGACTGGTTTGGATCCTTTGCCGGATTTGCCTGTGCAGACCATCTCTCCTGACCTCGTGGGTGGCTTCGGCCAGTCGCTGGAAAATCTGTTGTCGAACCGCTTCACCAATTTCAAAGTCGGTGTGCAAATCAGTTTGCCGCTGCGCAATCGCACGGCTGAAGCGAACCTCGGGCGTACGCTGGTTGAAGGCGAGCGGATCGGAACGCAGCGCGAGCAACTGGAGCAAACTATTCAAGTTGATGTTCGTAATGCCTTGCAGGCGGTGCGCAGTTCCGAAGCTCGTTTGCGTGCGGCAGTGGCAACACGTGAGGCGAACGAACAGCAGTTTGCGAGTGAGCAAAGAAAACTCGATGCGGGACAGTCGACGGTTTTCCTCGTGTTGGAACGACAAACAGCTTTGACTGAAGCGCGCGGTCTTGAATTGAAAGCGCAGACGGATCTGAACAAGGCAATTGCCGACTTACAACGAGCGACCGGCAACGCGTTGAATGTCAACAGTATCGTCGTGCGAGTGCGCTAACAGGTTTCCCCGTATTGCTGCACCATAAACACGACGAGCGGTGGGTTTTCGGGGGCGAAACCCACCGCACTTTATTTTTAAAGGATTATTTCGAGAACTTTGAATGTGACGAAGACGGCGATAACCGCGCCAATCGCAGCCATTAAGTACCACGCCGGCAGCTTTGTGTGACAAGCTGGGCAGCGGGCGCGCGTCGGGGCCACGTCCCTCTCGCAGTTACGACACTTCATCTGGGATTAGTTAGCCACAAGGAAGCACAAAGCACAAAAGGTCTAATTCAGTTGGTGCTTTTTGTTGTCTTTTGCGGCTCCATCTTGACCCTGGTCCACAAGGGCCAGTGATCCGAAACCTCAATTTCTTTATCGATTCCAAAAGCAGCAGCTTCCAGTCCTCGCAGCCAGACCCAGTCCAGCTTCAGCTTGATCGGAACAAACATGACTTTTCGTTTGAACGTCGATTGATCACCAAACGGCGTCTTCATTCCCGCCTGCGAAAACAGCTTCGTGACTTTGCCGTCTGCGTTTGGCTCCCACGTGTTTAAGTCGCCCATCACCATTGCGGGCATGTCGGCGGGGAATTGACCGAGGTCATCGAGCACTGCTTTGTATTGTTCCAGCTTTTTACCTAATTTGATTCTCGTCTCGGCGTGCGCAGAATAGACGCGCAGGCGGAGACCGGCAATTTCCACCGTTGCGCCAAGCGCGACGCGCCGCCGGCGATTTGGACCAGCATGCGGCAGCACGATGCGCCGGACATCCGACAAAGGATAGACACTCAGGACGGCGACGCCCGTTTCCTCCTCGTCGTTTTCTTTGGCAGTTGGCGGTGCGGCCCACGCGTAGTGCATGCCCAGCGAATCGGCGATGATCCTCACTGTATTGTTGTTGCCGGTGCGTTTTTTGTTTCGATCGACTTCCTGTAACGCGAGGACGGAAGCGCCACCGATTTCGGGATCTTCCTGAAGGAGCTTGATGAGTTTTTGGAGCTCGTCGCCGCTGCGCCAGCGAATGTTGTAGGAAATGACTTTGATTTCACCTGGCGAGGACGCCGAAGTTTGTTTCCGAACGGTCGCGCCTTGTCCGGTTTCAAGTAACGGTACGTCGTTTTGGAAGAAGAGCAGAGAAAGTAAGATCAGTAGTATCTTCATATCTCCAGCACTAATCCGTCCTTTGCTTCAATCGTTTCGCCGGACCACAAGGCTCGCGCTTCGGCGACAAGATCGACGTTGTCCCATTCAGGGTACAGGTGTGTCAATACCAATTTTTGAGGCGCACAGCCGTGGGCCACGCGCATTGCATCGGCGAGTTCCAGATGCTTCTGCACCGGTTTGTTTCGCCTGAAAGAACATTCCATCAGCAACAGATCAGCATGAGCAGCGAACAGCGCCAAATCATCCGAGAAACCGGTGTCAGAAGTATAGACAAATAATTTCGAGTCGTCGTTTTTCAACCGCAGGGCTCGACTTTCTTTCGTATGAGGTGTCGAAAAAGTCGAGGCGCTTAGACCGGGGAGAATTTCGAAGTCCTGGTTTGGCCCAACCTCGATAACCTCAACGGGAAACGGCTGTTCAAACAAGCCGTAATCGTAAGAATTGTCCACAGCGTCGATCAGCTCGCGGAGGCCCTCCGGACCGTAAATATGCATGGGCTTTGTCCGGTGCTGAGTTTGCGGCGCCCATTTCACGCCGAAAAGAAATGGCGTCAATCCTCCGAAATGATCTAGATGAAAATGGCTGATCCAGATCGCATCGAGATTCGGCCAATCGAGTTGTTCCTGCGCCATACGATGTGACGCAGCCGCTCCCGCGTCCAGCAGCAACGTGCCTTTCGATGTTTCGAGCCAGTGACAAGGGGTGGCGCGGTGCGGATGTGGAACTGAAGTGCCCGAACCGAGGATTGTTAGTTTCATCCGCACATTTTAAGCTAAACTTCGGCCATGGGTCCGACGGAGACGCAGCTTGATGTGCTAGCGGTGTTTTCGCATCCAGACGATGCGGAATTGTCTGTGGCGGGAACGCTTCTGAAACTGAAGTCGCTCGGTTATCGCACTGGTGTTTGCGACCTGACGCGAGGCGAGATGGGAACGCGCGGCACACCCGAGATTCGCGCCAAAGAAGCACTCGACGCGGCGCGGATCATGAAGGTTGACGTCCGTTTGAATCTCGATCAGCCCGACGGGCACGTGTGGCCGACTGAAGTGGCGCGATCCGCATTTGTACGCATGCTGCGTACACACAAACCCAAGGTTCTCATCACCACGCACGAAGACGATCCGCATCCGGATCATGCGAACACGTCAATTATCGTGAGACAAGCAGCGCGACTCGCGACCATGGGCCGCTACGACGAAGAATCGGGCCTCGCGCCTGTGCCGATGCCGGCGATCATGCACTCGCTTTTTTCACGCCGCATCGTACCGTCGTTTGTTGTTGATGTATCAGGATTTGTAGACGAGAAGATGAGCGCGATCCGCGCGTACGCTTCGCAGTTTTACGATGCGGGATCAACGGAGCCGGCCACCCGCATCAGCCAGCAGGGGTTTCTTAACGAGATTGAATTTCGGATGCGATACTTTGGAGCGCTGATTGGCGTGGAAGCGGGTGAGCCGTTCTACGTGCGCGAAGCTCTAAACGTCGATGATCCGCTGGCGCTGCTGACTCGTCCAATGAATATCTATTCTTGAAAACCGCGTTATTTGCGTTTTGGCTCGAGTATGGCTCTCGCGATCGCAATCGTCGCCACGGCTCGCGGCCCTTCCCCCTGAAATCCGCGCGCGAGTTCAACTGCCCGATCGTAGTCCTGAGTAGCCAGCTCCTTAAAAATTCCGTCGAGATCAAACTCAGGCACGTCGCTCGTGTGAACTGACGATTGCCCTTTGCTCTGAAACTTCAGCACGAGCTTGCCATCTTCGCCCGTAAAACCTTCCGCGGAGTTGGCAGCTTTGACTGCGTCGAACGTTGCGTCCCACACACGGCTGCGGTCTGAAACGTTGAGCGCATTCGCGACGGCAACGAGGGCGCGCGGCAGGTTTGGATCAGACACGTCGATGCGACGCGCTTCAGTCGCTGCTTCGTTTACCACTTCCAGCGCTTTGTCTCGATCCGTCTTCACTAGCAGCTTCGCAGCCTGAGTGAGCACCCAGGTTTTCTGAAGCGGCGTTAATTCGCCCTTTTGGGCCATCTCAAGCGCCTGGTCCGCAAGCTTCTTCCCAACGAAGTACATCGCGAGCGATGGATCCATATAAGACTGCGCGTGCTTGCGCAACTCTGTATCTTCAACTTTGCTGACAAAGTCGCGCGCACGCATATCGCCCGTACGGGCGGACATGAAAGCGAGTTGCAGGTAGAGTGAGTCACGGTCCGCGGAAGTCTTCGCGCGGTCGATTCGATCAAGCAAAGCCTGCTCGCGTTCGGCTGCGGGTTTTTCCGCCCTCACGCCTCTATTTAATGACTCTTCGTCATAGCCACGAGCGCTATTTGTAATTACCGGATTCAACGCGCTCATGTGACCCCGAAGCGACTCGACCATCGCGGGGGGCGCTGACTGTTCGAAGAACGGGAGCAGCCGTTTTATGACGAGATACTTTCCATCGATGCCCGCTGAGCTGGGGTCGGGTTGTCCCGGAGCCGGTAGCGGTCGCAACAGAATTGCCGCCGCTGTCTGAAAAAATGCGTTCTTCAACTCAGGAGTAACCGCGGCTGGCGTGATTGTTGACGTCGATTGTGAGCTCGAAGTTCCATTGCCGGTGAACGTCACGAAAAGATGAGGAGTAAAGATGTACGATCCAAGCAGCGATACTGTATTCGCATCCGCTTGCGGATTGTTGGTCGAGCTCGCCAGTAGGGCAGCGTAGCGACGATCCGCAACGTCAGCGTTTTTCTCGCGCAGGTCGCACAAAAAATTCATGCTTTCCATCGTCACGAGCGCCAGCACCGGATCGGCAAACTGAAGCGCGCGCTCCAGCTCACCAACCTGGAGTAATTCTCTCGCCACCGCCAGCCGCTGGCTCATGGCCTCGCTCAAACGGTTCGGATTCGGAGTTGCTGTTTCGGAATTTGCGGCTTCGAGTTTTTGAGTTCTAAGCTTGTCGAGAAACTCTTCACCGAGAGTTCGATCGCGCCGCGCCGCGAGCCGGAGCACTTCACGACGCACGTTTGGCGGAAGGTTGATTGCGTAACCGCCGCCAGTGCGACTTTTCTGTTGGCGAATCTCCTCCTGAAGCTTTTTGTCACTTTCGATGTCGGCGACTTCAGCGGCTTCCCAGGCTTTGCGAAACAACAGCCGGCCCTGATCGGTGTCAACTGGCCAGAGTGCGTCAGCGATTCGCGCGAGTGATCGTGCGCGAAGTGTTTCGTCACGGAACGTGCGTGCATCGCTCGAAAGCGCGACGAGCAGTGAGCGGGCCTTGGCGCGACGTTCTTTTAGCTCAAGCTCCGCTTCGGGTGACACGGCGGCCTTTTTGGCCGCAGCTGTTTTAGCCGGTGGCGCCGGCTTTGTATCCGGCGTCTGCGCGACAACTGCTGACGCCGATACACACACTGCGAGGATGATGTGCTTCATACTCATAATCCGCCTCTTGCCTGTGATCCGTGTTTTGCTTCGAGCACCGTGCGCGCAATCGCCAGCGTGGCTACAGCCCGAGGGGCTTCTCCCGTGAATGTTTTGGCGAGCTGAATCGCTCGAAGAAGATCGGCACGCGCAAGATGCCTGAAAACCGCCAGTAAGTCAAAATCTTCGGCCGTGCTGTTGTTCATCATCACCATGAACTTTGTTTGCAGACGTGAAGAGATCCGGCTGTCTTCGCCCGTGAAAGCCTCGGCGGTGTTTGCTGCTTTCACAACTTCACTTAGAACCTCCCACGCGCGCACACGATCAATTTCAGCGAAGCCAACCGCAACAGCTGTCAACGCTCTAGCGCGATCCGGATCGCTGCCGCCAATCCGGCGACTCTCCGCGAGGGCGTCTTCGATCATGTCCGTCGCTCGTGAGCGCTCGGTGGCAACTACGAGTTTCGCTCCGTTCGTGAGTGCCCAAACCTTTTGAATGCTCGTGAGCTCGCCGTTCTTGACGAGTCGAAGCACCTCAGTAACGTCTTTTTGTCGCACTGCGAGTTGCACGAGCTGAAAATCTGTGTAGGCCTTCACGCTTTTGCGCAGCTCTGTGTTCTCGATCTTATCGACCAGATCTCTTCCGCGTGGATCACCGTCCTGCGAAAGCGACACCGCGTAGTCGGCATAAATCGCATCGCGATCGTCCGCCGTCTTCGCGCGATCGAGTCGCTCCTGCATGCGTTGATAAGGATCGCCTTCGGCCGAGTCTGGTTGAATGCCGACACTTACAGCACGATTCGCGCCTTGCTGCATCTGCGCAGGCACATACGAAGCTAGCGCGGTCATCTGCGTGCGCAGACCGGGCGCGAGATCGGCAGCATACTGTTCGAAGAGCGGCAGCAGCCGTTTGATGATCAGATACTTTCCGGTTTGTCCTGACGTGGTCCGATCCTGATCGGGCGCGGCGAGCGGTTGCATAAGGATCTGGTATGCAACCTTGAGAAAGTTGGTTCGCAGTGTCGGGTCGACTTCGGGCGCGGGTGTAGGCCCTCGCTGTCTGCTTTGATTAGCGCCGCCTGAGGGCTCGAAGGTTATGAAAAGAAACGGCGTGAATAGATACGACGACAAACCCGAAACTGTGTTCGCGTCTGAATTTGGATCGCGCGCGGCGCGAGCTAGCAGGCCAAGGTACGCGGCATCCGCGGCTTGCGCGTTCTTCTCGCGCAGCGCCGAAAGAAAGAAGATGGTGTCGATACTGACAGTGTTAAGCGCGGGAGTAGCAAATTCGAGCGCGCGTTGAACTTCACCGTCTTCGACAAGTCGTCGCGCGAGTTGCAACCGCTGGGACGCGCCAAGTCGCGTGCCGAGCGCGTCGCGGCGTTGCGTTGTCGCGGCTTCGTTTCGTTCTTTTTCCGCGGCTTCATCGAGCACTTTCAAAAACTCTTCGCCAAGTTTGCGATCGTGCTTTGCGACGAGACGTAACACTTCGCTGCGCAGGTCCGGACCGCCGCGGAGCACGACTGGTTCGCCGCCCGCCTCCATTCGCTTCATATCCTCCGCACGTTTCCGTGCGCTTTCAGCGTCGACGATCTCGGCTGCTTCCCACGCGCGCCGGAATAGTTCTCGTGCGCGTTCGGGATCAGAGGCCCACAGCACGTCGGCAGCTCGCGCCTGTACACGTGCGCGCCGCGTCTGGTCCTTAAAACTTCGTGCTTCGTCCGCGAGCCCGGTGACGAGTGAAATCGCGACGGTGCGTAGTTGTGCAGCTTCCGCGTCGGTATCTTCGGATGCGGGCTTTGCTTTTTTGGGCTGTGCGAGGGTGGTTGATGCGAGCAGAGCAAGGCAGAGACAGACAATTGCTGCAAAGGGTAAACGCATAGAACACTCCTGTAGGCCTTAAATGCGGATGGAAATAGCCAGACAGTTCACGTACACGTGAGGATTCGGTTCCAGAATTCTCGGTCAGGCGTGGCTCAAACCGCAATCACTTCGAGCTCAGGATCGACTTCCTGCTTCAACATGCCCTCGATCGCCATCAACGTGCCCGTTAGTGAGCTCGGACAACTGCCGCACGCGCCCTGGTAGCGAATACTCAACGTGTGATCGCTCAGTCCAATGATTTCGAGGTAACCGCCGTCGCCCATCAACGCCGGTCGGACTTTCTCGTCCAGAATTTCGTTGATTCTTAGTAATCGCGGATCATCACTCGTGATAGCTGCGATTGGTCCACCAACTGCCGCTGCGGCTGCTGCCGCCGCACCGTTCACTGATTCCGCTGCACGGATCGGCACCGCGAGTGCAGGCAAGAGTTCATCCCAATCGCCCTCGTCGTCTTTCTCGACCGTGATCATCCTGTCCATGTAAAAAACTGAGACCACGTGGCCCACGTCAAACAAAGATTTCGCTAAAGGATCGTTATCGGCCAGCTCCGCTGATCCATATTGACGCGCGACGCCATTGCTGACGGGCTCGCGCAGGATGAACTTAACGGCGTTCGGGTTTGGCGTCTCTTCGATATCACTAATTTTCGGCATCTAAAACTCTCCAAAACTCATTTTGTTCGTGGACACATTATAGCCTTTTTATCTGTTCGTCGCAGTTCACGGGCTCCCGCTTGAACGCACGAAAGAAAGTTCAGACTTCAAGCTTTAGCTTGCGAGCTTGGGGCCCACGACGGCAGCCTAAAGGCTGAACTCTAAACCTCTTTTATTTCTCCTTATCTGAACGCTAAATTATTCTTATACAAAAGCCGCGTTCGTGTTGCAGGAATCATTGCTAAATTGTCAAAGCAGGAATATACTCCCGCCCTCACTTGCCCCCCTCTCAGAAGGTGAGTCAAGTTGAGATAGAGGCAGGCGATAGCGAGGGTCGCCTGCCTCACGTTTTTTTGCGAGTTGAAGTTGCACGTTGTGCTTGCTACCTTGAGAGCGCAATGAACATCGGCATTACGGTATACCCTACCTACGGCGGCAGCGGCATCGTTGGCTCCGAGCTTGGCAAGGAACTCGCTCAACGCGGGCACACAGTTCACTTCATTTCATCAGCGCTGCCGACAAGATTAACTGAGCTTAACGAGCGTGTGCGTTTTCACGAAGTGGAAATGATGTCGTACCCGCTGTTTGAGCATCAGCCTTACACGCTTGCGCTCGCGACCAAGATGTCAACCGTTGCGGAGGAAGAGAACCTCGATTTGCTGCACGTTCACTACGCGATCCCACACTCGATCAGTGCGATACTCGCGCGCGAGTCGCTCAAGCCGAGACGACGATTGCCAGTCGTCACTACACTTCACGGCACGGACATCACCCTCGTCGGCGCGGATCGATCGTATCTGCCGATCACGCGCTACGGCATTGTTCAGTCTGACGGTGTCACGGCGATCTCGAATTACCTGAAGGACGCCACACACGAGATCTTTCAGTTTGACGACATCAAGGTGATCCCAAACTTTGTTTGCCAGCACGATTACAAACGTCTCGAAGTTAAAAGTTTGCGTGAGACGTTGTCGCCGCACAACGAACCGTTGCTCGTTCACGTTTCGAATTTTCGACCCGTCAAGAGGCCTGTCGATTGTGTTGAGATCCTTGCTCGCGTTCTCAAGAAAGGTGTGAAGACGCGTTTAATCATGGTGGGCGACGGCAGTGAACGCCCGAACGCAGAGCATCGCGCCCGCTGTCTCGGGGTTTTCGAACAGTGTTCGTTTGTTGGCAAGCAGCCACGTATTGTCGATTATCTTTCAGCGTCTGATGTGTTGTTGTTGCCGTCGGATCAGGAGTCGTTTGGACTTGCGGCGTTGGAAGCGATGGCATGCGAGGTCCCTGTGATCGCATCGCGTGTCGGCGGTTTGCCGGAAGTCGTCACTGACGGTGAGACTGGGTATCTCAGCCCGGTTGGCGACGTGGACAAGATGGCGGCAGACGCCGCACGCTTGCTGGCTGATGAGAAACTGCGTCGCGAGATGGGGCGTCACGCGAGAGAATCCGCGATCAGTCGTTATCGGACTGAGGTCGTCATTCCTCAATACATCGACTTCTACGAACAAGTACTCGCGAAGCAATCCGTCTAATCCGTGGCTATACTTTCCCTGATTGTCGGCACGGCCGGTCACATTGATCATGGTAAGAGCGCACTCGTGCGCGCGTTGACCGGCACCGATCCCGATCGCCTTCCCGAAGAAAAACGTCGCGGCATCACTATCGATCTCGGTTTTGCCGATCTCGAGCTGGACGATCTGCGCATCGGCTTCGTCGACGTTCCGGGCCACGAACGTTTTATCAAAAATATGCTCGCTGGAGCGCACGGCATCGACCTGCTTGCCCTCGTGATCGCTGCTGATGAAGGCGTGATGCCGCAAACGCGCGAGCATTTCGACATCTGTCGTTTACTCGGCGTCAACAGCGGTCTCGTAGTGATTACAAAAACAGATCTGGTTGACGAAGAGATGCTCGCGCTTGTTGAAGACGACGCTCGCGAGCTGATTGCCGGTTCTTTTCTTGAAAACGCGCCACTGGTTTCGGTGAGCTCACGCACGGGTGCGGGGTTGGACCAGTTGAAGTCGCGTCTCACCGAGATGGGAAAGCGTGTTCCGCCTCGATCGGGAGACTTCACGATGCGCCTGCCGATCGACCGGGCGTTTTCGATGAAAGGATTTGGAGCAGTCGTAACCGGCACGTTGATCTCCGGGAAGATCACTGAAGGCGAGGAGCTCGAGCTTCTGCCGTTAAAAGTTAGTGTGCGAGTGCGCGGGTTGCAGGTGCACAACAAGTCGGTTCACGAAGCACATGCGGGACAACGGACGGCGGTGAATCTCGCCGGCATTGATACCGCGCAGATCGAGCGCGGGATGGTCCTCGCGCCCGTTGGCCGTTTGCGCCCGACGCAGATTGTTGATGCCTGGATCGACGTGTTGCCTGGTGCTGCGCGTGCGGTGCGTTCGCGTTCGCGAGTTCGATTTCACATTGGCGCGACGGAGGTGCTTGGTCGTGTGCGTGTGTTGGAAGAAGGTTCGCAGATCGAACCGGGAAGATTCGGCCTGGCGCAATTGCGGCTTGAAACGCCCGTAGTCGCAGTGCACGGTGATCGTTTTATCCTGCGGAGCTACTCGCCCGCGGAGACGATCGCAGGCGGAGTGATCGTCGATCCGTTTGCAACGAAGCATCGAGCGCGCGAGATGGGCAACGCGGTGGAAATCTTGCGGTTGCTGATGCACGACGAGCGAGCGGCAAAGTTTGAAGGGTTCGTTCGCGCGTCCGGGGCTAAAGGTTTAAGATTCGCTGATCTGGCTGCGGCAACCGGTTGGACCGACGAAGTTCTCGCGATTGTGGCGTCAGAAGTTAAGCAGCGTGGAGTGGTGGTCGACGTTGGCGGGTTGTCTATAGCGCGCGACGAATTTGAGCGATTAGGCGCTGCGGTCGTGGGTGAATTGGACCGGCATCACAAACGCGAACCACTGGCGCGCGGTATGTTGCGCGAGACTCTCCGCGAGAAGGTTTTTGCACATTCAGCACCAGAGTTATTCAGCGGTGTGCTGGCGCAGCTTGAAGCGGCGGGCCAAGTTGTTGCTGAGAAAGACATTGTTCGATCCAGCGGTCACAGCGTCGGGCTCTCGAATGAGGACCTCACGCTGAGTAAACGTCTCGAAGAGATTTACCTCGGGGCGGGAGTTGAGGCGCCGTCGCTCGATGAAGCGATGACTAAGGCAAACGTGCCGGCTGCGCAACGCGCCCAGGCTCGCAAGTTGCTGCAATTGCTACTTGATGAGGGAAAGGTCGTGCGGATTCAGGGCGAGATGTTTATGCACGCGCAGGTGGTACAGAATCTCAGAACGAAGCTGCACGCCTATGCCTCACAACACGAACCTGATCGCCTGATCGACGTCCCTGCCTTCAAAGACCTCGCCGGCGTCTCACGCAAAT
>DAIOGT010000143.1:0-12383 GCA_036745095.1 Pyrinomonadaceae bacterium
TTCTAAACCCACCGACGAATTATCCGTGGGACACTCGCGAGATGCTTGTCGAGGATCTTGATGGTCACCGGTTTCGGATGAGTGGAGAAGCAACTGGTCCAGCAGATGAAAGTTGCGGTTGAGCGTTGTTTGATCTATTTGGATGAAACTTTCGATGACGTCCGCTTTGCTTGCGATCGTTTGGTAGCTGGTTTGTCCTTAGTGAGATCGACGATTTTGTTGTTTTTCATTACGTAAACGGGCGTTCCGGTTGCGAGCCCGAGTTCCAAGGCCCGCCGCGCTGCGCGCCGTAACGCCCGCGAAATGTCTTTTGTCTCGCGTGATTTCGAACTCGCTCGACGGCTCATCGATCACCTCACATTACGACCCGTTGAAATCAACTGCGGTGTATTGTCTGAATTATCGTACCACCACCACTCGTCTACCAACTCCATATAAACTTCCTGAAAGTTCCGTAAACCAGAATCAAATCTGCGTCGCACTACATCACTCGCCACGTCATGGCCGCCCTGCGCTACTCTCGCAGCGACACGCGCGATTGCAATCTCCGTGTTCGGCAGGCTGAGGAAAATCAGTCTCACTCGGTAATCGGCGCTCCGCCACCGCGGAATCATCCGCGCATAAATATGCGCGCTCAACGTCGTCTCAAATGCAAAACTCTCACTCTTGCGAACGCGCCGCTCGATCTCAGACAGCATAATCCGCCCAGCTCGAATGGCCGCCCGATTCGGATCGAAAGGCGATAATCCCGCCGCGATTAGATCTACATTAACGAAATCTGGACAATTCGCTTCTTTCAGCAAGTACTCGCGCGCAAAAGTTGTCTTACCGGCGCCATTCGGTCCCGCGACGATTATGATCCGCCGTTGTTTGGGCATGGTTTAAGTTTTTAGCACCCGGCATTGACTTTAGAAAGTTCCTACAGAGCGTGAGCATGGCGATGCCTCGTGCTTCTCGAGGTGTCATGTCAGTAAGGATGTACAAAATCTGCTCAAACTGATCCGGTGGAAAGACTGCGACCGCGGAATGTAGACTGAAACCGGCGGTCTTACCGTTAAGATCCGTCATGGGGGTGATACCGCTGATCCTTCTAAGTGCAGGAGCTTTGTCGTCCATTAGAAATTCTGGTCGTGCCTTTCTCATGAGCTTTACCGCGTGTACTAACCAATCAAGTGACGATTGACTGTCGAAACGGCCATAGGTCGACACAATTCCAAGCGCAATCCGCGCCATGTTTTCATTTGGCTCGCTTCTCTTGACGGTTGTTCCTGCTTCACGTAGCCATTCAGCCGCGCGATTGTTGTCTTTATCCTGGACCAGCCTCTGCGCGCCGACGACGAAACAAACGGCTCGTTGCGCTGCATCATCATTCTTCAAATTCAGTCGATGAGCTTCATCGAGGTTACCAGAAGCTATAAAGTGCAGTACCGCACGATAAAGGAGCCAGTTTCGAACTCCTTCGCGCATGTTCTGATCATCAATCTTTCCGGCGAGGCCTAGTCCGCGTTCGTAACCTTCAACTGAAGTGGCCGTAGCGGCCGTTGCATAGCCGATGTCACGCGTCAGTACGTCGCGTCCTTTCGCTGCCGTCTCTTCAAGGAGATCCACTCTGCGATCCGCAAAGCTTTCCTTCGTTTCTCCAGGTCGCAACTCAGGCACATCGGGCCTCCGGGGAACTGGAGTGCTGGAGAAGGCGGCTTCAGAATCAAGTAGCTGTGCACGCGCCCGCAGCAAGGCCGCCCTTTCAGGCAATCGTGGCGTAACCTCCCGCAACAACATTCCAATAGCACTCACTAGTGAACGTGCGGCGGCCTGAGCATTATTGCCGTCTGGCACGCGCGTGCTCAGCAGTAAATCCGACGCGAGCTCCAGAAACTCAAGGGCCATGGCGGGGTCTTGACGGCCCGCCGCGACAGTCACGCGCGGTCCACCTATCGCCAGCTGCACTCGGTTACGTTCGTCTGAAGTGTTGGCGCCAAAAACACGCCCGGGTGTGTAGAGGTAAGCGTAAAGGGTGAGAATCTCGTTGGTATCGATCATTCCTTCCGTTTTTAAGCGCGTTAACGCAGCGCGAAAGACTGTCTCTGCCAGGGCCGGATCTTTCTGTTGAATTCGAAGGAGCGTGGTTTGAAAGTTGAACGATATACCGTCGCGTAAACTCTCAATCAATAACTCCGCTGCCGCGTGTAAGTTGTTTGCCACGAGTTCATCAGCCATTTGGAGAAGCACAGCGCTGCGCACGCTTCTATCATCAAACGTTCCACGTTCACGCTTCTCGGTTGACTTGCTCTCTTCAACCATTTCGTCAAGCCACGTCGCTGCCAACTCAGGCGCGCGCTTTCTTGCCACCAGCAACACCTCACGCCGCACCGCATTGCGAACCGATGGATTCACAAAAGTAGAAACATCACGCTTTGGTTCCTTAACTTTCGCTGCCGTGGACCATGCGGCTTTAAGGTGAGTGATTGCGTTCTCGCGGTTCGCGTCCCAGATAAGCTCTGCGATTTGCGCTTGAACTCGAGCCGCAACTCGCTTGTCTTCCCATTGCATCGCCTCCTCGGCCGTCGAGTTCAGCAAATCCAATATCGTCTTTAACAACCGTTGCTGACCGGGTGAGAAGTCCGGTGCCCTCTTTTCGTGGGGCTCACGAATCTGCGCGCGAATTAAAAAGCCGTCACCGGGACAGCTACAAAAGAGCGCAACCGCAAAGGTGAAACTTTTAAGAACGAGTCTCATGAGTTGTTGTTCCAACCGGCGCTCCCTGGACCACCGAAACATTTTTCATGACAGTCCATTCAACCACTCCAGGAACGACGCCCTGGCTTTCTCGGTTATGGCGGCTCCAATCCAGCCCTTCTTAATTATTCCGTCTTCGAGATACACCTTCAGTGGAACGCGATTTATTCCGATAGCAGACACGTATGAACTACCTTCGTCGTAAAAGATTTTGAAAGGAAACATCCGCTCGGCAACCTCCGCCGAGTCAGGACGTTTGCCAAAGGGAACGATCCCATAGAACGTAACGTCGCTTCGCTTGGCCAGAACTGTTTGCAGAAACTTACCTTCCGCTGCGCAAGCATCGCAGTCAGTGGTAACAAAAACCACGACTACTCTTCCTGTTCTAATAATTTGTTCGTCAACTCTCGAACCGCGCGTGTCAACTAGCTGCGCATGCGGAAACGGCTTATCGATCAACGATTTGGATTCATCGCGTTGGATCAGTGACGATACCTCAGACGCTGCTGCCTTTGAGCGCTGAATCCGCTTATAGAAAAAGACAAAGCCAACACAGAAGACCGCAACCAGAAATAATGTGACACCTACGATTGAAATCCATCGCTTTGACATAGACGAAGTGCTAACCCCTGGTCTTCGGACGTAGTTGCGAACCGTTTAAAGTGCCATTTGAGTTCACCCCAAACGTCAAATAAATAGTCTTGCGAGCGGCGAGTTGATCTTGAGGATTCGATTCGAACGGCTCAGTAAGAAAGATTCCCGATTTAATTAAAGTCGTATTCAGCTCCGCATCAAAAATCTTGACTGAATAGCTTGTCATCAAAACTGCAAACTTTGTTCGCTGCGCATCGGGAACACGTTGCTTAAAAGGAACTCCGGATAAGTTAATTATTCGGTCCTTCAGCGTGCCTAAACGCGTTTTCTTTTTGTGGCCTTCCGCAACTAAAATTCTTCCCGGAAACTGTTCTGGCGTCGGGTTAGAGCCGCCCCTTGGAAAACTTCGCAGCGCCGCGTAGTACTTCTCCTCCGGAATCAAAAAAAGTTGATACGAAAGCTCCCAATAGCTCTCCTTATTTTTCGCCCCAGGAAGATCCACGAGCGTGGCTATGAAATCGATTTTATCGGCGTAGAGGTCGGGCGCGTGTACGTTTGGCTCGCGCGTTTTAAAGCCGCTACGTTGCGTTTGGCCCGTTGGTCCATCGAGGGATGACGCTGTTACCGCTGACGACGGAAATGGACCGAAGACGACAGACAACTGCAAAAAGACGATCTTGCAAAGGTCTTTAATCATTTTCGAAGTTTCAGACCAACAAGGTTCAGTCAAGGCACCGCGGGGGATCACTCATTTCAAAGCCCGCTTCCACTAGTACGTCCTCACACGTGTGACCTGGAAAAATGTTATTGCACGTACATTCGTAGTAACACCAGCCTCCGCAAAACACTGTCAGTCGACAGTCAAAGTCTCCGTAGACGTTGCCGCCCGCGATAATGTCCGCGCACGCGGCCTTCGCCGCAACGTGAGAAAGACCAAGCGTTAGAATTGAACCTGCAAACAGCAAGAGCCAACGCAGCTTCAGACGCTTCATAAACGCATCCTCCCCCTGAGTTCAACAATCATTGCCTCAAGGTTGAAATTGTTTTCAACATGGTCCGGTAACGTGAGTTTCGGGAATGGTCCGCTTTATTAATTAACTCTCATGCACAACGCACGCGAGTTGGGCGAGGTAAAGCGACGGCAGTATAGTAGTGAGCCCGAACGGAGTCAACAATTGAGTTGACAGTACGCCAACAATGGACGGGTGATAATGAAGGCCGCTCTCGGCGCAGCTGTGGTTTGCTATTTCACATCAGTGATAGGCCGTCTATCGTCAGCGTAGATGAAGTATCTCAAGCATTTCTGCCGTGGTTGTTCTCAGCGAATTTGCTCAGAAAGCTCAAGAGAATTTCAACGTCGAGTGGTTTGGTGAGGTGGGCCACAAACCCTTCACTGCGAGCCTGCTCAATGTCTTCATGACGCCCGAAACCCGTAAGCGCGACCACCCGAACGTTCTGTTTATTTGGCAGTGAACGCAACCGTCGCACGAATTCAAACCCGTCCATACCCGGCATCGAAATGTCAGATACGACGATGTCAAACTCCGAGTGCTGCGCCACCTCCAACGCTTCGGCGCCACTGTTGGCAGTAATAACAGTTCCTCCACCCATCTCGATTAAGCTTTGCAACAGGGAGGTCGTGTCTTTGTCGTCGTCCACCGCCAGCACCGTAAGTTGATTCAGACCATCGCGCGGAGCGAGGTCGCGTGGAACGGCGGTCTTCATCAACGCCTGCGTCTGCAAGGGCAAGCGCACAGTGAAGGTTGCGCCCTTGCCAACGCCGTCGGAATGAGCCGTCACCTTCCCTTTGTGCAGTTTTACCAACTGTTGGACCAGCGCGAGGCCGATGCCGAGGCCTGCGTGTTCGCGGCTTGCGCGCGCGTCACCCTGCCGAAACATTTCAAAAACCTTTGGCAAGAATCCAGGATCGATACCTTGTCCGTTATCTGCTATCGCTAAAACAACGTCATCATTTTCACGCTTGAGGCTCACGTCGATGCGGCCACCTGGTACTGTGAACTTCACTGAGTTACTCAACAGATTCCAAACGATCTGTTCCAGTCGCAGCAGGTCGCCCTGCACAAACAATGGCTCCTCTGCGCCTTTGACAGTGATCGAAATGTCTTTAGCTGCCGCGTCGGCGCGAACAGTTTCGATAGCGTTATTTATCGCGGTGAGGATCGACACCGTTTCCGAGGTGAGTGTTAACTTGCCACTCCGTAAACGCGACAACTCAAGCAAGTCTCGAATCAAGAAGGACTGTGCGAGCGCATTCCGACGCAGCGCTTCGCTCATCCGCAGTAACTGTTGCGACCCTTTTACTTCATCCATTCGCAACAACAACTCAGAGTACCCGAGCATCACGTTGAGCGGATTGCGCAGCTCGTGTGACATCGTCGCCAGAAACTCGTCTTTCAAACGGTTGGCTTCGTCGGCTGCTTGTCGCAGTCCGCGTTCCTGGGCCAGCAGCGAACGCAACTGTTCTCCAGTGTGTTTTAATTTCTGTTGACTGCGTTTCTGCTCATCGAAAAGATCGCGTACCTGATATTGCCGGCGTCGTGAGCGCAGTGCGACGTTAATCGTCCTTAGTAATGTGTCGGTGCGAATAGGACGCTCAAGCAAAGTCATGCTTCCGGCGGCGTCAGCCGTGAGGTCCAGCAACACGGCCAGTCGCAAACCGCCGCCACTCGCAAGAATAATTACGGGGAGCTCCGACCACGGTGGCTGGCGCCTGAGCGCAGTCAGGAGCTTTTCTGTCTCCGCGAGCTCAAGCGCTTCTTCAGTCATCACGAGGGCACCCGCATGTGCGATCTTTTGGGCCGCATCTTGCGGATCTTCAGAGATGACGACTTCGACGTTGTTCGCCGTAAGCAGATCGGCAATTGCGCGCGCATCTTGTCCGACAGGCGCAATCACGATCACGCGTTCGTCTCTTCCTTCATGGCTGTACGATTCGAACGCCGAGTCAGCCGTGAATGAATCGCCGGAATCTGTCTTCGGCGCCGAGGTTACTTTTGCTGAAGCTTCCATGGCCGTACTCATTCAGTGGTCAGCATCTTGTCTGTCTTTCCCTGAAATTGAGGTATGCCTGTCAGAATGCCCTGGAAGTCTCTCAACGAATCACCAATGCGAACTCCCTTGCCATCACGGCCAATCATGAACTCACGAATCGAACGCTCATGATTGCCACTGCGCTTTTTAATTACCGCGATTGATTGCCTCACTTCACCTGCATTTTCAAAGTAACGCATGTTGATGACGGTATCACAGAGATAGCTGAGATCTGCGGGCGCTTCTAACGCCGAAACCGATCCGTGTTGGGCCATGATCAAAATCGTCACCACTCCCTGTTGATTTAAAAATGTAGTCAGTTCGTGCAATTGGTTCGTTAGATATTTCTCGCCCGGCATTGCGTTCAGATAACCGTTCAGACTATCGATTACGATCAACTTGCATCCCGCTTCCACGCACTGGCGCACTGACCAGACAAACTCACCTGGAGAAATCTCAGCAGGATCAATTTGTCGCGCCTGAAGTTTGCCGCTCTCTAAAAGCTGCCTGAATGGAAGTCCCAGTGATTGCGCCCGCGTGGTCAGGATCTCGAGGGTTTCATCAAAAGTAAAGATCGCCGCCGCTTCACCGTTACCCGCCATCGTTACGCCGTACTGAACAGCGATAGTGGATTTTCCGGTACCCGCTGGGCCAAGGATCAAGGTTGTGGTTCCACGATCCATTCCACCACCGAGCAGTTGGTCCAACCCGGCTATGCCGCTCGATACCGGTTCACTATGAAATGGAACATGATGCTCGCCGGCGATGAGTCGCGGAAAGATCTGCAACCCGCCTTTCACGATCGTGTAGTCGTGATAGCCTTCGCTGTAATGGACGCCTCGCATTTTCGCAACGCGCATCCTCCGGCGTGCCCTGCCGTAGTCAGGCGATAACTGCTCCATCTCAATCACGCCATGCGTCAGACTCAACACGTGAGGGTCGCCCATCACTCCGGCGCTACCCATCTTGTCGTCGAGTAAAAGTACGGTGCTGCCGTACTTCGTAAATTCCTGCTTCAAACTCAACAACTGTCGCCGGTAGCGAAGCGGAGTCTCCGCAATCAAACGGAATTCCGACAGCGAATCAAAGACAACTCTCGTAGGTCGTAACTTCTCGATGTGTTCGACCATCAAACTCGTAATTTTGGACAGCTCAACCTCGGATGGATGAAAGACCGTCGTTCGTGCCTCAGGCCGAAGAAGCGATTCGATGGCCGACAACTCAAGCAGCGGAATTGAATCAAGGGACCAATCGTGAGAGCGAGCGACCTTCAACAGTTCTGCCTTGGTTTCAGAGAGTGTGATGTAGAAAACACTTTCGCCCCTTCGCACGCCTTCGAGCAGAAACTGAAGAGCGAGCGTAGTCTTGCCTGAGCCGGGATCACCTTGCACCAGGTAGAAGCAATTGGAGGGCAAGCCGCCACCGAGAATCGTGTCGAGACCGTCGATGCCGCTGGGGCAACGCGCTTCATCACGACTAACCGAGGTCTTCTCATGAGACATATTCTTATATGTGTCTCCGTCGATAGTTTCAGTTAATTTCGGCCACAGCAGAGCAAGCGTCATACCAAACTGCTGAAGCGTCAGCGTTCATCAAAAATTTTGTGAATGTTGAGGTTAGCGAGCTGTGTCGTTACGCGGGAAACGGATGGGAGTGTGAACGGTTGCCGAACAGATTGGGGAAGTTTGGAGATCGAAATGTCGTTAGCTGTTTCACATCGAGTTCGTCGTTAGCGACCGCTTTCGTCGGCGAACTTTTCGTCTCCGTTGAGTGAAACGATTGGCTGCGACGTAAAAGAACGTAATACAATGCGCGCCAAAATCTCACGAAAGAACCTCACATGAGCAAATACAAAACTAATCCCTATTAGAGAAAATCGAAAACGCTATTTACAACTGATGTCAACACCAGTCCGAAAGCGTTTCAACTATTGTCGCGCGATTCGAATCAGTGGTAGTCTTGGCGCATGAGACGCTTTATTCTCCATTTCAGCTTTTTGGTGTTCACGTTTGCAATCGGGACGTTTGCAACCGGTCTAGTCAATTGGGCAGCATCTTCCTTCATACCTGACGTTGATCCTCAGCCAAAGGTCCAGTCTCAAACCGCTGAGCCTAAAGCCCCTCAGAAATGCCGGCGAAGCCAGCGTTGGACCAGCCGTGTGCCAAAGTCGTGATTCGAGTTTCAGGTTAGCGCGCTACCTGTGACTTTGGGCTTTGCGGAAGGAACTGATCCGATCGAGGCTCGTTTTCCGAGCTGCGTATACAAATCTACCGATGAATATGAACGTACCTTACGGTCGCAATGCATTGCGATCGAGGAAACCGCGGATCAGCGCGGATCCAGGTTTTTCAGTTCCTTTTTAAGACTGAGATAGTGATCACGTTGTTTCCGGTCGAGTTTTTCGATCGTGTAGCGCAGGGCCACGCGTGGCATGGTTGCGGCGTGCTGGTCCAGGAACTTGAGTAGCCGCGGGCGATCTTTGTCGCCGGCAAACCGCAGCATCCAGCCAGTCGCTTTATGGACCAGATCCTCTTTGTCGGCGAGAAGCAGCTCGGCGATCTTGTAGGTGTCGTCCAAGTCGCCTTTACGAATGAAAAATGCGGTGCTGACGATCGACGTGCGTCGCTCCCACATATTCTTAGAGCGCGCCAGCTTGTAAAGAATCTTGCGAGGTTTGTCGAACAGGTAGCCGCCTACGACGTGAATGGAACAAACGTCAACCAGATCCCAATTGTTGATGCGGTCGTGTCGCCTGAGATAAAGGTCGTACAACTCTTTTCTTCGCTCCGGGGTCGTCTTTTTGCTGCGCGCCTGCTTGTCCATGATGCTACAAGCACCCGCGCGCACTTCATGGATCTTGCTTTCGAGTAACTTCTCAATCTCGTCCGGCGTCATCGTGATGAACTCTTTGGCGAGCGCAAACACCTGCCCCATACGCACGCCGATGAACTGATCGGCCTCGCCGTTGGATGGGGTCTTGAAATAGCGGAGAGTCTTCTCGCGCTCTACGGCCGATTGGTGGGTTTTCAGGCGCGCGACAAAATGTTTTGCGGTGGTACTGGTTTCGTTTTTGATGGTCATAACCGATCCTCACGATCAGCGATTTTTTTAGTCTGTGTCGGGCGCCGAGTTCGTTCGAAAATTAACCGCTTGAAATGTTTTCTGCCAACTTTGCCATAAATGAATGAGGCGTATTCAACAGCGCGAATGTAGCGCCGCCGCCTCAATCGGCCGCCAACTTTAACTCACGGAACGTCCCGGTTCTGATTACAACGAACTCAAGGAGAACTATGTCAACTCAGCTCAATTTCAAAGTTAGCGAAAAAGCGTCGCAGGGGCTATTCATTCGAAACGCCCCGTTGGTTGAAAACAACACAAAGATTGCCTTGCTGCCGATGGGCCAACCCGTCACTAAAAGATCAGTCTCGGATGTAAAGCCATGGTGGGAAGTCTCCACCACCTTACAGGGGACAACGCTCGACGGTTTTGTAAATAGTGATTTTCTCGTGCCCGAAGCGAGTTTTGTTCCGCCCGTCGAGCACAGCAGCCTCTCCCCGGTCCACTTGCGCACGCATAATAAGGTCACTCGTAACGGTACCGCTCGCGCCTTTCCTTTGAACGAGGCCGGTCAGCCATCTCGCGACCCGATGAGTTCTACTGCCGACAAGGTCGCAGCGCTCGGCAAAATCATTGACTGGCTGGACGTCGAGCACAAAACTCGCTACAAACCGACCGGTACAAGCACTTTCTGCAACGTGTATTCCTATGACTACTGTTTTCTCGCGGGAGTCTATATTCCTCGCGTTTGGTGGAAGCCGACCGCTCTCGCGAACATAATCGCCGGCATTCCGCAGTCGCCGATTTACGGAGAAACTGTAGAAGAGCGGACCGCCAATCGTATTTTCAGTTGGCTGAAAGATTTTGGTCCCGACTTTGGCTGGCGGCGGACGTTTGATTTGACTGAGCTGCAAAACGCAGCAAACGACGGCCAGGTTGGAATCATCTGCGCTCAACGCGTCGATCTACATCGGCCCGGTCACATCTGTCCAGTAGTACCCGAGACCTCCACGAAAAAAGCGGTGCGATCGGGTTCAGCCGTCACCAAACCTCTGCAAACCAATGCAGGTGGGACCAACTTCAAGTACATCGCGAGGATCTGGTGGACCACTAATCAATTTCGAGAATTTGGGTTTTGGATTCACGCCTGAAGGCCGGAATTGACGCGTCAACGTTTCCGCTGAACATTCCCGCTATACAGCCGGTCATCAGGGTCGCGAGCGTCGCTGCCAAGAGTGCGCGTAACCCGAGACGTGCCAGATCGTCGCGACGCGAAGGCACGAGGGCGGCGGTGCCACCAACGAAGATCGCCATGGCGGCGACGTGGGCGAAGCCACAAAGTGCGTAACTTAGAATCACGATCGTGCGTGGATCTGCGATCTGTCCATCAGAAATCACCTGGGCCAGATGGTTGTAAGAGAACACCTCGGTGAGGATGACTCGCTCGCCTAACAAGCGCGCCGCGATTGGTACGTCGCTCGTGTGTATACCAAGGAGAAACGCAAACGGATAAAACAGCCAACCGAGAATTCTTACGATCGAAAGCGGTTCGCTCATCCCAAACCACGAGCTCGCGACACCGAGTAACTTATCAATCAACGCCACGATTCCGAGGATAGCGATGATTAAAGCCGAGATTGCAGCAGCGAGCTTTAGCCCGTCCATCGCGCCCTCGATTATGGCGCCGATCAGGCTCTTCGAACGGCTCGACTCATCTTCCGGAGGAACCGCCGCAAGTGTCTCCGGAGTTTCTGTTTCGGGAATGAGCAGCTTGGAGATAACCACACAAGCGGGAATCGCGAGGATCGATGCTGAAATCAGATGTCCTGCGATCTGCGGAAACACACCCGTGAGAAACGCGACGTAGACTCCGAGCGTACTCGATGCCACCGTGGCCATACCCGTAGTCAATATTAATAGCAACTCAGAGCGCGTCATCCTTTCCAGATACGGCCGGACGACGAGCGCCGACTCAATCCCGACGAAGATGTTCGCGGCGCTCGAGAGTGACTCCGCGCCGCTGATCTTCATCGTGCGGTGAAAGAGCCTCGCGAAGAGTCGGACAAATACCTGCAACACGCGCAAGTGATAGAGCATCGCGGTGAATGCCGCAAAGAAAATCACGACCGGAAGAACCTGGAAGACGAGGATGAAACCGACCGATCCGGTTTCTCCGGGACTTGCCGCGAGTGGTCCAAACAGGAATGTTGAACCACTCTTTGACGCGTTGAGTAATGCGAGTACGGCGTCGTTTAGCCAGAGCAGGATTCGGTGTGAAACGGGTAAACGAAAGATGATCAAACCGATCAGCAGTTGCAGCCCGACGCCCCAGGCAATCGTCTTCCACGCGATCTTTCGTCGATTACTGGAAAGCAACCAGGCGATTCCGGCGAAGATCACGAAGCCCATGAGTGACACGGCCTGATGAATCATCGGCAATGTTTAACCACAGATGACAGGGATATACAAACGGATGCACTTTGGCTAATTCTTTGTTTTCCCGTAAAATAGCCGCCCCCTAACCTATCGTTCCCCTGATTTCCCTCTTGAAGTGTGTCTTCTGAGCAAGGTGTCCCAGGAACCGAAAATGACCAGCATTTTAGTGGTTGATGATTCACCCACAATGCGGCGTATGGTGATTACGTCCCTGGGCGTGCTGGGAAAGGTGAAGTCTACACAGGCGGCCAGCGGCCTCGAAGCCATCGAGCGGCTCGCAATCGAACCGGTGGATCTGATGGTGCTCGACTTAAACATGCCGGACATGCACGGTATGGAGGTCATCGAGTTCGTACGAAAGCATCAGGCATACCGAGACATTCCGATCGTGGTTCTCACGACTAAGGGTGAGGAGTCCAGCCGCAGAGAAGCCCTGGCCGCAGGCGCTAATCGCTACTTAACAAAGCCTTTCGATCCGCGGCAGTTGGCTGACGTTGTGGGCTCACTGC
>DAIOGT010000144.1:0-9692 GCA_036745095.1 Pyrinomonadaceae bacterium
AGGGAGAGCAATGGCGTGGAATCATACCTTTAAAATCTATTCGAGCTGATGTCGAGAAGCTGCTAGGAACACCGAATAAGCTAGGTCGTTATGAATTGGAGGGTGAACGAGTTTATATCGACTATTCAAAGGGTTGTGACGATAAAAGCGATTGCTTATGCCTAGCGCCTAAAGACACCGTGATCAGCATTTTCGTTACTGTGGAAAGTAAGTTGAAGCTATCGGATTTGAAGCTTGATCGAACGAAATTCAAAAAGCGACGTGGTGGCCATCTCCCCTCGATCGTGACCTATACGGACGACGAAGGAGGAATCAGTTATTCTGTGGACGAAGACGACCAGGAAGTGATTCATATAACTTATTTACCCAGTAGGCGGGACTGCAAAAATCTAACCAGCCATGCACGAACGAAAAAGCAGCATCATCGTTCTCGTAGCCAAGCCGCAACTCGTATTTAATAAACTGCGGTTCTCCCAACCCAACCCTCGCTTGACGCACCGCACGGCGCATGCTAGCTTGCGGCTTCACCTGTTATTCGTGATTAAACTAACGCAGCGCGCCGTAAACGCTCGCGCGTGTGGTGAGTAACTTGACCGCAACGGCTCCGCAACTGAAACAAACTCCGCTCAACCGCGTCCATCGCCAAATGGGTGGACGTATGGTCGATTTCGGCGGCTGGGACATGCCCGTCCAGTATCCCGCCGGCACCATCGAAGAGCACCTGCGCACTCGTACTCATGCGGGTCTTTTCGACGTATCCCACATGGGTGAAATCGATGTAAAAGGTCCCGACGCGATCGCGTTTGTCAACCGGCTAACATCAAACGACGTCACCAAACTCATCGACGGCCAGGCGCAATACTCGGCACTAACCACTCCGCAAGGCACCGTCATCGACGATCTACTTGTTTATCGTCTCGCAGCCGATCACCTCCTGCTCGTCGTAAATGCCAGCACGACCGAGAAAGACTGGGAATGGATCAAATCGCATCACTCCACTGAGTCGGTCGAACTAAACAACGTCAGCGCCGAGTATTGTCAACTCGCTCTGCAAGGCCCCGACGCCCAAACGATTCTTCAGAAGCTCACTGACTTGCCGCTCAGCGAAATCAAGTATTATCACTTCACTCACGGCAACGTTGATGGGGTGACGGGAATCGTTTCGCGCACCGGTTACACCGGTGAAGATGGCTTTGAGGTTTACGCGCCCGCGGATCGTGCCGAGCAGCTCTGGAACAAAATGCTTGAGGTCGGACAAACAGGCACACCAACGGGCGTGTTGCCGTGTGGTCTGGCCGCGCGCAATACTCTGAGACTTGAAGCCGGAATGGCTCTATACGGCAACGACATCGACGACACCACCACGTTGCTTGAAGCGAACCTCGGCTGGATATGCAAGTTGGACAAGGGCGACTTCATCGGTCGCGAGTCCCTCGCACGTCAAAAACAGGATGGCCTCAGGCGCAAGCTCGTAGGGTTCGAAGTGACCGACCGCGGCATCGCACGCGATCACCAGGAGGTCCTCGTCGCTGGTCAGCGCGTTGGAAATGTAACTTCGGGTAGTCCTGCGCCGTTTCTAAAAAAGAACATCGGCCTTGCGTACGTCCCTGTCGAGTATGCGAGTGTGGGCCAGGAAATACAGATTGATGTACGCGGGCGATTGGTGGGCGCTCAGATCACCAAAACGCCTTTTTACAAACGAAACAAGTAAGACAGGATTAACAAGATAGAGGATGGAGGATCCATGGCGAACGTTCCGGAAGACCTGCACTACAGCAAAGATCATGAATGGGTGAGAGTAGACGGTGAGCAGGCCATCATCGGCATCACTGACTACGCACAAAACTCATTGGGTGACGTAGTGTACGTCGAGTTGCCGAAGGCGGAAGACGAATTTGCTGCGAATGAGGCGTTTGGGTCGGTCGAGTCAGTGAAGGCTGTCTCCGAAGTTTTCACTCCTATCGCCGGCGCAGTGGTCAAGATTAATGAAGCACTGGCCGACGAACCTGAAACAGTTAACTCAGATCCCTACGGCGCAGGCTGGATGATCCGGCTGAAGATGTCCAACCCAGCCGAAGTCGATAGCCTTTTGACAGCCGCGGAGTATGAAGATTTCACGAAAGCTGAGAGCGAATAATCTTGCGCTACATTCCTAACTCGCCGGAAGAGCGCAACGAAATGCTCGAGGCAATAGGGCTTGGATCGGCTGACGAACTGTTTGATTCCATTCCCGAAGATCTGCGTTTAAAGCGACCGCTCAACACTCCCGCGGCACTTTCAGAAATAGAACTGCTCGACCTCTTCGAGCAGATGGGCGCCCGCAACGCCGGTGCTCGTCGCATCAGTTTCATGGGCGGCGGCGCCTATTCTCATTACATCCCGACGATCGTCGATCACATTCTTTCGCGGTCCGAGTTCTTTACTGCCTACACGCCCTATCAGCCGGAGATTTCACAAGGCACGCTGCAAGTCATCTTCGAGTTTCAAACGCTCGTCTGCCAGTTGACGGGAATGGAAGTCGCAAACGCTTCGATGTACGACGGTTCAACGGCACTCGCCGAGGCCGTGTTGATGGCAGAACGCGTGACAAAGCGATCGAAGGTTGTCGCTTCGACTGCGACTCACCCGCAATATCTTGAAGTGGTCAGGACGTACGTGCAGCACGCCGGCATTCACCTCGAACTCGTTCCGTTTGACGAACGGACAGGCCAGTCGTGGCAAGCTTTGGCTGCGGCAATCGACAACGAAACCGCAGCGCTCGTGGTCCAATCACCAAATTTCTTTGGATGTATTGAGGACTTATCGGCCCTCGCAGATGCTGCTCACGCTAAGGGAGCATTGCTGATTGTGGCGGTAACCGAGGCGATGTCATTCGGTCTCCTGAAATCGCCCGGCGCGTGTGGCGCCGACATCGTCGTCGCTGAAGGCCAGTCGTTTGGCGTGCCACTCTCTTTCGGTGGTCCTTACGTCGGATTGTTTGCGACGCGCGAAAAGTACGCGCGGCAGATTCCCGGACGGCTCGTGGGAGAGGCTTACGATAAGAAAGGACGTCGCGGCTTCGTGCTAACGCTCGCCACTCGCGAACAGCACATTCGTCGCGAGAAAGCGACGTCAAACATCTGCACGAATGAAGGATTGATCGCGCTCGCGGCAACTGTTTATCTAGAGACGATGGGCCGTCGCGGCGTGCAGGAAGCCGCACACCAGTGCGCGCAGAAAGCGACGTACGCGGCGCGCGCGATTTCGAAGTTGAGCGGTTTTTCACTTCCCTTCACTGCTCCATGTTTCAACGAGTTCGTTGTGCGTGGACCAGGTCGAGCGGTGGACTTGCTTTCACGGCTAGGCAAAGAGAAAGGAATTGACGGCGGGCTGGCATTGTCGCGGTTTATGCCCGACCGACCAAACGACTTTCTGGTTTGCGTGACCGAAGTAAACAGCCGCGCACAGATCGACGCGCTCGTGGAGGGCCTATCTTTAGTTCTATGACCACAGGGATAACCAAAGTCACCACTCACATCAGTCCAAACGAGCAGCTCATCTTCGAGCGTTCCCAAACAGGCCGTATCGGCTATCGCTTACCGGCTCTCGACGTCGATGAAGTCGAGTTGAACATTCCAAAAGAATTTCGTCGTGACGACGATCTCGAAGGTATGCCGGAAGTGAGCGAGGTCGACGTGATACGTCACTTCGTGCGCATGTCCACGTGGAATTATTCGATCGACCTCGGCATGTACCCGCTGGGTTCCTGCACGATGAAGTACAACTCGCGGCTTAATGAAAAAGTCGCGCGGATCGCAGGTTTCGCAAACCTGCATCCACTCACGGACGAACAAGACTCGCAAGGCGCGCTGCAGGTAATTTTCGAGCTCCAGCAACACCTTGCGGAGATCACTGGCCTTCCCGGTATCTCACTGCAACCCGCAGCAGGCGCGCACGGTGAGATGACCGGAATCATGATCATTCGCGCTTTTCTCGATGCGCGCGATGGCGCCGCCGCGTCTCATCGACGCACAATGCTGATTCCCGACTCAGCGCACGGAACTAATCCGGCATCAGCACACCTCTCCGGTTTCTCAGTTAAAACGATCCGCTCGACTCCGGAAGGTCTGACCGATCTTGATCACCTGCGGGAGTTGTGCGCGCACGGCGAGGTCGCGGGACTGATGTTGACGAACCCAAACACGCTCGGACTCTTCGAGCGCAACATCAAACAGATCTGCGAGATCGTTCACGAAGCGGGCGGGCTCGTCTACATGGATGGCGCCAACATGAACGCCCTCGTCGGCGTCGCGCGCCCCGGTGACATGGGCGTCGACGTCATTCACCTGAACCTGCACAAAACCTTTTCGACGCCGCATGGCGGCGGTGGACCAGGCTCTGGCCCATGTTGCTGCACCAAAGAACTTGAGCCGTACCTGCCGGTGCCGCGGATCGTGAAGTCTTCCGATTCCACCTACAGACTTGACTACGAGCAACCGAAATCTATCGGTCGTGTAAAGGCGTTCTTCGGAAACTACGGCATGATGCTGCGCGCCCTCTCTTACACGTTGACGCACGGAAATGATGGTTTGCGTGAAGCGACAGAAGCGGCAGTGCTCAACTCTCGATATGTGGCTGCTGGTTTGGTGGATGATTACGACAAGCCGTTTGCGGGCGCGTCCATGCATGAGGTCGTTTTCACTGACAAGCGTCAATCACGCAAGGGTGTGCACACGCTCGACATTGCGAAACGTTTGATCGATTACGGGTTCCACCCGATGACGATCTACTTTCCGTTGATTGTGCAGGGCGCGATGCTCATCGAGCCGACGGAGTCAGTGGGCCGCCAGGAGCTCGATCAGTTTGTTGCGGCGATGAAATCGATTGCGATTGAGGCTGTAGAAAATCCGGAACTCGTTTTGAACGCGCCGCACGATACACGAGTGGGGCGGCTTGATGAAGCCGCAGCGGCGCGGAAACCGATACTGCGCTGGAAACCCTCCAGTTAAATCCTGTTTGGAACTCTTAACAGTGCGAGGCGATTGACCGGCCGGCCGTTCACGATGTGCTCTTCTACAATCTCAGGAACGTCGCCGGCGCGTACTTGCGCGTACCAAACACCGTCGGGATAGACCATCACCGCCGCACCGACCGCACAGAACCCGACTGACCCGCATTCAGTCAGCACCACTGACCCGTTCGGACTGCAACCCTTAGAAACTTTCCCATACTGCAAGCCGCGTGCTTTCAACTCGCGCTCAAACGCCTTTTTAACCTCGGCACTGTCATTCACCGAACACGACTTTCCCGTACACACAAACACGTGATACTGGATTGGCGCCGCCGCAATCGGCGCAAGATCAACTAAACGATCGCAGTCTTCAATAAATTCCACGCACGTCATGCTAGCACTTTTTGTATTTTTTGTGCTTACGCGTGGCGTGTCACTAACTTTTTCACTCGCATTCATTGTAGAATAAACCGTCGAGCGCGGCTCGACTTGGTTCGGACGTTTGGTTTTGTAACTCTATGGCAACCGGCCTGGTTATCCACATCTCCTCGGGCGAAGACCGGCACACCGAAATCCTCTCCGACGACAACCTTCGCATTGGTGCTAGCGAGACCTGTGATCTGCGGCTCCGCGCTTCCAGTCTGCCCAAAGACGCGGCAAACACCGTATTGCTGGAGTTGAGCCGGGCTAATGGGGCTTATCGCGTGACCGGGTTTAATAATGCCATTTCACTTACACAGAATGGCCAGCCCGTCGATTCGGGAAACGAGATTCGCGACGGCGACGAGTTTCGCATCGCCGACTCGGAAGTCGTTCTGCATTTCTTTCTGGTTCGTGATCTGCCTGCCGTTGTTCCGCATCCACCCCGCGGAACCCACGTCGCACCGTTCATTGAAGCGGCGGCAATCGAATCGGCTGCTACCGCGCGCCGTGACGACGCCAAGGTATTTTTGCGCGAGTTTACGCGTGAACTCGTGCGCGAGATTAATTCGAGCACGAAGCTCGTAGCTCTCGCAATTGCGGTCATCCTCGTAGGTGGAATGCTGTACCTCGGATTTGCAATGTACAAAGAGTTACAGCGCAGCCGCCGGCTCATCGCTGAGCAGGGAGAACAGCTCGGCAAGATGAGAGACCAGGTTTCGAAAACCAACGAGCAGATCGTGAGCATCGATGAATCAAACAAACAGATCCAGGCCAGCCTCTCGCTCGCCGTCAAACTGCGCAGCGAATACGGGAGCGGCGTCTGTCTGATTGCCGGATCTTTTTATTTCGTCGAGGCAGGCACTGGCAGGCCGCTCCGCTACGCTGAAGCGCAGTTGAACGACAGTGGCAGTGCTGTTCAGAGCGGCGGGCAGGACGCGCTAACGCCCGAAGGCAACGCTGCGATTGCAGAGTATGAGTTTGTCGGCAGTGGATTTCATGTCGGACAAGGTTACGTGCTTACCAACCGTCATATCGCTCAACCGTGGATTGCAGACGATCGCGCGCAGAGCATCACTGGCGGGCTCAACGCGCAACCCCGTCTACGAAAACTGATCGCATACTTTCCAAACATCCCGCAGGCGATTCCATTAAAATTTAAAGGCGCTTCCCAGCGAGACGACCTGGCCGTGTGCAGCCTGGATATTCCCGCCGTGCCGGAAACGATTCCAATCCTCCCGTTGGAAGTGGATTCCGATGCTGTTGCTGTCGGAAAAACAGTCGTGATGATGGGTTATCCTTCCGGTCCGGATCGACTACTCGCGTTGCTGGACGATGCCGAGTCGAGAGGAATTCAACAACGCTACGGTACTCCGATGGCCCAACTTGCATACCTCGCGGAGACGAAACGCATCCAACCCCTGACGACGCAGGGCAGTATTACGGACCTTGACGTGCGGAGAATCGTATACGACGCACGAACTGCCGAGGGCGGATCGGGCGCGCCTCTTTTTGGGCCATCAGGTCGAGTGATTGGAGTCAATTTTGCCGTCTTCACTGAGAACCAGGCATCGAATTTTGCGGTTCCGATCCGGTTCGGCATTCCCCTGCTCAACCGCAGCGGCTGGGAAGCACCTGCAAAAGAGACGAAGGAAGCCGAAACAGCCGGCCAAGCCACCCACCCCGAAAAGTCCGGCTCACGTTAACAAAGTCTCATCACCCATCGTCTTAGAATCCATGAAACCTGTGGTTAATCAGTGGCTTGTTACAATGCACAACGTGTCACACGCGCGACACAAAATCGGTTCACGCACGCGTAAGGTAATGTATATTGTTTTAGCGCCCACGCGGGCATGACTATTGCAATTGCAAAACCGAACTTGAAGTTTTTACTGAGGAAGTATTCAAAGCCGTAGCTTGAAAGTGCAATACAAACTCCCCATCTGCCAGAATTTTGAGTACTTGACCAAGGATGACGACCCAAAGCCGTAGGCACTGGCACCTGAGGGCGAGCTTTTTCTTTGCTTTTCTGCTCGTTGTCTCGCCACTACTCCCCACAATCAGCAGAGCTCAGGGCCCAAATCTCCGCGAGTCTGAGGAAGTTGACCCGGCAACGGCGCTGTCTCAGATTCTCCGACTCGAACGCGTCGAAGTACCGGGCGGCGCGGAGCTGATCACTGTCCACGCGAGGCTCGTTGGCCTCGAACCTGCAGAGAAAGACAACTGGGTGCCGTTGGTGTCCATCCTGCGCGACACACTCGGCGACAATATTGCGGAGAACAATCGGCTTCGCTACGTTTGGCCTTTAACTTACACGCGCCCGACAACGAAGCAACGTCTCGCCGCAGCGATTCCCTTCTTCTACACGCGCGTCGGCAACAAAGAGAAGCTAACCAAAACACCGCCGCCCGCACTCGATCTCGCGTCGCCCGAGAGTGAAGTGTGGGACAAGATTTTTTGGACTGCACTGCAAAACATACTGCTCGATCCGTACGGCACGCCGATCAAGGCGTCGACCAGTTCATACAGGCGTAACTCGAGTGACTACCGTAGGTCACACATCATTCGCGCGCTGTCCGTGCTGGCGCTGTACCAGGCAGTCAAAGGTGAATCGGCTTTAACACCGGCGGAGATGGCCACAATCCAGGGACGACTGCTGCTGAGTGACACGACATTCGGTGGACTCGTCGACGATTCAAATCTCCAAAGCTACTATGCAAAAAAGACGACCCAGGCCCGCGACGAACGCGGACACAACTGGGAGTTACTGCGTCAAAAAGCAGAATCAGAATCTCTCTACTTCGAACCGCTTACGATGCCCGATGGAAGCGCGACGCATGCACTGCTCTGGGTTGCGAAACGCGATCTCGTCAAGCAACAAAGTTCGCGTTACAGCGGACGCTTTCTAAACATCGCCAACCCCTGGAACGATAAGCGACTGCTGAATTGGAAAGGCTACGTCGAAACTCGATACTTCGACGCGGAGAATCATCCAGTTGACAGTCAAACACCGGGCGCCGAAGCAGTGGAGATGATCCCGCTCGGTCTTTACGGACTCGATAATCCGAAGATCCCGATGCTGCTCGTCGATTTTCGCGACAGCTACAATCCGAAAAAACGTGAGATGTCGCGCCGCGTACTAAACGACATCACGCGAAATTTTCTGTCGCTCTCGAAGTTCGGGAATCTCCCGTTCTTCCTCGGCCGCACTGTTTTCGACTTTGTCACCGGCCGTCGCGGCATGGACGTTAATCAGCCTTCGCGACTCCACACATATTCGCAGTTGAAGCTGTTGCTCGCGCTGAACACGTCGATGGAGCCTGAGTTGCGCGCCGAGGTCAGTGGGCGAGTTGAAAAGATCTCGCTAAACCCGTTCGAGAACGGCTTGAATGCTGAAGCGACGATTGCCACGCAGCAGTACAACGCGCTGCTCGCTTACGCAAAAGATCCGAACGGTTTGGCTGACAGAATTCAACGTGATCGCCGCGCCGAACTACTGCCAATAGAACATGGCGACAAGGCACAGCTCGTTTTCCGCATGCTGAACGTGCTGAGCTTTGGCAGATACGTTCATCGTGAAGAGCTCACGGACGAGATGGAAGATCGGCTGGACATCGCGCGTCGTCTCCAGTACCACACAAAATTTCTTCAGCAGATCGCGAAGTCGACAGCCGAAGTTGATATCACGTGGAACCTCGATGACGTGAGACGCTCGCTACACTTCATCGCTGAGAACGGTTCCGAGGCTGGTTCAAATACTGCGGCAGTAACAGCTAAGATCTTTGCACGCACGAAAGACGATGAGACCCGTCGCGCGTGTCTCGACAGTTTGTCGCGAATTCACAATCCGAAGGCGAAGAACGAGCTGTTGCGGATTTCGCAGAACAACGACATCGATAAAACGCTGAGAGATCTTGCGAGCGAGTACCTGCGCAGCGGCCCCAGGGTCGAACCAATTGCCGCGACCGTCGGTGGCGCGTCAACGATAGTGGGTCAGCCCTGACGATGTACGGTGCAAAGTTTCCTTTCCGCCTGTGCGTCTTTGCGGGAGTAGTGCTCTTTTTCTTACTCGCTGCACCAGCTTCTGCACGAGCACAAACTAAACGCCTCGTTGTAATCAAGTGTGACGGCCTGCCATACGCAGTCGTAGATCGATACGTCAAGCAGCGTGATCCACAATCCGGAAAAAGCGTTCTTCCGTGGTTCGATCACATCTTCTACCAACGAGGCGCGAGACTCTCAAACTTTTACGTGCGTGGCATGAGCTTGTCGGCGCCGTCGT
>DAIOGT010000144.1:9792-12266 GCA_036745095.1 Pyrinomonadaceae bacterium
GGCGCGAGACTCTCAAACTTTTACGTGCGTGGCATGAGCTTGTCGGCGCCGTCGTGGTCCCTCCTCGAAACCGGCCAGCACTTGCAGATCAAGGGCAACGTCGAATTCGATCGTTACACACTGCGTTCGTACGACTATCTAAACTTCTTCCCGTTCTATCTCGCCGGCGCCCGAGGCACGCGCGTCGACATGCCCGCCGTTGAAATGCTGGATTCGCTCGGCCTGCCGATGCTCTCCGACGCTTACCCGCACGATCAACGTTACATCACGTATTCAATGTTTCTGCGACACCCGCGCTATTCAACCCTTCAGGGCACGCTGCAAACCAAGTTCTTAAAGCCGCCTAAAGAGTTGTTTGACGAATGGACCATGGGTTTCGAGATAAGAAGTGCGATCACGGAACAACTCCTCAAGGAGTTAATAAACAAGCTGAACGACCCGAAGATTCATTACCTCGATCTAATGATCGAGGACTTCGATCACGTCGCACACCACAACAACGACACGCAGTCGCATCTCTTCGTGCTCAAACGCATGGACGCTGTCATCGGGCAAGTGTGGACTGCGATTCAGCGGAGCCCGCTCGCCGATGAGACAGCGCTGGTGTTGATTTCGGATCACGGAGTCAATACTGATGAGAAGATCTACAGCCAGGGCTACAATCTCGTAAAACTGCTGGGCAGCAAAGCGGGGGGCGGACATCACGTCGTCACCAAACGTCGCTTGCTGCTCGACTACTCCCTCAAAGGCGTGAACCCGTTTGTGCCGTTGATCACATCGACAACGCCCGACACCTTCTATTTGAAAGGCGAAAGCACAACGTATCCCACGGCCATGCTCGACTTTGACGGTAACGAGCGCGCCTCCGTGCATCTGCGTGACAGCGATCTCAACATGTTGCACATCCTTTTGCAGCAACTACAGCGCGGTGGACTGAGTAACGAGGTAAACAAAGCGGCCACGAACCAGTTTTTTGCCGTCATCGATCAACGACGTGCCGACTGGGAAAAAGATCTAAAGCAGTTACAAACTGAACTGGGCGCACTCGATCGCGCGATTGTGGAACAACGCAAGCTCTGGGAATCGCAACCGAAGAAATTTACAAAAGAACAGCAGGACGCGGGACTGGACGACGCTTCGAAACGAATCTACGTGCAGCTCGACAAGTGGCAGAACGACCGGAAGCAATATGCCGAATATGCGCTCATATTGAAAAATCTTCTCTCGCTTTCATCGGAAGCGTTCTCGCCGTCGAAAGTAAAAATCGCGGACGTCATTCCAAAGATGGCGATGGGCGACCGTAACACGATTTATGAGCTTCAAAACTACGTTGTTGGCCTTGGTCCGCGCGGCATGGTGGTAAAAGCAGATGGGTCGTTGAACGTGGAGGAGAGTTTTGTTCGCATCGACTATTTCTCTCTGCTTCATGGCATCACGGTCAGGAACAATGTTCAGCGCGGCATTGGAAACCGCCCCGTCGATCTGATCGCCACACGAATCTCGCGTGAGCTGGTGTTGCCGCTGCTACAAGATCGCGACATCGACGAGGACGTGATCTGGGTCAGTGCGGGCGCAAACCGGCAGGCGTTGCTGCTCTCACGTCGGAATGCCAACGGCGAGTTGAGCATTCGCTATCTGCCGATCAGTGGCCTGACGCAGGATGCGAATGGGCGTTTGCAGTTCAAAGAAATCAGTTGGCAGGCTGGTTTACCGCTCGAGATTTTTGAGGATCCAAACCTAAGGATTCCAGTAGCAGACCGCACCACGTGGCTGAGTGAATGGCACACTGACTCCGAGTGGCTCGCAGCCTTGCATAAAACGCATTACTCGAACGGGCTTGTTGGTCTTCACGAGGAGCTGGCCCAACACAAAATTGAAAGCCTCTCAACGAGTGATCCTAAGCTGACCGACGATGAGCGCCTCATGCGACGGCTTGCACGGCGCAAGCGTGATTTGGTAGAGCCGGACATGTTGATCGTTGCCGAGGATCACTGGAATTTCGACGTGCGCGGCTTCAATCCCGGTGGCAATCATGGCTCGTTTTTTCGCGTATCGACCCACTCGGCGTTCATGGTCGCCGGTGGATCGAAGACCAACATTCCCCAGGCTTTAGACATCGATACACCGTACGACAGTCTCAGCTTTGTGCCGACCCTGCTGGCATTGACGGGAAATTTACGCGATGATAACAATCCCGTGCCAAAACTCTGGGAGAGAGGATTCAGAAAGTTTCCCGGACACGTTGTTAAGGAGTTGTTTCCTGCTCTGCCCGAGAGTAAGGCAACAACGAATGGAGTGCCTGATTAAACGTTCGCCGCTTTGTGTCTACGTTTAGAGTTCAGCCTTTAGGCTGCTGCCTGAACGGGTCAACCTAAAGCCCGACCCTAAACGCGGACACAGAGGTTGCACCAAGAGTTAACGAGTGAGTTCAGCGCCTTGATTGATTCGAGAGAAGACTTCGCAGACAACTGGGC
>DAIOGT010000145.1:0-12172 GCA_036745095.1 Pyrinomonadaceae bacterium
TTGGCGGGAATGTCTTCACTGATGCCACCACCATTATCGTCAGAGCGGGAGGTTTCTGAGAGCGTTATCGAGTCGATATCAAAATGGTAATGACCACCTGATGACGCGGACGCAGTCAAAACAAGAGGCAGAGCTGCGAAGACGGCGATGACGACGAGACGGCGAGCTTTCATGTGTCCTCCACGGTTCACCCGTGCAACGTGTATGGATGAGGGGGCGCTAATAAAAGAAGTTAATTTTCTAAACCACTTATAGGCGTAAGTCATGATTTTTCAGCTAACGGTGACGCGGAAGGTTCCGAATTTGTTGCTGGTTCTGTTGTTTGTTTGTGGGGCGGCTTACGGGCAACAGCCGGGAGTGACTCTTGAATCGTCTCGAGCAGTTTTGAGACTTGACGGTTTCTTCTATGAAACTGCGTCGGGGCGGACGGTGTTGCCGTCATTTAAGGCGCCGATCATCAGGAATAGATCCTGGACCGGAAAGACCACCTTAGCTGATGGAAGAAACATTAGCCTCATGGTCACGCCGAGGAATGGAAACTTCGCGATTCGTTTGAGCGCGGAACCGGCTACTGACATCGTCAAGTGGGGGCTGGCTATCGATTCCCGCAGCGACGAGTACTACACAGGATTGATGGAGCGCGTCGTCGACGGACCGCAGGCCGCTTCGTGGGCGCGCGGCAGAAAAGAGGCGATGGATTTGCGCGGGCAGAAGGTCGAAATGATCGTCAAGCCCACGACCTCGGTGTATGCACCTTTCTATCTCTCGTCGCGAGGTTACGCGATCTTTGTAAAAGGAAACTGGCCGGGTTATTTCGATTTTGCAGCGTCGGATCCGGAGCGCGTAAAGATAGAGTTTGAAGGACCCTCATTCGAGATCAAGGTTTACACAGCGTCGCATCCCGCTGATTTGGTCCGACAACACGCACTCGATGCTGGACCACCATTCCTGCCGCCGAAGTGGATGTTTACTCCCTGGCGCTGGCGCGACGAACATAAGCAAAGGCCAACGTACTACGACGGCACAGTTGTGACTGGTCCATTCAATTCGGAGATCATGGAAGACGTTCTGTTGATGAAGGCTTACGGAATTCCGAACGGTGTTTATTGGATAGATCGTCCGTGGGGACCGGGTGTGCCGTGGGGCTACGACGATTTCGAGATCGACAACCGTCGTTTGCCGCACTTTGCTGAAATGGTGAAATGGCTCGAAGGCAACGGGACCAAGACCGTGCTTTGGATTGCACCATTCTTTCAGGGTGAGATGGCGAAACAAGCACACGCCAAAGGCTATACGCTTGCGGGTCAGGTGAGACCGGCCACCGGCAACAACTATCCGATGGTCGATTTGACCAACCCTGCCGCGAAAGCTTACTGGCAGAGTGGCGTGGCAAAACTTTTGAAACTCGGCGTCGCAGGTTTCAAATTGGATCGAGGCGAGGAAAACATTCCTGAGACTGGTCCATTCAAGGTCTTTGATGGGCGCACCATTCGTGAAAATCGAAACGCTTATCCACCGATGTATGTAAAGGCTGTGCACGAGATAGCCTCGCAGTACCGCAAGGATTTCGTTTTAATGAGTCGTGCTGCCTACACCGGTTCATCGGCGTACGGAGTATTTTGGGGTGGCGACGTGGGCGGCACCCAAGAAGGTCTGCGGGCGTCGATCATCGCTGCTCAACGAGCGGCAGTGATGGGTTATTCGAATTGGGGTTCTGATGCGTGTGGCTACAATCAGCAGTTGTTGGAACAGGAAGTGTGTGGGCGATGGCTGGCCTTCAGTGCCTTCACTCCAATAATGGAAGTTGGTCCAACACGGAATGTCGGATTTTGGAGCCTGCCACGCGAACCCAGCTATGACGCGGAGTTGATTGCGATCTGGCGTCTTTACGCGCGGCTGCATCAGCGGTTGATTGACTACAGTTTCAGGCATGCGCAAGAAGCCAGCAAGACTGGTCTGCCCATAATTCGTCCGCTCTTTCTCGTGGATCCTAAGGCTCGACAAGCGTGGACAAACTGGTGGACCTACTTATACGGCCGCGACATTTTGGTTTCGCCGCTGTGGGAGAAGGGACGTCGTACGCAGGAAGTTTATTTGCCTTCCGGTGATAAATGGCGAGATGCCTGGAATCCCGACCGGGTTTATCCGGGCGGACAAACCATCACGATACAGGCAGAACTACATCAACTGCCGCTCTTCATTCGCGCCGGATCCCGAGTGGAACTCGGTGACCTTAGCGTTGAATGGAAAGAGTCCCGCGCAGTCGCTGAACGGAAGCCAAATCTAAAGGTTCTTGATGAGGAACTGAAGCTGTGGTTTGCAAACCGGTAGGTGATACCGGGCCGGTGAAGTATGCGAGGACTTGCAATGATATGATCCATCCGAAGAATTGCTCACGGAGAGGCTCAAGCTGAGGAAGGTTCGTATGATTCGTCGGAGGACAATTTCAGCGATCTCACCTCTAACCAGATTTGCACTTTTCACTTTGATGGTTTTGACCGTCGGGGGCGAACACCTTCAGGCTCAGAACACTAAGTCAGACGAAACTCTAAATCGTTTAATACAAGCTGTTAAAGCAATTGATCAGCAGCGATTTCAAGAAGCCGAGAACCTCCTCAACTCGATCCTCGCGAACACTCCGAATGATGGAGACGCAAACAATTTGCTCGGCGTAGTGCGTGCGAAACAGGATCGTCCAGCCGAGGCGGAAAAGCTATTCCGTCGGGCGATTTTGCATGCTCCGAAGCACGTTAGCGCGCGTATCAATCTCGGGGAGTTGTTGATCACAACAGATCGCACCGACCAAGCCCGCACTGTCTTGCTCGAAGCGCATAAACTGGCTCCGGAGCGCGTCGAGATCAATCTAAATCTCGCCACGCTTTACGCAGATAAAGCAGAGTACAAAAGCGCACTCCATTACCTGGAGCTTTTGCCTCGCGAAGCAGCCAACCGTGACTACTTCCTCGTGAAGTTGAAAACTTTACTCGGCCTCAAGCGGATCGATGAGGCGCGTAGCCTCGCGCGCAGCTTTATTCAATCAGGCGTTGGTGATACGCAGGCACACGTAGAATTCGCGATGCTCCTCGCACGAAGTGGGCTCGACGACGACGGTCTGAACATTTTAGAAACGGCACGACAGAACGAATCGGGATCATTTCCCGTGCTCTACGCGCTCGGAATCATTAACGCAAATCTCAAGCGATACGACACGGCTGAAGAACATCTCACTGCGGCAATCAAATTGAAGCCCGACGACGTCGCAACCTTGCGCGCGCTCGCGAGAATCGCGAGAGCGAAAGGTAATCTTGAAAAATCTTTGTCGCATCTTGTAGAAGCAAGACGTCTGGCGCCAAAAGTTCCGGCGGTTCTTTATGAGTTTGGCGTGACGGCGTTTGAAATGGACCTGCTGCTTGATGCGCTGCCGGTATTTGAACAACTACATCGCGACTACCCAAATGAACCTGCGTATCTCTACGCACTCGCAGCCGTCCGCTGGAAAAAAGGTGAAACCGTCGAGACGACACGGCTAATGAAGACGTACGTAGCCTCGCGACCACGTGATGCCGCGGGATTTTACCTGCTCGGCGCGGCATTGCTACAGCAGGATCAATTCCCTCAGGCGAGAGTGGCGCTGGAACGCAGTCTTACTCTGAAGACGGATTCGGACGCAGAATACTTGCTCGGAGTCGTTCTGGATAAACTGGGCAACCGTGCTGCAGCGATTGAGATCTTTCGGCGAGTTATTCGAACGCGACCAGACCACGCCGCTGCATTCTCGGCCCTCGGTACAGCCTATCGAGAAGAGGGCAGCTATCCGGAAGCCCGGGTCGCGCTCGAACGCGCCGTTGAACTCCAGGCAAATGACCTGCGCGCCAACTATCAACTTGGACTGGTCTACGCGAAGCTCGGCGACAAAGAAGCAGCGAAAAAGATGTTTGCCCGCGCTGACGATCTGCGCAGCCGCCAGCGCAACGAAGAAAGCGTCATTCTAAAGTTAATCGAACCCCCAAACTGAATGGAGCAATCCTGAGAGTTTGATTGCGAGGTAAATCCTATGACTGTCGAACTCAAATTAGTCGACGATGAGATGTCCGCGGCCGATCGACGCGCGCAACTCATCCTTCAGCAACTGCTACGCGCCGAAAAGATATCAGTCGCTAGTTTAGCTAAACGATTGAAAGTCTCGCCGACTACGATCCGGCGCGATCTTGCAGACCTCGAGCAACGTGGCCTACTCCGCCGTAGCCACGGTGGCGCGGTTCCAATTCAACGTCTGCTTTACGAGCCTTTTCGTCACATCTCATCTTTTCACGAGCAGGAGCGACAGCATGGCGCGGAGAAACGACGAATCGGATTAGCGGCCGCGGAACTGGTGAGAGATGGTGACATCATTGCTATCGGCGCGGGCACAACTGCGACGCAGGTCGCCCGCAGTGTCTGTTTGCACAAAGGCATCACGGTGCTAACCAACGCAGTGAATGTGGCGATGGAGCTCAGCCAGCGAGACGACTTAAAGGTTTTTGTAACGGGTGGGTTTTTGAGCGGCGATTGGTTTGCGCTCGTCGGAGCGGCCGCGATTCAAAACGCCAGCGAGATGTTTGTCGATAAAGTGTTTATCGGAGTCGACGGAATTCACGCCGAACGTGGCCTGACGACAAATTATCCGGAACAGGCCGCCGTTCATCGCGTGATGATGCGTCAGGCACGTCAACGGATCATCGTGGCGGATAGCAGGAAGATCGGGAAGGTAGGAGCGGCATTGATCGGACCGGTCGACGATGTCGACTTCCTAATTACTGACGAAGGAGCGTCCAATGAATCGATCGCTCCTTTTGTGGCGAAGGGCGTTGATGTTCGCCGCGCGTAGAGATTTTATTGTTTCACGATGGGCCAACCGTCAACGTCCCAGGTCAGTGGCGCGATCCTCAAAGTCGAAGCGCCGCGCGCTTCAGCATCGTAGGCGTGATACACCAAATGCTCTCCGCCTTTATCCTGCAAGATCGCGCAATGTCCTGGTCCGCGCCAACGCGTGCCGCCCTGCAATACGAGCGTGCCCCCGTCTTCCATCATTGATTTGCCTTCACGATCGACGTATGGACCAGTGACCGCTTTTGAACGTCCCACCCGAATGTTGTAAGTGCTTTGTACTCCGCGACAGCAGAAATCAAAAGACACGAACAGATAGTAGTACCCGTTCTTTCTGATTATTGCCGGAGCTTCGATTGCGCCGGGTAACTGCGGCGACCGCGGCCGGCTTGCGAGTGAATAAAGCTTCGTGTCCTTCTGTGAGAGCCGGCCGCTTGCGCGATCGATCTTCTGCAACTTGATTCCACTCCAAAAACTCCCGAATGAAAGCCATGGCTCACCCGCTTCGTCCAGCACGATGTTAGGATCAATCGCATTCCAATCATCAGTGTTGTTGGAGCTAACGATCTTACCCTGGTCCTCCCATCTGTACTTCTCGCTCGCCGGATCCAACGTCACATTCGTCGTCAGACCGATGCTTGAACGATTACTGCCAAATGTCGAGACGGAATAATAGAGGTGATACTTACCGTTGAAGTAAGAGATGTCCGGCGCCCATATTCCACGCAGCCCCGGCACGTCTTTCACGGACCAGGCCGGCAGATGTGCAAAGACGTCGCCGCACAGTCGCCAACGGATGAGATCTTGTGAACAGCGGATCGCAATTCCGGCCCGCGTTGAGAATAAATAGAAAGTGCCGGCTTCTTTGATAACGGTAGGATCGTGAACCTGACGGATGTCTCCCTGAAGTTCCTCGGGCTTGAGCCGGGGAGCCTGCGCCCAAACGGAGGAAACGACGAACAGACCGAGACAAAACCCACTGATAAAGCGCAAATCGATTCGCTTCGACATTGTGTTTTTGTGGTCCTTCGGGGCAGATTTTTCTTGACTTGTGCTCATTTGTGGTGTAAACGAGCACAATTCGTGTATGAATTGGGCGGTCCTATTCATCGCGGACGGCATTCTACCCCATAACAACTGAAAGACGCGTGTTGAAATTTTCAGGGAGGTCGTAATGAATCCTGGTCGTCTAACTGCCGTTTTAGGCTTGTTCCTGCTTTGCGTGTCATCAGTATTTGCCCAGAGCGATCGAGGCTCGATAACGGGAAGGGTGAAGGACGAAGCCGGCGCGGTGGTTCCCAACGCGAAGGTCACTGCGACCAACGTGCAAACAAACGACGCACGAGAAGTCACGACTAACGGTGAAGGCAACTTCACTATCCCGCAACTGCCTGCTTCCGTTTACACGATCAAAGCTGAAGCAGCCGGCTTTAAGCTCGCCGTCATTGAAGACGTCACGGTCGCCGTTCAGGTTACTTCGACCATCGACATAACCCTGCAGGTGGGCCAGGTCAGCGACAGTGTCACGATCTCGTCCCAGGACGTTCCGGTCATCCAGGGCGAGACACCTACGCAGCAACTCAACGTGACCGAAAAGCAGATGCGCGAGTTGCCGCTGCAAATCGGAGGTGAGACAGCGGGCCGTTCACCCCTCGCCTTTATCTTTCTCGACAGCAGTGTTGTTTCAGGTGGAGGCGTGGGCGATCAAAACGCAGCAGCGCGCGCCAGTGGCACGTTGGGAAATAATTTCCGAATCAACGGTGGTCAGGGTCTGGGAACGGAAATCTTGATCGACGGGGCCGGAACGCGGCGGGCAGAGAACGGTACGTTTTTCACCGAGGTTGCGCCTGGTCCAAATGCATTCCAGGAGTTCACGGTTAGCACCGCGCAGTTCTCCGCGGAGTTTGGTAATTCTTCCGGCGGTGTCGTCAACTTTACAATCAAAACCGGTGGCAACGATTTTCATGGCGAGGCGTACGAGTTTCTTCGCAACGAGTCATTAAACGCCAACATCGATTTCAACCGGTTGAACGGCGGTAACCCGTGCCCTGCAGACGATCCTAACTGTCAGATTAAGCGACCAATCGATCGGCAACACGATTATGGTTTCTCAGTTGGTGGTCCGATCTATCTGCCAAACTTCGGTGAAGGCGGACCGATCCTCAAGAGTTTCAAGAACCGCGCGTTCTTCTTCTTTAATTATGGACATTACCAGTTGGACCAAACGGAAACTGTCAACGTTGGCGTGCCGACGTTAAGAATGCGTTCCGGTGACTTCGGAGAATTGCTGACCGACCCGTACGTGCTCGGATTCTTCGGTGGTCCAGTCCAGATCTTCGACAACACAGTGGCATGCTGTAACCGGCCACCAATCCCAGGCAATCGCCTCGACTTGTACCTCAACGCTCAAGGCCGATCGATCATCGACCCGGTTGGTTTCAACATCATCAATCAACTATTTCCATTGCCGACGGGGCCTGGTGTTTTTCGTAACTACACCGCTTCGAGCAGCAGACCGACGACGACCGATTACTACGCACAGAAACTGAGCTTCGCGCTTACCGATCGACAACAACTGTCTTTCAGTTCCACCTATCGCAGCCAAACGAAGATTCAGGGAGCGTTTCCGCGATTTCCGGAACCATGGGTTGGGCAGGGTTCGTTCCGCCAGGTATTTCACACGCAGTACTACCGCCTGCAACACGACTACACGCTCACCCCGAGTGTGTTGAATCACTTCAACGCAGGCTTTACGCGCTCCTTCGTTCAGAACAGAAACTTCACCAGGGGAATCAGTCCGACCAGTGTTGGGATGCCGGCAAATGCTACGCAAAATCTTGCTTTGCCCCTGATCGGTTTTCCCCTTGTAGGCGATCCCGTGACGTCGCCGGATCCGCGTGCATACCAGCCTGGCGGTTCGACATTTTTTGACAACCAGGACGGCGACAACGCGGTTCAGATCAGCGACTTTGTGACGCTGATTAGTGGCCGCCACACGATAAAGGCCGGCGGTGAAGTCCGTTGGCAGCAGTTGAACGATTCAAATCACTTCGATCTCGGTGGCAATTTCAACTTCATCAGCAATCAAACGGCGAACGGCAATGGTTTTAACCAGGGTTGGCCCATCGCCAGTCTGATCACCGGCGCGCCGGAGTTTTCGTTTGCGACTGTGCAGTCGATCGATCCCGGCTTTCGTTTCTTCGAGCCGACAGTGTTCGTGCAGGACGACATTAAAGTCACGCCGCGCCTGACGCTCAATCTCGGCGTTCGTTATGACATCCCTTATCCGCGCGTGGAACACCTGGACAAGTACCGCGGGTTCGACAGACTAGTGGCTAATCCAGCAGCCGGCGGACGCTTGGGCGCATTGGTTGGCCCGCCGGGTACGACCTTTGGTCCCACGTCTCCGTATAGAGGTCTGATCAAGCCGGACTATTCCAACTTCTCGCCGCGATTTGGATTTGCATACAGCGTCAACAGCAAGACGGTTGTGCGCGGCGGCTATGGTCTGTATTACGCTCCATTGCTCTACAACGATTTCGGCCGCGGCGGTCAGGCTGGTTTTTCCGTCCAGGGTGGAGCGAACATCAACTTCGGCTTTGACGCCCTGCTAAGATTGAACACTTATCCCGCGCTCCCATCTCCCGACCCGACAAGTCAGTTCATAGGTGCGGACGTTGAAGGTTTCGATCGCAACTTCAAGATTGGCCGCACTGCACAGTACAGCCTTGATCTGCAACGCGAGCTTCCGTGGGACTTTGCAGCTTCGGTCTCTTATGTCGGCAGTAAAGGATCGCGACTGCGCTCGAATTTTAGTCCGCCAAATGCATTGCCATTTGAAGCACTACGCCTCGGCCAGGCGTTTCTGCAAACTCCCTTAGCCACCGCGCTTGGCAATCCCAACTTAGTTGCTTTCGCCAACAGTGTGGGAGTTCAGCTTCCTGCTTCAAATGCTGCGGTATTTCCAGGGTTCACTGGCAATGTAGCGCAGGCACTCAGACCGTTCCCGCAATACGGTCGCATCACCGAACACATGGAAAGTGAGGGGCAGAGTTTCTACAACGCGTTGAAGGTCAACCTGCAACGTCGCTTCTCCAGGGGATTTCAGCTTGGCGCGTCCTACACTTTTGCGAAGTTGTTGACGGACGCTGCCGAAGATCTGTTTGGAGACACGCCGATCGGAGGTGTGATTCAGAATCCGTACGACCGGCGTGCCTTGCGCAGTGCGTCGCCCAATGTTGTGCCCCACTCGTTTGTCATCAACTACCTTGCGGAACTGCCTTTCGGAAAAGGTAAGCGATATCTGAATCGCGGAGGCTTCACGGATCGATTGGTTGGAGGTTGGCAGCTTTCAGGCGTGCAGCGCTATCGCAGTGGACCATTACTCGTGCCTTTTATAGCGGGAGGCGCTCGAGACTTTCTCGATCTGGTTGGTTTTACCGGCAACCTGAGGCCTAATCTTACCGGACAGCCTTTTTACACGGACAACCCTGCGGGAGGAATAAACTATCTGTACCTGAATCCCGCCGCGTTTTCCAGACCGCCTGAATTCAACGCGGCGCCGGCGTTCCTGGTTGGAGATGCCGTCAATCCGGCCTATGCTGCTTATTATTCGGATCCGAACAGGTTCTTTGGAAACGCGGCGCCGACGTACAGCGAGCTGCGCACGCATCCGTTCTACGCCGAGGATCTCAACATCTTGAAGAAGACGCGCCTGTCAGAAACAACGACTTTGGAATTGCGCGTTGACTTCTTCAATCTGTTCAATAGAGGACGGTTTACGCTGCCGAACATGGATTTCAACAACCTTGCGATTTTTGGAATCACAAGTCGTGCGAATGATCCGGAGCAGCCGCGTCGAATCCAGTTGGGCGCCCGGTTCATCTTTTAGCAATACTTGGCGTAACATTTCTCCAGGTTGATATACCCATGACCGGCACGGCGTTAAAGAGTTTTTTCTACCTGCTCGTCCTGGTCGTGAGTATGGGCGCTCTGACGTGTTTTGCGCAGACGTCCGCGAACGTTAAGTCACCTGGCGCCGCTTCTTCCGAGGAACAAATAAATCGCTTGCTTGCCGAGGGTGTTGTGGCCCTCGAACGCAATGACACTGTCGCGGCGAGCAAGCTCTTTCGGCAAGTGCTTGCACTCAAGCCGCATCATGCGGCGGCACACACTTTCCTCGGAGTGCTGGCCGATAAGGCTGGTGATTTAGCGTCAGCCCAGTCTCATTTCGAAGCTGCGGTGGCGGCGGAACCAACTTCGCCGTCAGCAAGAAATAATCTTGGCGCGGTTTTCCTGCGACGTGGCTTAACAAAGCAGGCAGCCGAGCAGTTCGAAACGTCTCTGCGGTTGAATAAGAACCAATCGCAAGCTCTTTTTAATCTCGCACAGATTCGTTTCGCGGCCGGCACGCGGGCCGACTTGCTTGCAGCCCGCGAAATGTTCGAACAAGTGCAGACGATCGCGCCCGATGCCGAGGTGGCGCGTTCCCTCGTAGTTGTTTCATTACGACTGAACGATCGCGAAGCGGCAGCGAAATACTATCGCCAGTACTCGGATCAACTGGCCGGGAACACTGCGGTTGGAACAGTGGCTAATCGAAGCGAACTCGGAGCCGCGTTGTTCGAGGCCAGCATGTTGCCGGAAGCCGAAGCTGAGCTGTCGGCCGCGGTAAAGATGTCGCCGATGGACCAGCCGTCGATCCTGCGGCTCGCGCGTGTCTACATTGCCCGCAAAGATTTACCGGCCGCCGGGCGGACTCTCGAAGGCGCGGTAGCGCGCGGCATTGAAACGGCCCCGGTATATGCGCTGCTGGCGTCGGTTTACGAACAAAGTGGGCACATTGAAAACGCGATTCCCGCGATGCGGCTAGCCATTGAGCGAGATCCACAATCCGAGAATTACCGCTTCGCGTACGGCATGCTGTTGACGAATGCTATGGCGCCGAAGGCCGCGGTGATTCGCGTGACTGAGGCAATCGAGCTATATCCGAAATCTCCGAGACTGTGGCTGGGCCTCGGTATTGCGCACTTCAAAGCCGGTAACAATGCCGAGGCTGCCAAAGCTTTTAAGCGTTCGCTCGAGCTCGATCCAAATTACGCGCCCGCATATGCGTATCTGGGAATGACGAGCGTCGAAGTTGGTGACTACGGCGAAGCGGTTAAGACGTACGAACGAGCTCTCGCCGTCAACGACAAGCTCGGCGTTGTTAACTATCTGCTGGCCGAGGCTCTGCTGGGACTTGGCGGATCAAATCAGACGCGCATTGAGGAGAATTTGAAACGCGCCGTCCAGTTGGAGCCATCGTTTGCGGCGGCTCGATTGTCGTTAGGCAAGTTTTACTTTCGCACTGGTCGTTTCACTCAGGCCGTAGATGAGCTTGAACAGGTAGTCAAGCTGGATCCGCAATTGGCCGGAGCTTACTACCAACTGGGCCTGGTCTATGCGCGTTTGAAGCGTAATGAGCAGGCGCAGGCAACGATGGCCACTTTCAAGCGGCTAAACGAATCGCGCCGTACGCAGGAACGTGAAGAAGTGCGCGAAATAGTTCGCCGGCTTGCTGATGTGCGTTTCTGAGGGTCAGACCTCCACCTGTTGCATACAGACCACACCGTAAAAGCAGTGTATTCGATTGCCTTTTCAATGTTTGTGTTTCTGATATGTGCATCTGCGGCGCAGCACCAGCCAAGTGCTCCGGCGCAAACGGCGCAACCTGCAGTCACCGAATGGAGAGACGACTTCGACGGCGAGAGGCTCGACGAAGCGAAATGGGAACCGTTTACTTTTGAAGGCGGCAGCGGCGGGAAGATCGAAGTTAAGAACAAACAACTGAAGATGCGCGGTGCGGGTGTTTCGCGTTCAGGTGTACGCACGAAGCAATCTTTTCACGGCGATCGCTTTTATGTTGAAGGAACGCTCGCGAAGGTTGGACCACGAGTGCCGCAGGCGGGCGAAGCTTCCTTTCCACCGGGATACGCGATTGTGACTGTGCTGTTCGATGGTAATCCTAACTATCGCATTGAATGGCTGCTGAGAAGTGACGGGGTTATGGAAGCATGGCAGAGTTTCGACGGCCGGCTCACACGGATTGATAAAGGTAATCTGGCGACAAAGGAGCAGTCTCCGCAGTTAGGCATCGCGCGTCGCGGCGAGAAAATCTATTTCATGCTCAACCGCGAAGTTGGTCTCGAGAGTACGGCCCGTGGTTATTCATTGGATTTCAAAGTAATGGTTTATGGTTTTGGTTCTTCTGAAAACAACTGGGAGTCAGTCGCAGTCCAAACTCTAAAACAATGAACAGACGTCA
>DAIOGT010000146.1:0-12100 GCA_036745095.1 Pyrinomonadaceae bacterium
ATGGAGACAACTGGCAAATCAATGGTTGTCCAGTGAATGGACCATCCGTAGCGGCTGACGGGCGTCGCGTAGTAGTTGCTTGGTTTACGAGTGTCGGTGAGATACCGCATGTCAAGATTGCCTTTTCCGAGGACGCTGGTGCGAGCTTCAACAAACCGATCCAGGTTGACGAGGGTGAAAATGTAGGGCGGGTGGATACGTTATTACTGCCTGACGGCTCGGCATTAGTTTGTTGGCTTTCAGGAAATGTTCAAGGCGGTGAAATTAAGGTACGGCGCGTTCAAGCGGACGGCAAGTTAGGTCCACCTTCTGTTATCGCCAAGACCGACATCTCGCGTTCGAGTGGGTTTCCGCGAATGGCGCGGTTGGGCGGTGAAGTCCACTTTGCCTGGACTGAATTTGGCAAGCCATCACAAGTGCGAATGGCAACCGCAAATATTGCGGTCTACAAATGAGATGTTCTTCTCTCAGGTTGAGAAGTTGATGCGCACGGCTAGTTGGAATGCACGTCCGCGTTGCCAGCAAAATGCAATTAAGTGTTCATGTTGCTCAAATACACCTTGAGGGCAATTAAAGTTGCTGCTCCGAATGGGTCTCACGGATCTTGGAAGAGCAGCCCAACTAGCTTGCTGAGTTGTTGGTCTACGTTCACGGCCTCCCAGGACTCGCAAATCACTTACCCGCAAACTGCTTCCCGAGGACCGCCTCCAAAGCCTTGACTACTTCTGGGCTATCGCCAAGGTAGAGTACGATGATTCTATCTGCTTTGTAGAAGTGAGGAGGCGCGACCCAGCCTATGTTGTTTCGTCCCACCTCACTTCCATCTGCTGAGACTAACGACGCTTGGCCTTGAGCGGTACGAGCATCGGAGTATTCGAAAACCTGAATATCCCTTCCGTTAACCGTGAGTGATTTACCTTTTACCGAGAAGAAGGGCTGCGACACCTCTCCCGCAACCTCAACCTTCGCTCCATTGGCGCGCAGACTGTCCACTAAGCGCGTTAAGTCCATCGCCTGCGCGCGTTCAGTCGATGTTGGCGTTGGTTGGTTTGAAACTGGAGGTTTGCTACTTCCGCATCCCTTAGACTGCGCAACTATAAGAAGCAGCGCAAGCGCCGCAATCACATCGTATCTCATCTTATTGTAATCCTTCAGACGAGTGTGTTATTGCCGACCGATTCTGGGTTCGATCTCTTTCAAGTCTCGTCCTCTGACTCGCGGAGCGAACCCTATATCAGTGACCGATTCCAACTTGTTGGCGGCCGACAGGCGAAACCGAGTCGTGGGTGAGATAATTGCCATCGTATCGGTGGCTCTACCCCCCTCGGTTATGTTAGGGCCCTTTCTAACGAATAACAAATATCGCTCCCCTTGCTTATATTCCGGATCATCCTTGAGTAGAACCTTACGTATCTGTCCCCGAGTTGCTGGACGCCGACTTTTATCAATAGCTCCTCTCTCTGGCTTTGGCGGCGCCTCGGACATTGGTGGTTCCTTAAGAGATGCTGGTGAGGGTTCGCCACCGACATGAAACAACTCAATCCTTTCCGCTCTTCCTTTATATCTCTTCTCTACTCTTATCGTGACAAGTTCGACGGGAATGCGGTCTTCTTCATCCCCTGTTTTAGTTACAAGATCATCGGCTTTTCGTACTCTGACGACTTGGCCTACGAAGACCTCATCAGCAAGGTTGGCAGCTTCTTCGGGACTCTTGGGCACATCCTTCCATACGGCCATCAGTTGGACGTCAGGTTTGGCCATGTAACGCATCCCAATCTGCCCGGTTAGGGTGAGCAGTAACAACGCTGCTGCTACTGACAACGCCTTTAGAGGTTTCAAACTTAATAGAAGACTTTTCATTTTCGTTTCTCCTCTGTATTAACCAACGTAACTGATTCACAAACAACTGGATCTGATAACCAATGAACGTCCTTGGCTTCAGAACTTGCTGTTTATGTCGCTCCAGTTATGCGATCCAGTGACGTTAATGTTGTTGTAGTAGCTCTTGCCCATGCAGTCGCCGGTATTGCTGTGCTCCAAGCCGAGCGTGTGCCCAATCTCCTGACAGAACACTCCGCGGATGTCGCCACTGGTTCCCCCGTAAAACGAGTTATACCTGGCATGAGCATGTTCAACGCGACACCACCACCAGTGATGCCACCAGTCATACGAAGTATCCTCAATGCTCGCCAGACCCCACCAACCCGTGGCGCCAAAGTTGGCACCCCAGACGCTGAGGTTTGTGTGTGATCCTGGTCTTGAAAAGTTCACGTCTGAATGCGAATCCCAGTCGTTGAGGGCGGCATTGGCCTCGGCCTGGTTACTGCCATAGACCCATACTCCGAGCGTGCTGCCCCTATGCCAGCAGTACCACCACCAGTCATGTCCAGACGCAAGCTGGACGTTCAAAAGTAGAAGCATCACCACGACTCCGACCATCGCAGTGACCTTTAGTTTCTGGTTCATCTCCGGTCCTCCTTTTGATGTCTGTTTTCAATGGGTTATCTGGCGCCCAAGGTAGGGCGCGCTTGGGGGTACTTGATTAGGTCGAAACAAAATCAAGTCTGCTTTGAGTTGAAAAAAACTAGGCAGGAAGGAGAGACGTATAAAGCACCGGGTTGCGACAAACGAAGAGTGACAAGGTTAAGGATCGTCCAGCGATGCTGTCTCGGGCTACCTGTCAGTAATCACGTATGAGAACGAGTAGAAGTAGTCCAATCCTAGTGCTATCGAAATGCCGTGTCAAGCTTACTTAAGAATGTGGCCACGACTTTAGTTTTGTGCATCTATCTGGGGATTTGAGATACCAGAGCTTCTTTGAACTGCTAGTCCCGAATGGGTCTGGCTCGTCCCTACCTTAGCGGTCACTATTATGAATCGCCGCTGATGTCTGCGCTGCGCGCGGTTCCTCTTGGTCCTGGGCGAATTGATCATTCAGCACATTGCTCGAGAGAGGAAACTAGTTAGATTTTCCTGCGCCCTTGCCTAGTCCCTCTGCATATTGCTGAGGGTTCTGATCGAATTTCTCTTTACAGTTTGTGCTGCAAAAATAATAAGTTCGCCCTTGATGTTGTGATGTGGCTGCGGCATCTTGCGGGTCGATGTTCATTCCACATACTGGATCTCGTTGAGTGTCTGCCATAACCCCTCCTCCTGGTCAACGGTGAATTGCGATCCGAAGTTACGAGGATAGTTTGTACCCGCCTTGTCCGGACTCTCACTTTTCTATTACCAGACGGATTGGTGGTCCATTTCCAGACCTTCCGGCGCTTTCAAAAAAGCGGAAGTTAATAGCCCTATGCTTCGTCATATGTAAGCAAAAGTCGTTAAAATCGACTAACGGTAGGGAACAGGGAAGTCGTGAACACATAATTGTGACTTGAGGCCTTAAACGATTGCATGTTAGATTGGCTTATCCCTATGTTGGCTAACTCGGCGTCGGTTTATGAGTAGGCGGTTGTTTTCAACCACTTTTCTTTCGTTCGCTCTCCTTTTTGGTCAGGGCGGCTCCTTTCTCATTGCCGCACTCTGCCCACATCTCAGCACCGGAGTCATGCAATGTGATGCACGTGGCCAAGGGTCTGTCGTGGATCATCATCACATGGTCGATATGGAGATGGAGCCACAGTCAGGAAAATTGCCCAATAACCTAGACGTGACTGCGTTCAACCTCCTGCCAGAGAAGTGTGGGCACTGCTCAGTTCACTCCGGGACCACGTCGTCGAGTCTCATCTCAATTCGGCATATTGAAACTTCAAAACGCGCCACGGATTTAACAGTTCCATTGCTTCTTAAAGCTTCGGAACCGACGACGATTCAGGTCTCCCTGGAGCGGCTTACAGGACGCTCGCATAGTCCGCCTGGCGACGCTGTCCCGAGATACATCCTCATCGACGTCTTCCGCATTTAGTCCCCTTCAGAAATTGATCTGTCATATGACGCGCAGGCATTGCTCTGCGTGTATTCGTTTATTCCCGTTTAGATAGCATTGCGGGTCGCTATGTGCGAAATCCATTAGGGGGAAACATGAATTGGTCTGGTGATAGGAAATGGCTGCGAGCACTTTGTTCTCTTGCGCTTGTGTTCGCGCTCAGTGGCACAGCATTACCACAACACGAAGGTCACGTTATGCCAAAGCAGCCGGCCGCGAAGCCAAAACCTAAACGTGCTGCGCCGAAGAAGAGAACAACAACGCGGGCGAGACGAAGCGCTAGCCGAAGAACCGTTAGACCGAGACCTTCGCCATCTCCGAGTCCACATGTAATGACACCGGGTATGCAAATGCCCACAGCGTCGCCATCGCCAAGCCCACATGTGATGACACCCGGTATGCAAATGCCAACTGCATCGCCTGTGCAGCAGCCCGTTGATATTCAGCGGCCGCGACGCCAAGTCATTCCCGCCACTCCAATCATGAGATTGGAAGAGCTGGAAGGTATGGCATTACAGCGCAATCCCACGCTGGCACAAGCCGAAGCATCGATCCGGGCAGCCGAAGGCCGAAGACGTCAAGCGGGATTATTTCCCAATCCGATAGCCGGTTACTTCTTAGAGGAATTTGCCTTCCGCTCACCCACCGAAACAATGGAGCAAGGCGCTTTTGTAGAACAGACCTTTCCGCTCGGCGGCAAGCTAAGCAAAGCGAAGCGCGTGTTTGCGCGTGAGAAAGAACAGGCCGAGATCCTGGCCGAGGCGCAACGTCTGCGCATCACGAATTCGATTCGGGTGTTGTACTACGAGACTCTTGGAGCACAGCGACTCGTCGAGCTGCGTGATGACCTATCACAACTTGCGCGCGAAGCGGTGGAGATCACCAAAGAACTCTCCAACGTGGGCCAGGCTGACCAGCCCGACCAGCTGGAGATCGAGATTGAAGCGGAACGATCTGAAATAGATTTTTTGCGTGCGCAGAACGACTGGATGCGATCGTGGCGCACGCTAGCCGCGATGGTCGGCAATCCAGAACTCCCACCGGCGCGGCTCGCTGCCACTGCCGAAGAAGATCTAGCGGCGCTGAATGAAGCGCAGTTAATGGAGACACTGCTCAGCCAGAGTCCCGACGTTCGCGTGGCGCGGGCCGGCGTCGAACGTGCCCGGGCAGTGCTCGCCCGTGCGCGTGCCGAACGAATTCCCGATCTCTTTGTGCGTGGCGGCTTGGGATACAACTACGAACGCTTTGAGCCGGTGGTGCCGACGATTGCCGGTCAGCGCAAAGGTCTGGAAATGCGCCTGGAAGTTGGGGTGAACGTTCCCCTCTTCAACCGAAACCAGGGCGGGATCGCTGCGGCTGAAGCGGAACTCGCGATTGCCGAACGCGATCTTGATCGGCTGCAACTCGTTTTGCGCTCTCGCTTTGCCTCGAGCTTTCGCGAGTACCGTAATGCGCAGCAGATGGTCGAACGCTATCGCACGCAAGTAGTACCGCGCGCCCGCCAGGCTTATCAAGCCTACCTAGTCAATTTCCGGCAGATGGCCGCTGCATACCCGCAGGTGTTGATTGCCCAACGGACACTTTTTCAGGTTGAGGTTGAGTATGCCAGAGCGCTCATTCAGTTGCGTGAAACGGCTGTCGGACTGCGTGGATTTCTACTGGAAGGTGGTTTGGATTCCATAACCCGACCCGGTGAGGGTACGGAAGGGCTTAAGTTGAAAGCGCCCACTGAGGCCACGGGGGACTCGGGCAATCCGTAAACATGATTCATCCCACGACAAACATTCTTAGGTCCTAGGAGTACGAAACACATGAGTAACAGTAGACGCAATTTTTTGAAGAAATCGGGGATGGTAGGAGCCGGGTTACTGGCGAGCACAAAACTAGCTTCCGCGCAACATCAAGGTCACGTTCCGCCCCAGCCCCAACCGCAGACTCAGCCGCGAAAGCAGAGTGCTCCGGAGCGTAGCGGCGGCAATGTCCTGGTGGAGACACCGGACGTCCCAAAACTTCCCTGGACCATGGAAGGCGGCGTGAAGGTCTTTCGACTTACTGCGGAAGTCGTTAAGACCCGAATTAATCCCATGAGGGAGATGTATGGCTGGGGTTATAACGGCAGTGTTCCTGGTCCAACAATCGAAGTGAATGAAGGCGACCGCGTGCGCATTCTTTTTCAAAACAAGTTGCCGGAAGGGACCACGGTCCACTGGCACGGCTTGGAAGTGCCGCTGAAGATGGATGGCGTGCCCTTTATTAGTCAACCGATGGTCGAGCCAGGAGGAACGTTTACTTATGAGTTCACTCTTTATCAAAACGGCACCTTCTTCTACCACTCACACATGGCGATGCAGGAGATGATGGGGATGATTGGTTTGTTTATCATTCATCCAAAGGAACCTTACACACCGCATTGTCACAAAGACTTCGGACTAATCCTGCAAGAGTGGGCCTTACTACCAAATAATCCTGTGCCGAACTCACTGGCGATGGAATTTAACTGGCTCACACTCAACGGCAAGGCCGGCCCGGCAACGACTCCGATGATTGTTAAGCAAGGAGAAAGGGTGCGGATTCGGATGGTTAATCTCGGCATGGACCATCACCCGATGCACATTCACGGCAACCAGTTTTATGTCACTGGCACTGAAGGCGGTCGCATCCCGGAGTCAAGATGGTTTCGCGAAAACACAGTGCTTGTCGGCGTGGCCCAGGCCCGCAATATCGAATTTGATGCCGTTTATCCAGGCGAATGGATGCTGCACTGTCACTTGCCACATCACATGATGAATCAGATGGTTTCCATGGTTGGGCCAATGGGTCAGGCCGGGCATGGAGTACAAACAGGTGGGGGCATGGAAGAAGGAATGGGGATTGTCCGGCAGGGTACTGCTCTCTCGGAGGATTTGGCCCCGAAGTTTGGTCGCGGCATGGGCGACAGCACTGAGAAGGAAAGAAATACGACGAACCTGGCTGGGCCGAGCCCACACCTACAACAGAACACACTCCAGGAGGCCGATAAAAAACGCGTCCCGGGCTATCCGCAGGACATGGTCATGGTTATGGACAGGGAGGTTGCAAAACCTCATACCTATGGCCTGCCTCCGGGCTGGACAGCGTCGATGATGGGCATGATGACACTGGTGCGCGTCTTGCCGCCGGCTCAGTACGACGAAGTTGTGCGACGCATACGCGAGGGGATCATTGAAGTACCGCAGGCGATGCCAGGGCACAAACACGGAGAGTAGGAACCTCTAATCGGGTCCCAGCGAAAACAAAACCTTTCGCCTTATTAGAAGGCGAGAGCACCACAGAAAGAACAGGGAAGAAGAAACATGAAACTGAATGGATCAAACTTACTCGCTGTGAGCGCGCTGTCGCTCGCAATGATACTCGGATTCGGAATCCTTAACAGTGCCCGCGTCACTGCTCAACAAATGGGTGACATGCCTTATGACCTGCATTTCATCGACATGATGATTATGCACCACCAGGAAGGCATTGAGATGGCCCAGTTGGCCCAGTCCAAGGCGCAGAGTCAGAAGATCAAGCTATTCGCGACAAAAACCGCCGCTGACCAGCAAAAGGATATTGAAGAGCTACAGGGTCATCGCAATCACTGGTACGCCGGTAAGCCAATGATGGACCAGGCAATGATGCACTCAATGATGCAGAGTATGCATCCGGATATGAAGATGGACATGGAAGACACACGCAGGAAGTTGGTGGCTGCGGAAGGAGCCGCGTTTGATCGTCTATTTCTTGACAGCATGATTCACCATCATCAAATGGCTCTCGGAATGGTGAAGGAAGCAATAACCAAGGCCGAACACGCTGAGCTCAAACAATTCGCGCGCCACGCCGTAACCAAACAACAAAGCGAGATTGCGGAAATGAATCGGCTTAAGGGCGTGCGCAGCAGCACGAGCAAAGCTCGTACAAAACCGAAGGCGAAGACGGCAACTAAACCGGCTGCCCACAAACATTGACGCCAGCGTGGTGGCCCGCCAAAAAAGCGCTCGTTGCGAACTAACGAAGCACTGTTTTGGGGCCACCGGCGTGCCGGCATTGAAAGGATAGAACAATGGGTCTACGAGACCATCTGGCAGTAGATCAAGGACTCGCTTATGAAATTCCGCGCGTGGCCGATAGGCTGCCTTACTACCTGGGGTCGATCACTCTGTTCGGAATTCTCATTCAGATTGTAACCGGCATTTATTTATCGCAGTTTTACAATCCTGAACACCTCAGTGCTCACCAGAGTGTGCTCTACATTGTCTCGCGCGTGCGGCTCGGTGACTTTGTTCGAAGTATCCATCGATGGACAGCCGACCTTGTGCTGATCAGCGTAACGCTCCACTTGCTCTGGGTCTTCTGGAGAGGGAGTTACAAACATCCGCGCGAGTTCACGTGGTGGGCAGGCGTACTGTTACTCGGTTTGACCTTCGTGCTTTACTTTACCGGTACGGTCCTGCCCTATGATCAAGGTGGCTACGAAGCACTGGCACATAATATCGCCGGCGCTCGTTCGGTGGGCATATTTGGATCAGGTCTCACTCCAGAATTCACACCCAGTGTTGACTTGCTGCCCAGGATATACGCTTTACACATCAGTATTCTGCCCATCCTGCTCTTCGCTTTTCTGGGCGCTCATCTCTACTTGATTCGTTTTCTGGACATCCATACACACCCAGGGGAAGACCCACACGGCAGCACGTTCCTCGAGCATTTCCGCAAGATGTTCGCGCACGGATTCATCCTACTCGCAATCGCGGGTGTGCTGTCGCTTGTTTGGCCGGCAGAATTAGGGCATCCGGCGGTAGAAGGAGCCGAAGTTACGAAGCCACCTTTTGCATTCCTTTGGATTTATGCCGTGGAGAACTGGTTCGGCATGACCGCGATGGTCCTGGTGCCCCCACTTGTTTATCTCCTGCTGTTTCTTCCGCCAGTACTGGATAGGAAGGGCTCGACACTGCCGAGGGATCGCAAGGGAATTCTGGTGTTTGGCTTTGCCTTAATTTTGCTGCTGCTGACGCTGGCAGTATATGCCCGACTGATGCCGGCCCAGCAACACTTAATGTGATTTGACAGTTACGAGAGCGCGATAACCCGTTTGAGAGCCGCGCGGAAAGGAAGTAGTAGATGAAATATACAATACGACTGGTTGCTGTGGCGCTGTTAACGGTGCTCGGAAGCATTCCCGTGTTTGCACATGGCACGTCATTGAAGATCGATAAAGCCAGCGCTGCGCCCGGCGAAGTGATCACGTTAAAAGGCGAGGGCATCTCGGAAAACGGGGAAATCAAACTCACGTTAACGGGCATACAGGACTATTCCCTGGGCACGGCACAGGGCGACGAGCATGGACGTTTCGAAAAGCAGATAACGTTGCCCGGTGATATTCGTCCGGGAAATTACACGTTACTCGCCGAGGGAAAAGGAAAGGCGTCCGCGAAGTTGAGAATCGTAGGCGCGACGGCTCAGAGCGGCGCGACACAAGCACTGCCGCCAGCGTCAGCGGACCACCCAAGCGGCATGCCGGGAATGGAAATGGAGCAGGCCCAGGCTGGACCAATGGAGGTCCAAAGACCCGGAGGTGCGACTGAAACGGCGCTGCGCTGGGGGATAGTGTTGGCTTCCGTAATTTTTGGTTTGGCGCTGCGTCGCGGGTGGCAGCGCAAAGTAAAAGCTTAACCATGACTGCTTCTCTCTCCGGCAGTTGTATCGCAGGATTTGGGAGGTAAATGAAATGAAGATCGCATTTAAGTTCGCATCTGCAGCGGCTCTGCTGTTCGTACTGGTGATGGTTCCATCAGTTTCGCGGGCTCAGTCTGGTCAAAAGACACCAATGCCAAGGCCTACGCCACCCGTTTCGCAGGAAGTCGACGAAGGGGACGTAGTTCGCGTTGATACTGAACTCGTAACGCTAACAGCGACCGTCACAGATAGTCGTGGACGTTACATCGCTAATCTGAAACAGAGCGACTTTACGGTTTATGAAGACGGAGCGAGGCAGGAGCTCGCCTATTTCAACACGGGTGACCGCGTTCCGGTCAGTCTTGGCATCATCTTCGACACGAGCGGAAGCATGATCGACAAGATTCACGGCGTGCAGGACGCGGTCGAGCATTTCGTCAAATCGGTTTCGGCGGGTGATGAAATCTTCCTAATACGTTTTAGTGACGACGCCGAAATGGTTCAGGACTTTACCGACGATCGGCGCCGCATCCTGCGTGCGGTCGAACATCTGGAGCCGCGAGGGAGCACCGCACTCTATGATGCGGTCGTGTTAGGGCTGGAAAGGATCAAGCAGGGTAAGCACCGCAAGCGGGCGCTACTCCTTTTAACGGATGGCAATGACACCGCGAGCAGCGCGAGTTTTGATTCTGTAGTCGCTCTAGCGCGCAGATCTGAAGTAACAATTTATGCACTCGGGATTGGACATGGTGAGCGAGGTTCATTCGGTCACGATCCGCATGTTGGCCAAAGTCGCGACACCGTGGACATGCGAGTGCTGCGGGCTTTTGCTGAACCGACCGGGGGCGCTGCCTACTTCCTTGAAAATGCTCATCAGGGTGGGCGCGATTTGATAGATGAGGCGGCCACGGAAGTAGCGAACGAATTAAAACAGCAGTACACGCTGGGTTACCGTCCGACGAACCGTAACCGAGAGGGCGGTTTTCGTCAGATCAAGGTGGAAACAGCTGACAAGTCGCTTCGTGTGCGCACCAAGCGTGGATACTACGCCAATCGTAGCAGCGATTTGGGTGGAGGATAACGATCGACGTTTACTGCCGGTGGGTTCGGAATCGGGATGAAGCTAAATCGTGTTGAGAAAGCGTTGATGAACAATCCCGTGCGCTCTATGGTCCAGCGGCGCCATGAGGCCGCGATGATGGAGCGCCTCGGCGGACGGGTCGAGGGACAGCGAGTGCTCGAAATCGGCTGCGGACGAGGAGTGGGTACGGAGATCATCTTCGAGCGCTTTGGGGCGCGGGAGGTTCATGCCTTCGATCTCGACCCGGACATGATCGCGCGCGCGCGGAAGCGTTTATCGGCATATCCAAGAGAACGCTTGAAACTATTTGTCGGCGATGCGGAGCGTATCGATGCTGCTAATGCTTCATACGATGCGGTATTTGATTTCGGCATTATCCACCACGTGCCTGATTGGCAAAGGGCAGTTGCTGAAATAGCCCGCGTGCTTAAGCCAGGTGGAAGATTCTTTTTCGAAGAAGTGACCAAGAAGGCCTTGGACCGCTGGTTCTACCGGACGTTCCTGGACCATCCTACAGAGAACCGCTTCACGGCCATGCAGTTTGTTGACGAAGTGGAACGGCAAGGAATTAAGGTGGACGGCAACTGGCTGGTATGGTTCTTTGGCGATTTCCTAGTTGGCGTTGGTCACGGCGAGAATCCTTATTTCAATGCGGACAAATTCTATTTGGAGGAACAAATTGATGAAACCGAGCTTTTGCAGACGACATAGACTTTTCGCGTTAGTCCTCGCAGCCGTCACCGTTGCAGTTATTGCAGGAGGTCGCTTCGTGATTCACGGGGCTCAAGATCCGGCTGAACAGATTCGCGCCGTACTGCTGCAAAACGCCGCGGCTTTTGAGCGCGGCGATATGGCAGCCGTGGAAAAGGCTTGGGCCAACGATGAATCAGTTACCGTATTCGAGAGCGGTCATGCGAATTATGGGTGGGCTGATTACAGAGACAAACATCTTGGGCCCGAGATGAAGGAAATGAAGAACACCAAGTACACGCTCTCAGACATCAAGGTCAAAGTTTCAGGAGACACCGCCTGGGCCACTTTTAAGTATGCGATTTCTGCGGATATCGGAACGCGCCATGTCGACGGCGGCGGACTTGGCACAGCGGTCCTGGAAAAGCGAGGGCAGGACTGGAAAATAGTGCACTGGCACTCGAGCGCACCACGGCGCGCTCCATCAGCTGCGCCTTCCCCGGCGGCGAAGCCCGATTAACGACTACGAGCGCCGCGCTAAGGTGATCGATTTTGGCATTGAGGACACGACAAATCATCGGAGCAATTCTGGGCATCGCCGGTGTTCTGCTTAGCATTGGCCACCTGGTATGGATGAGTGTCCGCGGCATAAACGAGCCGTATCACGGTTTCGGAACCTGGGTGTTGCTGGGTCTTGCACTTAC
>DAIOGT010000147.1:0-11983 GCA_036745095.1 Pyrinomonadaceae bacterium
GCCGAGCGCCGGCGAATGCCGTGGCTGGCGGTGCCGAACAAGTACGAGTTCGAAGGGCCGAGCGGCAAAGTGAGCCTGCTCGATCTGTTCGAAGGCAGGCGTCAGCTGATCGTGTACCGCGCGTTCTTCGAGCCTGACGTGTTTGGCTGGCCCGAGCATGCCTGTCGCGGTTGTTCCTTCCTCGCCGACCAGGTTGCGCACCTTGCGCATCTTAACGCACGCAACACGACGCTCGCGTTCGCTTCGCGTGCGCCGCAGCCTGAGATCGAGCGCCTGAAGGCGAGGATGAGTTGGCAGATGCCGTGGTACACCATCACAGATAGTTTCGACAAAGACTTTGGTGTGGACGAGTGGCACGGCACAAATGCATTCATCCGCGACGGCGAGAGGATTTTTCGAACCTACTTCATCAACAATCGCGGCGATGAGCAGATGGGGAGCACGTGGAATTATCTCGACATCACTGCGCTCGGCCGGCAGGAGGAGTGGGAAGACTCGCCGGAGGGTTATCCGCAGACGCCGCCGTACAAATGGTGGAACTGGCACGACAACTACGACGGCGAGGCCTCGCCTGATCCGAAGTGGGTCCAGATTTCCGATGCTGGTGAAGCTGCGTTCCGAAAGCGCGACGGGGGTTGAGTCCAACAGCGACTGCGGCTGCCGCGCCTTATCACGAGGTCTGAGAGTTAGATTTGGAGAGACGTTCGGCCAGAACGTTCTGGGCCATCATGATCTCGTCAGTCGTCAGGACGAAACCCTTTTTGGGAGAGCCCTGTGGTGTCCACGCAAAGGTCCGCCAAAGTGCTAACGAAGCCGCACCAACAGCTCTGCCTTTTAGTCGCTGCAGGAGATCCGCAGCGTAAGTACAGAGACCGACTGCACCACGAAGGTCTGGATCTTGCAGCATGTCGTCCAACATCTTTTCGGAAACTGACATTCCACGAGCTACTGCGAGTTGAAGGAGAAAAGTTCTTTTCATCCTCTCAGCAACCTTTTTGTCGCCAGCGCCTACTTTCTTGGGCCGGAGGTGTGGGTTCTGAACCATCCAGGTACAGATGGGGCAGAAGCAGTGGGAATCCGGCGAGTACAGTCGCTTTCCTGGTTGGGCATCCAGATCAAATGTGCAGTCCAAATAAGTGGAGAAGAAGTTGCCGAAGGCCCGGAGATCAGATCGTTCAGGTCGCGCGTTATTCGGTAAGTTCAAATAGTGCTTGTCAAGCCATGAATACGCGGCATCCTCAGAGGTCGCATAAGTCCCCGCCGCCTCCGGTGTGATGAACCCATCCCTCAACGATTTCTCCAACCATTTCAGGAGCTTATAGCCGCAGGCCTGAAGCCGCACAGCATTCTCAACCTCATCACGAATAAGCATATGGCTACTAGCTTATTATTTGGATCGACTCCTTACAACCACGAGTTTACTTAACCACTTGCTCATCTCGATCCGTGAACCGACGCTTGGGTTCGGCGTTTAGAGTTCAACCTTTAGCTGCTCTGGCGCAGCAACAAGCTAAAGCTTGAACTCTGAACTGGGATGCTGTCGACAGCAGATTTCCAGATAGTAGACTTTGCTTCTTTTATGAACTCGAAATGCGCGCGCATACAAACAGCAGCTAACGCCAGTAGGGTTTTAAAGAGCCGCTGTGTTGCGCGTCCGTGTGCCTTTGTTAGGTCGCGGCCCGTTAAACCCATGCCTTTTTAGCCAGTCGAGGGTGATGCGGAAAACCTCCTCTTCTCGCCCACTGAACCGATGCGCAGCACTATCCATCTTGCCGCCCCGCACGTCCGGCAGCAATACGTACTCCAGATTCCTGTTGGCTTCTTGCAATTGCTGCTGAGCAGGTGGAATCGTCGCCAGAAACGGATCGGCAGGGTCGCGAATCGCGAGGATGCGTCGGCCCTGAACATTCGAAATAATCTCGATTGGAACTGCTTTAGTATCAGGGCCTCCTCTATTTAGAAACGTCTCGTAAGAGCTCGGCCTGGGCCGTCCGCCGCGAAATATTGGCGGCAGCAGAAATGTCTCCTGGCCTCGCCCTGCTGCGACCATCTTCTTTGCTGTACCAACGACTTCGTCATACTCGGCCTGGGAGCCGAACGCCCTTGTGAGTCCGTCGCGCTTATAACCATGCGCCGCGTAGAGGATGATCGCTTTGACGCGAGGGTCATCGGACGCCATCACGTAGTAAGGGGCTGTCACAGTACCATAACTGTGCCCGGCAAGAATGACGGCTTGAGCGCCGCGCGATTCCAAGAAGTCGATCATGTATTTATGATCCATGGCGGACGGTTCGAAATTGTGATACCACTGCTCACCCCCGTGATCACGACGGTTCATCGAAAGGGCGAGGTAACCAGATCGGGCGAAGTGCTCACCCAACCAGACGAGCAAATCATTGTAAAATTCTGAGCCTCCGCCGGGAGCGATAAGAATTCCTATGCGTGCCTTACCGCTGCCAGGTGTCCACAACACACCATGCAGAGTTATCCCGTCATCGGTCTTCAGCTTGACAAATTCGCTTTTAACGATCGACTGCGCAAAGGAGCTTGCGTAAGCTGAGGAGATGAATACCAGGACAATTAGTATAAGTGGACGTTTCATGGGCCACCTCTCTATTTGAAAGCCAGAGCACGGACAAGTATGCTCAAGATCCCTGCGGTTTCGAGTTGCTTGATGGACCAAATTAACTTCGCCTTACCGACCTTAAAACAGCCCCAAGAAGAATCATCGACTGAATGACGGGCGGCAACGATCGCAACAAAATATCTCCCCAAAGGAGTTCTTTAATGACTCCACTTCCAGGGCCCGTAGCGGCAAGACGTTCCTGAATCGGGATCATTATCGTTGGTGTTGCAACCCAGGGCGTGAGCATTAGCAGTAACGACGCAAGTCGCGATCAGGAATAGTAACGCGAGTCGTTTCATAGAAGAAATGGTCGTCGGATGTCGAGGTACGACATAGAACAACCGGTAGTTTTGACTGAAACAACGCTTTACGTTTCGTTGGGCCATCTGAATCAGACCTGCCTAAATCTGTGGCTTGTTTTCCTGTCAGCGATGAAGTGAAACGTCGCCTTCACTCACGAGTCCGTGCCAGGACCACTTGGGGATGTGCAAACCGTCCGGAACATCCTCTGCGGATTCGTGGTAACGAGACATCGTGGTCGTTGTGGCCCACACGAAATAATCGTGTAGCACGCGCCGGAGCTGTTCGTCATGGTTGAGGCCGACATCTTCCAGCGCTTGATCGAAACAATCGATCGCCCTCTGGTCCATCTCCTCGTGTGGCCCGTTGCCACTATGAATTCGCACGACAGAGGTCTCATCACCGTAGCGATCGGAGTACGTCGTTGGTCCACCGAGTGCCTCCGCCCAGTACGCGGCAAGGCGCTCGGTGTGCTGCGGGTGGAATCCGTGGCTGAACGCGTGGCTCACCACTTCGTCCTCCAGCACTCGCCTGTGCCAGGCGCGGGCTAAGCGCAACAGCCCGTCGCTACCGCCGGCGGCTTTGTAGAGCGTTTGCATGGTTTCTCGATTGTATTTCACAAGGATAGTCGAAACGAAACGGTATTGTGATGGTGCCAGGGTCAGGTCTACCTCGCTGAAGACACAAGTGAGTTGAAACGCAAAGTGGGGATCAACGCACACGACTTACACCGTGCCTCTAGCTCACCTCTCTTCGATCAGCGCCAAATCCCAAGGGCCGAGTTCTACCGTCTGTGATTTGTCCACGCGCTTTCGCGTCAGCATGTCGGTACCGCTCACATAGGGATAAGTAAAAGTCTGTTTGCTACTTGAATAGTTCAGATAGTAATGCAGGTTCTTGCCGAGGTTGCTTACGCCGTGCCTGACTCGAACTGATGCGGACAACTGCTGGTCAGGTCCCGCGAGGCCGGCTAGATTCAACGCGTCGAGTAGTATCTTCTCTTGCAGCTTGTCGGTCAGGTAGGTGCCCTCGTAGGTCAGAGTTCCTTTACCGTACTTGTTGCGCGTCAGCGCTGGCCACTTCCCATAAAAGGGATGGTCGTAGCTGGCGAGCGCCTCGGCCGTTTCAGGGATGATGAACTCGGCCCAGACGGAGACTTTGTTGTTTTCGTCGCCTATTCCGAGAGGGTCGCCTTTAAGCTTGAGCGGCTGCCGGATGTTGGCGAACTCCTGATAGTAGAAGCCAGCCGCCTCGCGCAGTGGCCCAGGCGCCTTTGTCCACCGCACCGTCGAGTACTCGTTGACGAACCCGCTCTTGAAGGCCACGACTAGATGGCCGCCCTGGCGGACGAACTCCGCCAGCCTTCTAAGCAGCGCGTCGTCAGCGACGTAGAGTGGCGGAACGACGATCAACTTGTAGTCTGAAAAATTCTTGCTGTTGGGGAAGACGAAATCCACGCCGGCGTTCAGCCGGTAGAGTGCGCCATACATTTGGTGGAGGACAGTTTGATAATTGACGCGGTCGTCGAAAGGCATGTACTGGATGGCATGAAATGAATCAATGCTATAGAGCAACGCCACTTTATTATTTTTCTTCAGGTTGACGAGTCGCGGCCCAACCTCTTTCAGTTCGCGAGCCGTGCGCGTCACCTCCGCATAGGCACGGTTCGGTTCGAGGTCGTGCGAAAGCACGCCCTTCCAGTAAGTCTCCTGTCCGTAATGCAACGAATGCCAGTGCCAGTAGGCGACCATATTGGCCCCGCTCGCGAGATGGCTGTAGACGTTGAGGCGCAACTGACCATCGTAGGGAGGGAACTGTGTCTTCGAGTCCCAACCGATGCTTTGCGCATTGGTCTCGGTGATGAGGTAGTTCTGCTTTTTCAGCGAGCGCGTGAGATCGCCCGAGAGTGCCCAATCCTGGCCGTCTACCGAGTCCGGTCCAATGTCCCACGGTTGATAAGGGTTTGTGCCGGCAATGTCTAAGTTCTGCGCGATGTCGAACTGGTTGACGTCAGTGCGGACACCGCCGACAAAGTTATGCGTGACGAACTGGTCGGGTCGTTTGTACTCGTTCACGATCCGCGCCTGCCATGCAAGGAAGTCGGTTGCGAGCTTATGCTGGTAGCGCTCCCACTCGAGCTTCCATCCGGGGTTGAGGATACCGTCGCGCGGTGGTAGTTCCTCCCAACCATTCAGACGCTGTCCCCAGTAGTTGAGCCCCCACACTTTGTTCAGTTCGTCGACGGTGCCAAATTTCCGCTTCAAATAGTCCGCAAAGCCGGCCTGCACGTTTGGGCCAGCTGTGCCGTATGAGGTCGTTTCGTTGTCCACTTGCCAGCCGATGATTGCGGGATGATTCTTATAGTGCGCGAGCATCTTTCGAATGACACGCTCGGAGTAAAAGAGGTAAGCCGGGTGCGTGATGTCCATGTTCTGGCGTCTACCGTAGGTGGCGCGCTGGCCTCCTAATCGCGTGGCGAGAATCTCCGGGTGCTTGCGGTAGAGCCAAACCGGGACGGAGTAGGTCGGCGTTCCCATCAAGACCTTGATACCGGCGCGGTGCATTCGGTCAACGATTGTGTCCATCCAGGCGAACTCGAACCTGCCTTCCTCTGGTTCCCAGAGTCCCCAACTCGACTCCCCCATCCGCACGACGTTGATGCCGGCTTCCTTCATCATCTGCACATCTTTGTCCAGCCGCTCGACGGGCATGTATTCGTGATAATAGGAGACGCCGTAGAGGACGGTGTCCATGTGCGGCGGTGTCGAGGATCGAGCCTCCACGTGACTGAAACTAGCAGCGACCAGGACAAACAGAGCGGTGACGACGTGGTCCACTTTGATGCGCAGCCTACATAGAGACACGAAAAAGTACCCCCGACTCAATTCTGTAAGAACGGCGCATTATACGTTAATCGTAATTCGTAGATTCGAGATTTTGAATGCAGTCGCTATTTGAGTGATGCGGGAGAAAGACGATTGCTCGATGTCTTCGAGGACGCCGAAAGCACCTTCGTGATCGACATCCAATGCGTGATGTACGGGATTGTTCGCGACGTGTTTATCGGTTGCGGTCGCGTCGTTTCTTTAAGACGCCCGTCATGAATCCGAGGCCTGAAACGAGCAAGACGATTGTTGCCGGTTCCGGGACTTCATTTATCACCAGCGAAGTTGCGGAGAGTCGAACAGAAATCGAATTCTCGCTGTTGCCCTGGAGGCTGATTGAGCGCGAAATTTGCGATGTCGCTTGTGCCATCCCGAATTGGTTTGGCCCGAGGAGGGGATGCAGCGCCTCGACTTGGAAAGAAAACACTACAGCGCCATTCACCAGCAGGTCGAAGAATGTCCCCGATTCGGCGTATCGACCGAACGCGTCGGTCTGTACCTGCCAAATCAGCGTCTCTAAAGCGGAGACGTTCACGTCAACGAGGCCTTCGGCACCGCTGAGAAGGAGTGTGCCGGTCAAGGTGGCGAATGCGAAAGAGCCCCCCTGACAAGTGCAACCTGCGAGAAAGGCTGTGCTCTCGCCGCTGACGGAATGGGTAGCGGCATTTGCTGATGCGGCAGCGGTGATTCCGTTCACAACTGCACTGGCTTGCGCGATAGGAAAGGTGTTCGAGATGTTGCTGATTTGAGTTCCCCCGTTAATCCCGGCGTCGGCACGAGCCGTCACGGCGGTCACCGTGAATTGAGCAGTTCCCGCCGACGGGGTGAACTGGATATTGGTGAAGCTGAAGGAGGTGATAGAGAACGCATCTGCATACGCAGTTGACGACGCGCCAAGCAGCAACCCAAACATTAAGACTCCGGTAAAAACTTTCAGCGATTTAACTCTCATGGACTTTCTCCCTTATTCAGTTAAGACACTGGGCCGACCTACTGACATTCAGGGGATGAACGCAGATAACGCACCAACCCGCACGTTGGGTTCAGGGTTAAATAAAGGCTGGAGAGAGAACTAGCGTCTTATACACTCAATAGATAAGGAGGATCAACAAAAAAGCGCGACAACGATTGAGGAACGCGAGCACGTGCCTTATCGTCGATACGTAAAACCTTGGAGCTGCTTCTTCGAACAGAAAAAACGGCTGCCGGGACTCTATCTATACAGCGTCCGAAGCCAACCTCAGTTGTTTGTCTTCCGTCGCTTGCGAAAAGCGGTACCAATCGCGGCCAATCCCGTGCTTAGCATCAGTAGTGTCGTCGGTTCTGGAACCGCGGTTCCTACTACATTCACCGTCTGACCGGGTTGAATGATTATGTCATCAACGGTAATGATAAACGTGCCGATTTGGACTCCATCCAGGAACACGCTAAACACGGACGGGGCATTGTTAAAGTCGATAGTTAAGCTGCCGTCCGCAAGGCTTTGAACTGTGCCCGTCAAGGTCGATGTAAACGAGGGTTGCGAAGCACCTACGATCAAGAGGGGCATAGGCGGAGCTGGGAAGGTAAAGCTTAACTGTAGGGCAAACGTATTGCCAGTGTAAGTCGCAGGTTCGCCAGTTAGCGTAAACGACCCCAGACTGATGTTTGATCCTACCAATGAAAAGCTGGCCGTGTTTGTATCTACAGTTCCAATGGGATTTGGAAAACTGGTGCCGTTAAAGGTCAAACCCAGTAGCGTAGGGTTAGAACTGAATCCCCCTGAGAAGGAGCCCGAAGTGATCCCAGTAATTGTCACAGTATCTGCCCGTGCGACTCCTTGACTGAGGGCCATGAAAATGGCGAGGGTAGAGCAAATCAGTAAAGATTTCGCTCCCACTGTGAAAGCGTTCCTCATGAGTTTATCTCCTGTTTTTATGGCTCACTGAGCCGCACGTCGGTAAGCGTAGAGTTCGTTTGCGGTATAAACTATCCTAACAGTCATAGATCGTCAATGAGCGCCCTATTCCAAAACTGACGTGCAGAAGCCAGTTTGCAGAGACGATGATCGCCGCCATAACTTCCGATCATCTCTAGAGCAATCTCACAACACAAATAGCAAGCGCAGAAAAGACTGCGGCGGGGAAGGCCGCGCACTGTAGAGCTAATATGAAAGTTTTCGTCGCCGGTGCGACCGGCACGCTCGGACTTCCGCTAGTTCGCGCGCTTGTCGCGCTGAAACATCAAGTCACAGGTCTAACCCGCTCCGCCGAAAAGCGGTCCATGTTAGAAAAACTTGGAGCGGAGGCAAGCGTCGCTGACGCGCTTGACGCCGCGGCCCTGGAAAAGGCCTTGCGGGCGGCATCGCCGGACTGCGTCTTTCACCTACTGACGGCCATCCCGAAGAACACACTGCTACGCGCCTCGCACATGAAACAGACGAACGTGCTTCGCACGACGGGCACGGCGAACCTTTTGAAGGCGTGCGTCGCCGCCGGCGTCAAGCGGATCGTTGCGGAATCTATGGTCTTCGCCTACGGCTTCGGGGATCACGGCGCGGGCGCGAAGACGGAAGACGATGCCTTACAGGAACGCGAGTCTGAGAGTTCGCTGCAACAGATTGTTGATGCCCTGCGCTCGCTTGAAACGCAACTGCTCACGGCGAATGAGCAGAGGTTAATTGAATGCGTGGTGCTTCGTTACGGCTTTTTCTATGGCTCCGCTGCGTCCAGCGAGTACATCGTGAAGATGCTCCGAAGGCGAATGCTTCCGAACGTGAAGAGGTCGCGTGGCATCGTTCCATGGATTCACATTGAAGACGCAGTAAACCCCACCCTTGCGGCGATGGAACGAGGACGCGCCGGAGAGATTTACAATATCGTGGACGACGAGTCTGTGGGGATGAACGCTTGGTTGACTCATGCGGCCCTCTGTCTCGAAGCTAAACCTCCGTTCTCAATTCCGCACTGGCTGCTGCGTCTGATAAGCCCGTACATGGCGGCCGTCTTCGACACGCGCCTCGTCGTCAGCAATCGTAAAGCAAAAGATCAGCTGAATTGGCGGCTAAAATATCCCAGCTACCGCGAAGGACTGCGAGAAATGGCAACTCATCTGTAAGTAGTGGTAAGTTTGAACGCGACGATGGGCGTTTACATTTCGGTACTCAATCCGGAACGGAGACTTAGTCATGGCGAGTTTAGCGAACCTAAAAAGCCAAATACCGGTTGTTGCGTTTCATGCCGCACAGTGGAATGGAATCAGGCTCGGACACTGGCGCGCAGGCGCCGGCAAGGTCGAGCGCACCCGTCCAGATCATGAAATCAACATACCAATCTCCGGCAGCTTTACCTCACGCAAGCACACCGCTGCCGGAAGTAGCCGTCAGGATCGCGCAAACGCGCGAAACATATGTATCGTCCCAGCTGGTCAGGCGATCGCCGTACAATGGCGCCAGCAAGTGGAGGGTGTCACGCTCTCTATCAGTCCGTCGCTGCTCTCGTGCGCTGCTTCAGGAGATGACCCGCGAACGGTAGTTGAAATCGTCGAAACTTACGGAGCTGAAGATCAGTTGATACGGCAGATCGGGCTGGCGTTGCTGGCGGAGGCACTGACGACTGAACCCGTAGGACGCCTCTACGCGGAGTCCTTAACGCAGACGCTCGCGCTGCATCTTGTCAGACATTACAGTGTCTCGCGGCGCGCGCCTGACATGTTTCGCGGTGGACTGTCCGGCCACAACCTGCGGCGGGCAAAGGAATTCATCAACGACCATTTAGACCAGGACTTGAGCTTAGCCGGCATCGCCGAATCGGTCGGACTGAGCCAGTTCCACTTCGCGCGAGCCTTCAAGCTGACGACGAGTATCACTCCGCAGCAGTACTTAACCGAGCGGCGCGTCGAACGCGCCAAGTATCTGTTGAGCGAGAGCGACCTGCCGCTTGTCGAGATTAGTGCCCAGGCGGGATTCAAAAGCCAAAGTCATTTCACGACCCTGTTTCGCAGGTTCACTGGAACCACGCCAAAAGCGTGGCGTGAAAGCAGGCACTCCTAGCGAACGACGCTTATTAGATTCTTCGCTCAAAGTTCGGGGACGCCTACGCGCGACGCGACGCTTGTATGTTCACCGCATGCAGTCAGTTCGCTCGACATCAGTGCGGCGAGCGGAGCATCGGTAGTACGCGGAACGTTTTTAACGATGGAACGAGAGTGAGTTCGTTCCAGCTATGCGCTTCTGAGAGAACCACGCATCTTCCGCGCGCGCGAGAATTGCCAGACGCTGATGCCGAACAGCATTGCGCCTAAGCAGAACCACAAGTCCCAAAGCACGGACGCGGCCCGCAAGTTCCCACCGAAAGTTGCACGATAAACGTCTTGTGCGACGCCCGCCGCTCCTCGTAATGCGAGAAGAACGGTTCCGCCCCAAGCGAGTTTCGAAACCAGTGAGTATGGTATGCGTTGGCCCCATTGCTGCGCGAGCGCGAGCGCCACAGCAAAGGCAACGACGCATAAACCGGCAGCGACAAGGTCATACATGAGGAACCATCGCCGTTGGAATGCTTGTCTCGCCGGCTCCTGGTCCAAGCCGACGTACCAGCCCAGCGCCCATGCGACGTGCAATGCTGCAAAGACCAGCGCCCAAAGAGCAGCGCCGTAACCGACCCCAGAGCCTTTCGCTGAGTGAGTGAGGGGTGGAGTAGGAGCCGTCAAGTCAGTCATCAAGTAACGTGCGGGTGAAAAAACAACTCAGTTCTCGCCAGCTAAGAATTGTACAAGAGCCTTCGTGTCAGCGTGGAACATCTGCGATTCGACGATTTTACTGCCGCGCATTTTATAAACGCTGACAACGGGCGCGTCGAACTTTTCCCCACGACTGTTAACACCTCTCTGCCGCCAAAGAACGATCACGTAATCGTCACCGGCGTCCAGGAATTTAGCAAGCAGCGTTCTTTCGTCCGCTGGTTGCAGATTGCCCCAAACTTCAAGCGCTTTTAGAGCGTGGCGCTCTCCGCCTTTGTGGCCGTGAAACTCGCCGCCGTATGGAAGCGATTCCGCTTCGCGAATGACGATGTTTTCATCATACGCCGCCAGTACTCCAGCAAGGTCACGCTCTTCAACCGCTCTAAAAAGCCGGCGCACGGCTTCAATAGTTTCCTCTGACATCACTGCATCTCCTTTTCGTTTGATCAAGAGTTGCAAAGTCTCCCGTTAGAACCGATTGACGATGAGCGCGAGGCCATAGAGGAGCACCGCGAGCAGGATGCCTTGCAGCGGAGTGCGAAAAAAGTACCTTCGGGCAAGGAAGGCGTAGCCGAGCAACACAATCAAGCCCAGCACTATAAGAAAGACAGACTGGAACAAGAAGTCGCTATGAACCAAAGCCAGATAGCCATACACAGCACCGAACAGGATGAGACCGAAGCTATGAGTTGCATTGAAACCGATCCAGCCCTTCCACATAGTTGTTTGTCTCGTGATAACGGGCGAAACCTCCTTCATACGGGTCTGTAATTCACTGTCGCGGGGTAACAGCTTTGGACCAGAGAACGTGTACAGAAGATGGATGAGGCCAAGCAGCAGAATGATCGCTGCACTGGCAGCGATGAGCAAAGATGCGATGGTGTGCATAGTCGAATTCAATTTGTCAGGTGGTCCACGATTCTTTTTGTTCGAGAATTGAGACCGTGCCCTGGGCCACAGCGCAGAGTTTTTCCTCCTCATCACCCCTCATGAATATTTCACATCGACACACCGCGCTGCGTTTGCCTTGATCAATAACTGTTGCGCGGGCCACCAACAGCTTGCCCATGCACGGCTTCAAGAAGTTTATTTTGAACTCCGCCGTGACGACACTTTGCCCGAGCAGCGATCCACCTGCGAACGTGATTGCGTTGTCCGCTGCGTAGCTGATTACGCCTCCGTGCAGGAAACCGTGTTGTTGTTTCAACGCTTGCTCGACGGGAATATGAATCTCGGCGACGCCGGCCTCCAGCCGTACCAGGGCCGCCCCGATCAGCACGCTGAAGGGCTGGCTCGCCAGCACCTTTTGCCCAATGGTCAATAACTCTTCCACGCGATTTACCTCTATCTCTCTGGCTTTCGACCCAAAGTCGCCCACATCTCGGATTTAGGGGCAGCTATTTCTGTCCGAGGGTATGCAAAGTGACAAAGCAGTTTCTTTTCTGAGCTTGCTAAG
>DAIOGT010000148.1:0-11955 GCA_036745095.1 Pyrinomonadaceae bacterium
AAGTGGAGGTCCGGTTCCGAGTTCTATAACGTAATCAAGACCCCTTTAGGTTCTGCAACAAGTTAGGTAGGGAAGAAGCCTTGAATTTGAACTCGGAACCGGCGAATTAGTCTAGAACAGAAGTGAAAATAACAGGCTTGTGACAACCTGTCATGACCTTTAAGTTTAGCCACCATCTCCAACTTTAGTTGCAGATGGACCTGGTTCGCAGGCTAGTGGCTAAAGGTGGACAATGCCGCGTTGGAGCGCGCGGGTGGCAGCCTGGGTGCGATCTGTCACACCCAGTTTTCCGAGGATGTTGTTGATGTGACTCTTAACCGTAGCTTCGCTAATCCCCAGCGAACTCGCGATTTCCTTATTACTCTTGCCATTCACGATCTCCTGAAGAACCTCCAGCTCTCGTAAAGTCAGCTCCGAAGCGCCCATTCGCTCCGCTAAGCGTTCGGCAACGACCGGCGGCAGACGGCGCGCGCCCGCATGGACCTTCCTGATCGCGTCTTCCAGTTCTTCGAAAAACATGTCTTTGAGGAGGTAACCTTGAGCTCCGGCCTGGAGAGCACGGTAAATATCTTCGTCGCCGTCATAAGTCGTAAGGACAATGATTCTCGCGTCTGGAAATTCACCCCGAATCTGAGCAATCGCATCGGCGCCGCTTAGCACCGGCATACGCAGGTCCATCAAAGTGATATCCGGTTGGTGCTCACGATAGAGTTCCACTGCCTGCTGCCCGTTTACTCCCTGCGCAATCACCTCCATATCCGGAACGGTGTTGATAAGAGAAACAAATCCCTGTCTAACCACGGCCTGATCATCGATTACGATTATGCGAATCTTGTTACTCACTGCCTCACTAACCTTCGTTGCTATCATTCAGCGGCACTTCGATGGCGATTCGAGTACCGCCTTCGATTGCACTATCGACTGACATCACTCCGCCAATCTGTTCCGCTCGCTCACGCATTCCTATTAAACCAAAGTGGCCGTCGGCGATCGGCTGGCGGGTATCAAACCCGCGCCCGTCATCACGAACGCTCAGTCGCACGCTGCGTGTATCAAAGTTTAGCGCCACCTCGATACGGTTTGCCCGCGCGTGCTTGACCGCATTGTTAATTGCTTCCTGCCCGATGCGCAACAGATTAGTTTCAACCGACGCTGGTAATGGCCGCAGTGGTCCAGCGAGTTCAACCACTGTCTCGATACCGCTTTCAGCCGTTAGGCGTTTGGTCGTGTCGCGAAGGGCTGTTGGTAGATCCTTCTTTTGCAATTCCTGCGAACGCAGATCCCAAACATAACGCCGAGCTTCCGTCATGCTGTTACGCACTAACATGCGCGCGCGGTCCAGATGCGCTTTCGCTGTTTCGGCCGCAGCGGGCATAAGTCTCGCAACGAGTTCCAGTTGCACCGAGATTCCGAGGATATCCTGGGCCAGGTTGTCGTGAATCTCACGCGCGATACGATTACGTTCGCTAATTACGGCCCCAAATTGAAGCGCCATACGTTTCACGCGCAGGCGATACAGTTGCCAGGCTGTCACTGCCAACAGCAGGACACAAGCGAGGTAAAACCAGTAAGTTTGATAAAAGCGTGGCTGCAAATAAATATCCACGGCAGCGCCACTCTCATTCCAAACGCCATCATTATTTGCCGCGATCACTCGAAACTGGTAATTACCCGGCCGCAAGTTTGTATACGAGGCTACCCGTCTGGCGCCGCCATCGATCCAATCGTCGTCGAAACCATCGAGTTTGTATCTGAATCGCACGTTTTCAGGCGCGATAAAACTCAGTGCCGTGTAATAGAAGTCCAGCCGCGCCAGACCCGGCGGAAGAGTCAGCTTTTTCGTCAATGGGATCGATTGATTATCGACGAAGAGTTGTTCGATGGTGATGGGTGGCGGAGAAGTATTGAGCGGAATGTGCTCGGGATCGATGACGGCCAGTCCCTTGATAGTTGCGAACCAGATGCGTCCGTCACTCGTCTTCCATCCTGCGGGATGTCCACCCCCGCTGCACTCTCGAGTTAACGTGCCGTCTGCCGGACCATAGAACACGGGCGTGACAGTTCTGCTTGCGCCGGTAACAACTTTATTAAGCTCACTCTTGCTGACGCGAAAGATCCCCTTGTTAGAACTACACCAAAGGTTTTGCTGCTTGTCTTCAAGAATGCGATAGATAACATCAGCCGCAAGAGCATTGCGATTGGTGAATGAAACGAACTTATCCCCGCGTAAAAGATTCAGACCGCCGCCATTGGTTCCGATCCACAGGTCGCCTGAAGCGTCTTCATAAAGTGAAATGACAGTGTCGCTGGATAGGCCGTCTTTCGTCGTGAAGGTCTGAAATTTTCCGTCTTTTATTTTACTCAAACCACCGAGAGTCCCAACCCAGAGATTGCCGTTAGAGTCCTCATAAATCGTGCCGATGAAATTATTCGCGAGTCCGTCGTGAGTGGTATAGGTTGTGAATTCATTATTGCGAAAGCTGTTTAGTCCGTCGCGCGTGCCCACCCAAAGCACTCCACCGCGGTCCACGAAGACGGAACGAACAAGATCATTTGAGAGTCCATCTGCGAAAGTGAACGTTTGAAACTTTCCGTCTTTGAAACGGTTCAGTCCGTCGGGAGTGCCAATCCAGACCGTACCTTGAGAGTCGCCGGCAAGCGATAGGACCACGTCACTCGAGAGACCATCTCGTGTGCTCCACGTCGAGAACTTTCCGTCTTTGAAAAGTGTCAACCCACCACCATTGGAACCGATCCAGATGCCTCCCTGAGCATCCTGATAAATGGCTTTAACGAGATCACTCGGCAATCCGTCTTTGGTTGTATAGGTAGTAAACTTTTTGCTTTTCAATAAATTCAGCCCACCGGCCTCGGTGCCGATCCAGATGCTGCCTTCACGATCCTCAAAAACTGAAAGCACGAGGTTACTTGAAAGGCCCTCGACCGAAGTAAATGTTTCAATGCGATCGCCTCGCAAACGTACCAGCCCGCCGGCAGTCGCAATCCACAGCGCGCCCTCGCGATCGAGCCGCAAGGCGCTGACGCGGCTGTTGGGAAGCGCGACGGTCGACGTGTGTCCTTCAGCATCGACCTCAAACAGTCCGTCAAGAGTTCCGAGCCACAGCGTGCCGGTTTTTGTCTCCGCAAGTGAGGTGAGGTTACCCGGAAGCACACCAGCCGGCATGTTTGCCGGGGTAAATTGATCATCGCGAAGGAACTGAAGTCCGGCGGATGTGCCAACCAACATCGAGCCGTTCGCGCGGGCGTGCAGAGTTTGAATCACATTTCTCGCGAGCCCGTGTTCTGTCGTAAACGTCCTAAACTTTCCGTTTTCAAAACGAGTTAGACCACCCGCAGTCCCGATCCAGATGTTACCGTTCGCATCTTCAACAACGTCGCCGACGCTGTTGTCAGGCAGGCCGTCGCTTACTGTGAAAGCTGTGAGTTGTCCGTTGTGACGGCAAAGCAATCCGTAAGACGTGCTGATCCATAAGCGCCCCTGCCGGTCTTCGTACAAAAATCGAATGTCATTACTTTTGAAAGCGGCTGTGTTTTCTTTATCGAAGACTGTAAAGTTCAGCCCGTCAAAACGTGCCAGACCATCCTGAGTTCCGACCCAAAGATAACCGTCATGTGTCTGTACAATCGTTTGGACCGTGTTTTGTGGTAATCCGTTTTCGGTGACCCACGCTTGATGGCCAAACTCTTTAAGGTTTCTGTTTGGATCAAGCGCGTGAGAGCGTGTGCCGGCTATTAGAATTAGAGCCGCGGCAAGTCGGAAGTACCTTAGACGATGCATTTGTTCCGTCAATACTTTAACATTCCCAGAGAGTTTTAGCGCCGGATTTGGGCGGATAGATGCAGATCCGGGTGTGGAGGGTTGATGAAATTTCTAAACACGTCGCTGTTGATACTGTTGACCTGGACCATTGTTGTCGGTATTCCAGCTCCGGCTGGTTGGCGCATCGCTTCGGAACCGGAGTTGAGAAAGGTGATACCTGTTCGCGCCCCAGTCATCAAGGAGAACATTGAGACGGAGTTTCGGACTGCGTCAGGCGTGACTGATGGGCGAGGCAAGTTCATCGCGGGTGTAGTGATGATTACGGCTGGCTATTCGGCCGAGGGCAAGTACTCTCATTTCTTCATCGCACAAGTACCTATCAAGTTTCAGGAATTCTCGCTGGAACCGGGGGAATATGTTTTTGGCTACCAACGTAAGACTCCCGACAGCATCACCGTAACTTTTTACCGGGCATCGAGCGGCGACACGATTGGGGAAATTGAAGCCTTTCGCAACCGCAAAAGCTCGATGGTTCGGGCGCTACTGATTCAGCCTGCTACGGGTGGTCGAGGGACGATTCAGATTGGTCGATTCGTTTTCGACTACCGTCTGACTTAATCCGACGTTAACCCGCGGCTACGTTTTGCTTGAACATTGCGCCCCAATTAGTAGAAAATGCAGAGACTTATGCCCGGCCATACAACAAAGCTTCTTCGGTTCATCCTGCCGCTCATCGTCTTGGCAATAAGCACCGCCGCGCATGCGGACGTGCGCCTCCCCGCGATCATCAGCGACAACATGGTGCTGCAACAACAGACGAAGGTTCGCATCTGGGGAAATGCCGATCCCGACGAACCTGTGACTGTGACCCTGCAACAGAAATCGTTCAGGACTGTCGCAGACAAGCAGGGACACTGGGAAATTTGGCTGGGCCCGTTGAACGCCGGCGGTCCATTCGAGCTCACCATCAAAGGAAACAATCTCCTGACTATTAAGAATGTTGTGGTTGGTGAGATCTGGTTGTGCTCTGGTCAATCAAACATGGAATGGCCGCTCATCAACACGGTTGGCGGTGCTGAAGCAGTCGCGCAGGCCAACTATTCGGAGATTAGATTGTTCCAGGTCGAGCATCGTACTGCGGCATCACCGCTCACTGATTTAGCAGGACGTTGGGTTGTGACAACGCCTGACGAGGCGGCGAACTTTTCAGCCGTCGGATATTTCTTTGGACGTGAGCTGCATCGCCAGTTGAGAGTACCGGTCGGTTTGCTTAACAGCTCATGGGGAGGCACCCCTGCCGAGGCCTGGACCAGTCACGACGCGCTGCTCCGCTCACCGGAACTGAAACCAATTCTCGATCGGTACCAAAGCAGTTTGAACGCATTGCCGCAAACAAAGGAAGTTTACGCGCACGCCCTCGCCGAGTGGGAAGAGAAGAACCTCTACATCGATGCTGGAAACAAAGGCGAAGCCCTGGGCTACGCGGACCCGGTGACGGCGACGGCGGACTGGCTGAAAATCGATCTGCCCAAACAATTTGAGACGGCAGGTCTCCTCATAGATGGGGCCGTCTGGTTCCGTAAAGTGGTGGAACTGCCAGAGTCATGGGCCGGTAAGGATCTGCTGCTTAGCCTTGCGCCCATCGATGATCAGGACGTCACATATTTCAATGGTACAAAGGTCGGCTCGATCGGAAGAGAGACGCCGAACAGTTACATGGTCCCGCGAAATTATGTCGTACCCGGATCGCGGGTGCGTGCGGGACGAAATGTGATTGCGGTGCGCGTATTCGACAGCGCCGGCGAGGGTGGTTTCAGTCGTGGTGGCGCAATGTCCATTGGACTAGCCGGCGGCGCAGCATCTGAGGTGATATCGCTACGAGGAGAATGGGATTACAAAGTGGAGTTGGCGCTCGAACCGAAGCATCCTGACTGGGGCACGCGTCCGGAGGCTGTCGGAGTGAGTAATCAAAACAATCCGAGTGTGCTTTACAACGCGATGATCGCGCCCCTGGTTCCGTTCGCGATTCGAGGTGTCATCTGGTATCAGGGCGAAAGTAACGCCGGACGCGCCTATCAATACCGCACGCTTTTTCCGACCATGATTCGTGATTGGAGAAAAGCGTGGGGAAGTTCATTACCATTTTACTTCGTTCAGCTCGCTAACTGGCACGCCCACAAAGCTGAACCGGATGAAAGTGATTGGGCCGAGTTGCGAGAAGCGCAGATGATGACGTTGCGTGAGCCGCAGACCGGAATGGCCGTTACGATTGATATAGGTGATGAGAACGATATTCACCCGCGGAACAAACTCGATGTCGGTCGGCGGTTGGCCGCGTGGGCGCTCGCCGACACGTACGGTCGAAGTGTACTTCCCTCAGGACCTCTTTTCGATCGCTACACGATTGAAGGTGACAAGGTGCGAATTTATTTCAAGTATGGCGCCGGCCTGAAAACGGTCGAAGGTGGTCCAGTAAAAGGCTTTGCGTTGGCTGGTGAGGATCGGAAATTTGTTTGGGCTGATGCGCGCATCGAAGGCGACACGGTGATTGTTTCAAGTCCTAAAATTCTAAAGCCCGTGGCGGTCCGTTATGGTTGGGCCGATAACCCGATTGTAAATCTTTACAACAAGGCCGGTCTGCCAGCTTCGCCTTTTCGGACTGACGATTGGCCCGGCGTGACCGCAGCGAAACGTTAGCCGAGAACAGACACCCCTTCGCAACTTCTCCGACTACGATGAACACTATGCATACTCGACTGCTTACTTTGGTATTGATCGCATTGTTGATGTGGCCGCTGACGACGCAGGTCACACCGCCCGCCCACGCACAAAATGCCTATCAGGCAACCCTGGCCGTCCGTTTGGACCAGCCGCGAGCGGTTATCAATCGCAACATCTATGGACAGTTTGCCGAACACCTTGGGCGTCTGATTTACGAAGGAATCTGGGTCGGAGAAAGCTCGTCCATCGCGAATACGCGCGGCATCCGTAACGATGTGCTCGCGGCGCTGAAGGAACTGCGTGTCCCCGTCTTGCGTTGGCCCGGCGGCTGTTTCGCCGACGAGTATCACTGGCTCGATGGCATTGGCCCACGCGACAAGCGACCGCGACGTCCTAACTCGAGTTGGGGCGGCGTGGACACGAACGCCTTTGGCACGCATGAGTTTCTGGACCTGTGCGAGATGCTGGGCGCCGAAGCGTATGTAAACGGCAACGTCGGCAGTGGCTCGCCACAGGAGATGATGCAGTGGATCGAGTACATGACCTCTAGTGCTGATACCGACCTGGCTAATCTGCGGCGGCGCAACGGTCGCGACAAGCCGTGGAAGATCAGTTACTTCGCGGTTGGTAATGAAACGTGGGGTTGCGGCGGGAACATGCGCCCTGAGTATTATGCCGACGTTTACCGTCGCTACGCCACTTTCATCAAGAACCCTTCGGGCGGCAGTCCTATCCAAAAGCTCGCAGTTGGAGCTTACGACGAGAATTACAACTGGACCGAGGTACTGATGTCGCAAGCCGCGAAGCAAATGGATGGACTATCTCTGCACTATTACACGCTGCCCACCGGCAACTGGGAAAAGAAAGGATCCGCAACGCAGTTTGGTGAAAAGGAGTGGCACGCAACGCTCGTCAGAACATTACGCATGGATGAATTCATCCAGAGACACAGCGCAATCATGGATAAGCACGATCCACAAAAGCGCGTCGGCCTGATGGTGGACGAATGGGGCACGTGGTATGACAGCGAGCCGGGCCGCGATCTGGGTGCGCTCTATCAGCAGAACACGTTGCGTGACGCGGTAGCTGCGGGCATTAATCTGAACATCTTTCACAAACACGCTGATCGCGTGAGGATGTCCAACATCGCGCAGATGATCAACGTGCTCCAGGCGATGATTCTTACTGACAAGGAAAAGATGGTGCTCACGCCAACGTACCACGTCTTCAGGATGTACAGGGTGCATCAGGGAGCGACGATGCTCCCGACGGATCTCAGCGCCCCTGATTACCGGATGGGCGATGCATCTGTTCCATCACTCAGCGCATCGGCTTCGCGCGATAGTGAGGGACGACTGCATCTATCGATCGTGAATCTTGATCCCAACCGGTCGGCGGAGCTAACTACGACGATTTGGGGCGGTGAGGTCAAACGTGTCACGGGCGAAGTCCTTACCGCTCCCGCGGTGAACGCGATGAATTCCTTCGACCGTCCGGAGACTGTCAAACCAGCACCGTTCAGCGGCTACAAGCTTGAAGGTTCGAAGTTGAATTTGAGTATTCCGTCGAAGTCGGTGGTCGTGCTCGAGCTTAAGTGAGACGCAGCCACGTAGTTCTGGACTGAGAAATAACGTAGCGCCAAATTGGAAGGAAACTATGTCTCTACTCCGACTCAGTCTTTTTTGTTTGCTCATCCTAGCGTTGTTGATTGGTGGCAGTTCTCTGGCAACGACTCAAGAAACCAAGTCTGATCCCCGCGCGGCGTACCTCAATCCTAAGCTTCCGCTGGATCAGCGCGTTAATGATCTGATCTCGCGCATGACACTTGAAGAAAAAGTGTCGCAGATGATGAACGCTGCGCCGGCGATTCCACGGCTTGGCATTCCTCAGTACGATTGGTGGAACGAAGCTCTGCATGGCGTTGCGTTCTCAGGCGTCGCCACCGTTTTCCCGCAGGCGATCGGGCTCGGAGCGACCTTTGATCCGCAACTCGTCAATCGCGTGGCCACCGTGATCTCCGACGAGGCGCGTGCCAAGTACCACGAAGCACAACGACAGCGTAACTACAACCGGTTTTACGGTCTCACGTTTTGGTCGCCAAACATCAATATCTTTCGCGACCCACGCTGGGGACGCGGGCAAGAGACTTACGGCGAGGACCCGTACTTAGCAAGCCGCCTCGGGGTTGCATTCGTTAAAGGTTTACAAGGTGACGATCCGAAGTATCTGAAAGTTGTCGCCACTCCGAAGCACTACGCGGTCCATTCTGGTCCAGAACCCGAGCGCCATCGCTTTGATGCACCTGCCACTGAACGTGACCTGCGTGAAACATACTTACCGGCTTTCCGCGCGACTGTTATGGAGGCTCGTGCTGCATCGGTGATGTGCGCTTATAACCGCACAAACGGTGAGCCTTGCTGCGCAAATACACAACTGCTCGGCGACACGTTACGCGGCGAGTGGGGGTTTAATGGATACGTAGTTTCCGATTGTGGTGCGATCGATGACATCTACAAACGGCACAACTTCGTGAAGACTGCTGAGGAGGCTTCGGCCCTCGCGGTGAAGAGAGGGACCGATCTGGAATGTGGCGACAGCTACAAAGCACTCGTCAATGCTGTTAAGCAGGGCTTGATTTCGGAAGCTGAGATCGATCGCGCGGTGAAACGTTTGTTCGACGCCCGATTTCGGCTTGGGATGTTCGATCCACCGGAGATGGTCCCTTTTTCAAAAATCCCGTTCTCAGCAAACGATTCACCCGAACACCGACAGCTCGCGCTCGACGCTGCACGCGAATCAATAGTTCTACTGAAGAACAAAAACAACACCCTGCCGCTGCGCAAGGATTTAAAGTCGATCGCCGTGATTGGGCCCAACGCCGATGAAGTTCAGGTGTTGCTTGGTAACTACAACGGTCAACCCTCGCGCGCCACTACGCCGCTGGCAGGCATTCGTCAACGCGTCTCATCGCAAACGAAAGTGTTGTATGCATTAGGCACGACGCTCACAGAAGTTTCCGCAGTACCCGTTCCGGCTTCTTTTTTGCGTGGACCTGAAGGCGAAAGCGGTCTCAGAGCTGAGTATTTTTCAAACAAGGAACTCAAGGGTGGGCCAGTCTTAACGCGCATAGATCGCGAAGTGGATTTCGACTGGGGAATGATGAACCCGGTAGCCGGTGTTCCGGCCGATGATTTTTCTGCACGCTGGACCGGCAAGCTCGTTCCGGCGATGACTGGTAAATATCGCTTTGGCGCAGTCGCGGATGACGGAGTGCGAGTCTATCTCGATGGCAAGTTGATCGCTGAAGACTGGACCGAACACGCGCCGGCAACTGTGACCGGCGAAGTCACACTAGAGGCCGGGAAAAGCTACGACATCAGGATGGAGTACTACGAGAGCAAGCTCGGTGCAGTTGCAAAACTGGTGTGGCAACCACCCGCCGTCAAAACCGGATCGCCGTATGCCGAGGCGGTTAGAGTCGCGAAAGAAGCAGATACCGTGGTGTTGGTCCTGGGCCTTTCCCCACGTCTTGAAGGCGAAGAGATGAACGTCCGTGAACCGGGCTTTTTAGGTGGAGATCGAACAGAGATCAAACTGCCCGCGCGTCAGCAGGGATTACTTGAAGCAGTTGCGGCAACTGGGAAGCCGGTCGTGCTGGTTTTGCTGTCCGGAAGTGCGCTCGCTGTAACCTGGGCCAACGAGCACATTCCGGCTATCGTGCAGGCCTGGTATCCGGGTGAAGAAGGCGGAACTGCGATTGCAGAGGCGCTCTTCGGTGACTACAACCCGGGAGGACGATTGCCGGTAACTTTTTACAAATCAGTCGACCAGTTGCCTGCGTTTGATAACTATCAAATGGATGGAAGGACATATCGATTCTTTAAAGGCGAGCCTTTGTATCCGTTCGGCCATGGTCTTAGTTACACGCGGTTTAAGTACTCCGGCTTGACCGTCTCATCGCCGCGCGTAGCGGCCGGAGAGAAGGTGCTTGTAAGTGCGGAGGTTGAGAACTCAGGAGCAAGAGAGGGCGACGAGGTGGTCCAGCTTTACTTGACTGACAGAGACGCAACTGTTCGAGTTCCGATTCGATCTCTCGCGGGAGTCGAGCGAGTACATCTGAAGCCAGGCGAGCGCCGCGTTATCAAGTTCACAATTGAGCCTCGTCAACTCGCAGTGATTACAAATGATGGCCGATCAGTGGTCGAGCCAGGTGATTTCACGATTACTATTGGCGGGAAGCAGCCAGGGTTCACCGGTAATGCCGACGCCAGCACGACCAGTTTCATCGAAGGCCGTTTTTCTGTGACGGGCCCCGCCACAGAACTGAGGCGTTAGGAGAGGAATCGCATGACGAATTTCCCACTGCGGTGCCGGAAGATACCTGGCTGATCTTCACCGCGCCGAACACTGCTGAATAGTTTTCGGCATTTACTCCTAAAGCACTGATTGTTGCTAAAAAACTTCATGACATAGTTCTGAAAACGATCGGCTACCTTACTCGTGTGAGTACCCTGCTATACCTCACCACTTCGCGATTCATCACATTGTCGCTTCGCTAAAATTTTATACGCTGCTTGTTTCAAGGAGACGTAAGAAAGCACCTTCGGGTGATCAGCATGTACCGCACAAGCAAACACACCTGGTGGAAGGTGATGTACCTGATCTTTATAAACTTTTTATATCACCTTTACGCCCCTTTTATATGGGCAGGCGTAATCTGTTTTCATGGACCAAGGAAGGCTCACACGCAATTACACCTGGGAGCCGATGGCCGCTCTTGCTTGCTTTGTCGGAGCGGGTCTCTCACTGGTGATTGGTTTTGTACTTACAACGGGGTGGGTAGTGAATGCGCAACAGCGTCCCTTTGTGCATGGCGTTGGCCTGACGCTTCTTATTATTGGACTCCCAATTCTAATCCTTGGTGGCCATTGTTTGGATCTGAATGACCGGAAAGCAAAGAAAGCGAATGCTGAGCTGCATGGTCACAGAAACTGGGGAACAAAGTCGCTTCATGGTGTTGTCATGCTGCTGGGTTCAGTGTTCCTGCTCGGCGTTGCTCCTTACAGGCTAAACGCCCAGCAGGCGGGGACGGAAAAATCAGGTGACGCCATAACCGAAGGCCCAACCTTGGTCCAAAGACGAGAGTACGACAAGCCCCGAAGATTCTTCGTCACAAACACAGCAACCTCCATGGCAATACGGCGGCTTCGTTGATCTCGGTTACCTTCTCGATTTCAACCATCCCGCGAACCGCTTGTTCCGTAGCCGAGGAACCGCGTTCCACGTCGATCGCGTTCACCTCAACATGGCGGGCGTATATGCGAAGAAGAAAGCAACTGAGGAGTCGCGCTGGGGTATGGAGGTAACTGATCATGAAGGTAAGGATTCTGAGATCTTCGGCTTTTCAGCAACCGCGCCCAATATCGCTGGCTTCAAATTCCTGCGTCCCCTTG
>DAIOGT010000149.1:0-11727 GCA_036745095.1 Pyrinomonadaceae bacterium
ACCAACAGCTCACCGAAGCGAAGCGGTTGATCTCGCTTCTGTTCATCCAGAGTCAGTTGCTCCGCTCGTTTCAGCACCGCCACGCTACTAAGTCGTGGTTTCGTTTCATCAATACTTGAAAATTCCAACGGAGTGTTACTGACGTTTATTATGCCGGTGGCCGCGTCATGGGCAATCATTTGAACGTTATACTTTCCGGCCGGAAGTTTAACCTCCCTGTAAAATAGGACACTTCCTTTCTTTGCGACGTCCAAATTCTGTACCAGGCCGGTGAGCGCGTAATGCTGACTGAGCTTCTGCACGATCTGACCACTTTCGTCGCGCACGAGGGCAACAATCGAAAAATCGGTAGTGTAATTCTTGTTGTCACTGCTTGGGGCGAACTGGAATATGGCGAGTGGAGCTTCAGCAAGGATCAGTGTTAACCCATCTTTGCTGGTTGGATACGTAAGCGTCCCGCTTCGGACTAACCCTTGTTTCGGGCCACTTTTCGAATTTCTCGCAGCCGCGATAGCTGCGATCTCGTAGTCCAGCATTGGTAGTTGTCCCGCGGACTCCACCGCGAAATACCCCTGACGCGATTGGACTTCAACATTTGAACGCCCAACCTTGACGCTTATTCGTCTGAACCGACCGTCATAATCTTTGTTCTGCGGAACATAAGTGAGGAAGTAGTAGCCGTTCATGTCGTCGTCGATGCGACGTAACCCCCCAACCAGATCGTTTGTGTCATGAATTAAGAAACCACCCGTTTGATCGGAAAGTTGGCCCAGCCCGCTCCGTGGATCAAAACGCAACAAGTCTTCATTTCGCTCCAGCGCTCTCAAATAGGGACCATTAGCGCCCCGCTCGCTGCCGCGAGCCTGCTGCGCCATTGCTGCGCCGGCGATCGAATTGAGTTCGCGGGCGGCTTCGGCGGTTCCGCCTACGGTGCGCAAACCCGCCGCATCTATGGAATAAATACTTACATTCGCTCGGTTCGCCGCATTAATTACTGAGGGAAACTTTTGGATGACTGACGGCGGCAACTTCAAGCCTTCCGAAAAGAAGATGATCGTCTTTCGGCCCGGCAGATTTTGCATCGGGCTGATCACCGCCATAAGGCTGTTTATCGTCGCGAATCCCTGCTGGTCGCGCTCCAGCCGCTCATAATGGTCGAGCATCTGGGTTTCCATCTCAAGAAACTTTTGTTGAATGCTCGCCTGAGCGGCATCGGCAGCGGCACCGGCGGCTCCGGCGCTATCCTGGGCCGCGCCGGCTGCGGCTGCGGCTCCGCTGGCTGAGGCTATCTGCTGGTCTAGTGAGTTGCTGCGCTCGATGTTGTCCCGCATTTTCCCCGCGTTCGAGGTGTAATTAGAATTAGCGGCTCCCGTAACGCTTTCGATTGCGTCTTTAACGAGTTGAGCGTCGTCAGTAAAAGTCTGAACAGTCCGCAGGGTTTGATCAATTCCGAAAACGCCGGTGAAACCGCCGGAGGCCATACCTTCCTGCGTGTATGCGAGCCCGGCCTTTTTAGCGAGGGATCGAGCCTCGGGTGATAGGCGATCAAAAACAAGGGCCGTAACTGTGGGAGTAGATCGCTTCGCCGGAGTTGAGATGGTATCTGGCCCGATGATGGAGTTGTTTTTCTTCGTCTCTGACGTACCCGCGGCAGTGGTTGCTCGTGTGACAAAGCGAAACGATTCGACTTTTTGTGGCACTCCGTCTTCCTGGATCTCGAAGTCACTCTCCTTCAGGTCTCGGATTGGACGTCCCTTCTTGTCTTTAACGACCACATCCAGCCGCACTTCGTTGCTACGAACGCGCACCACGTCGCCCTGATCTTGAGCAGGTGGTGTTTGGGCACCGGCAAGGGCAGGCAGCAAACCAATCGCCGTGATGAGTAGGAGGCTGACGAAGGTTCTCATAGCGTGGGAGTATAGTCCAAATATTGTATACTTTCACGCACTTAGGCTCGCATTGGATTTTAAATGGCATTTAGAAAAGGGCGGCTCGCCGGCGCACTAAGTTCCTTGTTTATCGCGGTCGGACTGTTTGCCTGCGGGGCGGCGGCGCAGGCTCAGCCGGCGTCTGTCGATCGTGACTTTGATCGCGCGACTCAGTTGCACCAGTCTGGAGATTTACCAGGAGCAGTGCGCGGGTATCTCGCTATTCTCGCGACCCACCCTTCACGTGTTGACGTCCGCTCGAATCTCGGCGCTGCGTACTCGGCTCTCGGTCGATACGAAGAGGCGATTGACCAGTACAAGCGAGCGCTCGTGATCGATCCAGCGAACCACGCAGTCCGTTTTAATCTTGCAATGGCATACTACAAGGCCGCCTGGTTCACCGAAGCTGCAATTGAACTCGAACGGTTTATCGCAGCGGCGGCTGAAACTCCACAAAAGCTGAATGCGCGTGTTGTGCTCGCCGACTGTCAGATCAGGCTCGGGGAATACAAAAAGGTGATCGAGGCGTTGTCGCCATTGGCAGAAAATGATTCTTCGAATCGCGCGATCGCTTATCTTCTCGGCAGCGCATTGATTGGTGACAATCAGCTAACGAAGGGCCAGGAAATTATTGATCGCGTCTTTCGTGATGACGACTCCGTCGAAGCACATCTCTTAATGGGTTCGATCCTGCTGGTCGCCGACGATGCCCAGGGCGCTCTCAAGGAGGTTCAACGCGCGCTGGAGTTGAATCCAAAACTACCAGGAGTTCAGGCGTGGTATGGAAGAGTTTTGATGCGACTGGGCGATACTGAAAAAGCGAAAACTGCGTTTTTGACAGAACTCGCAAGCAACGCCAACGACTTCGAAGCAAATCTGTACCTCGGAATACTGCTGCGCCAGGATAAAAAGTTTGATGAAGCTTTGACGCGATTGCAACGTGCAATTCAACTGCGGCCACGCGAACAATTTGCGCATTATCATCTGGCTGCGGTCTACGCAGCCTCCGGCAAACCCGGTGATGCGTTGCCGTTGCTCGAAGGTGTTTTGAAGGAACACACAGATTTCGTCGAAGCGCGCGTGCTGCTGGCCTCAGTTTATTACCGGCTCAATAGAAAAGAGGATGGAGATCGGCAAAAACTACTGATTCAAAAATCGACGGCTGAGCAGCAAGCGAAACAACCCGGTGCACAGGTCGAAACCGACCCAATGTCGACTGCAAAACCCTCGGCAAACACCAACGACAAACCGAAAAAACCGTAGTGCGATAGGATTTCTGTGACTGCCGCAAACCGCCTGTACTGTACCCTGATGTTAGCAGCCGTGTTATTCACGTCTGCCACAAGCGGCTATGGACAACAAAGCCGGAGGACAAACCCGAAGCCCCGCAACGTACAAACTCAACGCAACACCGACGCCGAATTCAACCGGCTTGTAAAGCTTGCAGATGAAGCGCGATTGGCTCAGAAATTTGAAGAGGCGATATCGCTATACGGTAAGGCTTTGAAGCTGAAGCCCAAGTGGCCCGAAGGCTGGTGGTACATCGGCGCAATCTTTTATCAGAAAGATTTGTACGCGCAGGCGCGCGATGCTTTTCAAAACCTTGTTGCACTCGAACCTGATCGTGGTCCCGCTGCGGCCATGCTCGGGTTGTGTCTGTTTCAGACAGGCGACTACGAACACGCCGCGATTTCGTTGCAACGCGGCCGATCTTTAGGCGTAACGGACAATTCCGAACTGGCCCGCGTTGTTCGTTACCACACGGCACTCGTTTACATCCGTTTCGAATATTTCGAGAGCGCTTACGACGTGCTTAACGAGTTTGTGCGCTCGGGGCAGGAAAGTCAGAAGGTTATCGAGGCGTTTGGGCTAACGTTGTTGCGAATGCCTTTATTGCCAAACGAGATTCCATCTGACAACCGGGAAAAAGTGCTGTTGGCGGGGCAGGCGGGATACAATATGGCTGCTCGCCGCCTGGAACAAGCCCGTGCTGCGTTTGACCTGTTGTTGTCACGCTATCCCAACGATCCGAATATCCATTACGCATTTGGGGTTTACATGTTGCCGCAGGATGCGGATCTGGCGATGAAGGAGTTCAAACGAGAATTAGAGATCTCTCCCAATCACTTCGCGGCAATGACGCAAATGGCGTTTGAGTACTTGAAGCGAGATCAATATAACGACGCCTTGCCCCTGGCGGAAAAGGCGGTGCAACTTGCTCCGAAGTTATATGCAGCCCGCAACGTGCTGGGACGTGTATTGCTCGAGGTCGGCCAGGTAGATCGGTCCGTCAAAGAGCTCGAGGAAGGAGTAAAGCTCGCGCCTTCCAGCCCGGAGATGCGCTTTGCCCTCGCTCGTGCGTACACGCGCGCGGGCCGGAAGGAAGACGCGGCTCGCGAACGCGAAACCTTCAAGAAACTGCAGGACGAATACAATCAGAAGCGGCAGATTGAAGGGAAGCCCGGTCCCCAATAGGCACATTAAGTAACCACAGATTACAAGGAAAGATAAATCGGTTTACGCGGATAAATGAGTAAACGCGTCAAACAATATTTGCTGTTCGGGATTGTGATGGCCCTGGGGCTGATCGCGGTCGTGGTGGTGAATGGCCAGATGAGCGGCTTGCGGCGTTGGAACCCGAGACGGGTGCCGGTTGGCACGGCTTTCGTTGGCGATCAGGCGTGTGGAGAGTGTCACAAAAAACATTTTGCATCGCACGGCCCGAGCGGAATGGCAAATGCGATGGAGAAAGTCGGCGACTCGAAGATACTCAGTGATAATCCGAAACTTACCATGCGTGTTGGTCCTTATACTTATGAAATCACGCGCAATGGCAAGCAGAGCATTTACTCGGTTACGGACGGAAAGGAAACTATCTCCTTTCCGATCGTCTATGCGTTTGGATTAGGTAAGATGGGCCAGACTTATGTGCTGGAGCGCGACGGAAAGTTCTACGAAAGTCTCGTCAGTTACTACCACGAAGCGAAGGCGCTCGATTTCACGATTGGCGCGCCAAGCACCGTTCCGAATTCATTGAACGATGCGGTTGGCAGGCTGCTGTCCGCCAACGAGGTCGCGAATTGTTTCAGTTGTCATGCAACCGGCGCAGTTGTCGGCGGTTCGCAACTGCGCCTGGATAAGTTTGCGCATGGAGTACGCTGTGAAGCTTGTCATGGTCCAGGTGGTGAACACATTGCATCGGTCAAAGCAGGCGACACGCCCGCAAAGTCCATCTACAATCCCGGACTGCTTAGTGGGGATGAATTGACGCAACAGTTTTGCGCCTCATGTCATCGGGGTGCAGAAGAGTTCTCGCTGTTGCAGAGCATGGAAATCAACAACGTGCGCTTTCAGCCATACCGCATCTTTCACAGCAAGTGTTATTCGGACGATCGGAACATTAGCTGCACGGCATGTCACAACCCGCACGAGCCGCTGCGAGAGGACGCGGCTTACTACGACAAAAGATGTCTGGAATGCCACTCACTGAGGGACAAGAATGCCAAAGCCGGGGACGGGAAGAGCTGTCCCGTGGCTGACAAAAACTGTACCTCTTGCCACATGCCAAAGATTGAAATAAAGGCGGCGCACTTCAAGTTTACGGATCATTTCATTCGAATTGTGAAGCCGGGCGAGAAGTATCCAAACTGAGCCACGGATTAAGTCAAATAATAGTGGATTAAGTATGAAGGGAATTGCGTTAGCGATAGTTACTGCATTGCTGGTAGGTAGTGGTTGGTTGCAATCGCCCGCCAGTGCACCGGCTCAACGAGTGACGTTCGTGGAAGTGCCTTCGTCGCAAAGCAAGATCACGTGGGTCCACGATAATGGACGCTCGGAGTTGCGACACCTGCCCGAAACCTGCGGGGGTGGTGGTCTCTTCTTCGACTTTGATAACGATGGCTGGATGGATATCTATCTCGTCAACAGTGGACCATCAGATTTTTATAATCCGAAAACTCCGCTGAAGAACGCTCTCTATCGCAACAACGGCGACGGCACCTTCGCCGACGTCACAGATAAGGCGGGTGTGGCGTGCGGGCAGATGGGTAACTTCGGAATGGGCGCAGCCGCGTCGGATTACGACGGTGACGGCTGGCAGGATCTCTACGTAACCAACTACGGTACGAATGTGCTTTTCCACAACAACGGCAACGGCACATTTACGAATGTCACGGACAAGGCGGGCGTCGCGGCGCCCAACTGGTCCACCTGTGCGACCTGGTTCGACTACGACAACGACAGCAAACTCGATCTCTTTGTCTCGAGCTTTGTACAGTACAGCGGCAAGGGCACGATCTTCTGTGGCGATAATCGCGTCGGCCGTCGTTACTACTGTGTGCCGCGCGTTTTCAAGCCTCGATCGAGTTTTCTGTTCCGCAACGAGGGTGGCGGCAAGTTTCTCGATGTCAGTGCAGATTCAGGCATCGCCTCCAGACTCGGCAAATCGTTTGGATCAGTTGCTACCGACGTAAACAACGACGGCTTGATGGATCTTTTTGTCGCAAACGACACGCTCGAGAACTTTCTTTTTGTAAATAAAGGGAAGGGAAAGTTCGAAGAAGTTGGTCTGCTGTCCGGTGTCGCTTACAGCGATTCGGGTGCGCCGCGCTCGGGAATGGGCGTCGATGCGACCGACTACGATGGCGACGGTTGGCAGGACCTGTTTGTCGCTAACATCGATCAGGAACTGTTTAGTTTGTATCAGAATCAGAAAGATCTCACTTTTATCGATCGGCCGGGAGAGATTGGACAGGCCACACGATTACTCAGCGGCTGGGGTTTGCGTTTCTTCGACTACGACAACGATGGTGACCCTGATTTGATGCTCGCGAATGGCCATCCAGACGACATGGTCGAGATTCAATCGCTGAAAGTGAAATATAAGGAGCCGTTGTTGATGTTTGAAAACGTTAACGGAACGTTCAAAAACATCAGTGCGATTTCAGGCCCTGTTTTCAGCAAAGACTTTCCGGCGCGCGGCTTATCGGTTGGCGATTACGACAACGATGGAGATATTGACGTTTTAATCATCAACAACGGCGATGCACCAGTGCTGCTGAAGAACGAAGGTGGCAACCGCAACAACTGGGTTGGTCTGAATTTAGTTGCGACGAAGAGCAATCCCGAAGCCGTTGGTGCGATTATCACGTGGGAAGCTGGCGGGGTGAAACGCAAACGTCTCAAGACAGCAGGCGGCAGCTATCTTTCGTCACACGACCCGCGCGAGGTTCTCGGTGTGGGCGCAACGACAAAGATCGACAGCATCGAGATCAAATGGCCCAGTGGGCGAATTGATAAACTGATCAATCCGCCAATGCGAAAGTACATTAAAGTCGTCGAAGGGAGTTAGGTCCCAATCCACATTAAATCCGTGAAAATCTGTGGCCCAATTGTGTTGCTGTGTCTTCTTGTGCTGATCCTGCCCGCCTCTACTCAGACGCAGTATCCCTTCCAGAACCCGGATCTCCAGACCGAGCAGAGAATCGATAACATCTTGTCTCTAATGACGATCGACGAAAAGATCGAGTGTCTCGATACGAATCCGAGTGTTCCTCGTCTTGGTATCAAAGGCAGCGGTCACGTCGAGGGCATTCACGGGCTAACGCAGGGTGGTCCAGGAAAGTGGGGCCGGCCATTGACGATCCCGAGTACGACCTTTCCACAGGGAATCGGCCTCGGCGAAACCTGGGATACGGATATTCTGACGCAGGCCGGGCAAGTTGAAGGCTACGAAGCTCGTTACGTTTTTCAAAGCCCTAAATATCACCAGGGTGGCATCGTGATCCGATCTCCCAATGCGGACCTGGGCCGCGATCCACGTTGGGGCCGAACGGAAGAATGTTATGGCGAAGACGCATTCCTCAACGGCGTGATGGTGGTTGCTTTCACCAAAGGACTGCAAGGCAATCATCCGAAGTACTGGCAGGCCGCTGCCTTAATGAAGCACTTTCTCGCCAACAGCAACGAGAATGATCGCGACAAATCAAGTTCAGATTTTGATGAGCGTCTTTTTCACGAATACTACTCGTTGCCTTTTCGCATGGGTGTACTCGAAGGAGGTTCGCGCGCTTACATGGCGGCGTACAACGCTGTCAACAAAGTGCCGATGACGATAAACCCGGTACTGCAAAAAGTAACGCGCGATCAGTGGGGCAATGATGGAATCATTTGTACGGATGCGGGAGCGATGCGCAATCTCGTGACGGCGCACAAATACTATCCTGATTTTGAGACGGCGGCGGCTGAATCTATTAAAGCCGGTATTGGTCAGTTTCTTGATGATTACCGCGATGCGGTCAGAGGCGCGTTGAAGAGAGGCTTACTGACGGAAAAAGACATCGATCGCGCGTTGCGCGGTAATTTCCGAGTGATGATCCGGCTCGGACTCCTGGATCCTCCGTCGCTCGTGCCCTACGCATCAATCGGGCAGGAGTCAATCGACCCGTGGACTACCGAGAAACACAAAGCCCTGGCGTTGCTCGCAACGCAAAAATCAATCGTCCTTTTAAAGAACTCGTCCAATCTCCTGCCCCTTAACAAGAAATCGCTGAAGTCGATCGCCGTTATTGGCCCACGTGCGAATGAAGTCCTGCTTGACTGGTACAGCGGCACGCCTCCCTATGCGATCGCACCACTAGAAGGCATCAGGAACGCGGTCGGTGACTCGGTGAAAGTTAACTACGCCGCTAACAACGATGACGGTGCAGCAGTGAAACTCGCGCGCGAATCTGACGTTGCGATCGTCTGTGTTGGCAATCATCCGAACGGCGGTTTCGATAACGTGTGGGCGAAAGTCTCTGTCCCGAGTGAAGGACGTGAGGCTGTGGATCGTCAGTCGATAACGCTCGAACAGGAAGAGCTGATTAAAGCGGTATTTGCTGCGAATCCGAAGACGATCGTTGTACTCAAATCGAGTTTTCCTTACGCCATAAACTGGACGCAGGACAACGTGCCGGCGATTCTTCACCTCGCGCTGAACAGCCAGGAAGAAGGGAAGGCGCTGGCGTCAGTTTTATTCGGCGACTACAACCCTGCCGGTCGTTTAGTGCAAACGTGGCCCAAGTCGCTCGAGCAACTGCCGCCGATGATGGACTACGACATCCGGCACGGCAGGACTTACATGTACTTTCGCGACACTCCGCTGTATCCATTCGGATATGGCTTGAGCTACACGACCTTCGAATACCGAGACCTGAAGACCAGCGCGCCGGTGCTGGCGGGTGCCAGCTTTGAGGTCAGTGTGGTTGTAAAGAACACCGGAAAGCGTGCCGGGGATGAAGTGGTCCAGTTGTACGTCAAACATCTGAAATCCAAAGTTTCGCGTCCGCTCAAAGAGTTGAAGGCATTCACCCGCATCCATCTGGCTCCGCAAGAAGAGAAGATCGTGAAGCTATCACTGCCTGCCTCACGTCTCGCTTACTGGAATGATCAGACTGATCAGTGGCTTATCGAGCAGGACCAGATCGAGATCACTGTGGGTGGATCTTCAACGGATGCGAGGCTAAGAAAAACTATTGGAGTGAACCCGAACCTGAACGCAACCCGTCCAGCTCAACGTTCCCAATAACAACCATGAAAAAATTTCTAAGTGTCGCCTTGTTACTGCTCTTTGCGTGTTTCACGAATGTTCTAGCCCTCGATAACGGTCTCGCCAAGACGCCACCGATGGGCTGGAATAGTTGGAACAAGTTCGCCTGCAACGTGAGCGAGAAGCTCATCAAAGAAATGGCGGACGCAATGGTGACGAGCGGGATGCGAGATGCCGGTTACCAATACCTCGTCATCGATGATTGCTGGCAGATCGATCGAGACGCCCAGGGAAACATATTGCCCGATCCAGAACGCTTTCCTTCGGGAATGAAGGCTTTGGCTGACTACGTTCATTCGAAAGGCTTGAAGTTTGGGCTGTATTCGGATGCAGGAACTCTCACATGCCAGAAACGACCGGGCAGTCGTGGATACGAATTTCAGGACGCGCGCCAGTATGCAGCGTGGGGTGTGGATTATTTAAAGTACGACTGGTGCTCCACTTCAACTCAGAATGCGCCCGCGTCCTATTCAATCATGCGTGATGCACTCGTGAAAGCAGGGCGACCGATCGTGTTTAGTATTTGTGAGTGGGGTACGTCGAAACCGTGGTTGTGGGCCGGGAATGTCGGCAATCTCTGGCGCACGACGGGCGACATCCAGGACTGTTGGGATTGTAAGCGCGATTGGGGCGGCATGGGTGTGGTCCATATTCTCGATCTTCAGGATGGACTTGAATCGTATGCTGGTCCGGGACGGTGGAATGATCCGGACATGTTGGAGGTCGGCAACGGTGGCATGACGATCACCGAGTATCGGTCGCATTTTAGTTTGTGGAGCATTCTTGCGGCGCCGTTGATGGCGGGAAACGATCTCCGTAGCATGTCGCGTGAGGTGGCGGAGATTCTAACCAACCGCGAAGTGATCGCAGTCGATCAGGATCGACTCGGGATGCAGGGACGGCGCGTAAAACGTAATGGAGACCTCGAGGTTTGGGCCAAACAGTTGGCCGATGGTGGCCGAGCGGTGGTGTTGTTCAATCGTGGTTCAAAGGCAGCTGACATCTCCGTGTCGTGGACCGATATCGGATACCCGCCGCACCTGACGGCAAAGGTGCGAGACCTCTGGGCCGGCAAGGACGTTGGCAATGCGTCAGAAAAGTTTTCAGCCGAAGTGACGAGCCACGGAGTCGTGATGGTGACAATCAAGCCATGATCACAAACGATCGAGATCTGCGCGGGTTTGGCGCGCGCGGAAAACTTTGCTAACGGATTCCAGCCAACATCTCCACGAGTGCTTCAAGCGCAGACCACTGCGGATTGTGATCGGACGTCAACTGCAAAATGGTCCATCCTTTTTCTTTTGCCCGTTGAGATTGCGAAAAGAAGTCGTCATTTTGGGCTTCCTTTCCTTTTTCGACAGTCAAAATGTAAGTTGCTGGAATTTTCCGCGCTGATTCGTTTTTCAACGCGATCGGATCCGTAAAAGTTTTCAGTGACTGCGGTACGTCGTGTGGTGGTGGTTGGTCCGGTTTAACCCACGGCGGCACGATGAAGCCACTCGTCGTCATCTTTTTGATAGAGTCGTCTCGTCCTCGCCATAGACTAGTAACGCTCTCACCATCATTCGGAACCATCGCATCGAGATAAACCAATCTCTTTATGCGATCGGGAATTCGATCTGCGACGCCGCTAATCACCATGCCGCCATAGCTGTGACCAACGAGGACGATGTCGCGCAAGTCTTCATACAGAATTGTGTTGACCACGTCATCGATGTGTGTGTTCAACCCAATGTCCGCTCGCGCGAGATGTACGCGATCACCTTGTCCGGTAAGTTGTGGGCGATAAACCTCAAATCCTCTTTGACGAAGCAAGGCCTCCACTTTCTTGAAGGCCCACGCCCCACCCCACGCGCCGTGAACGATAACGATTACTTGTTTCGTGGATGGTGTGTCAGTTTTTGCCGTCTGCGCGAAGGTTTCACGCCCGTTGAAAACGGCAAGTACCATCAAAACAAAAATGACCGACAAACTTTTCTTCTTCATGGTCTTTCCTGTTCTTGGATTTGGAAGGTGCGCATCTTAACACAAGTTATCGACGCTCCTGTTGGTGATCCACGAGGTCTCATCCGGGGTTAAAGCGGTTCTTTACGGCGAAGTTTCCCTAATTTGAACCCTGGGTAAAGAATTGCAACGATTATTTTTGGGAATTAAAGTGGAGGTCCGGTTCCGAGTTCTATAACGTAATCAAGACCCCTTTAGGTTCTG
>DAIOGT010000150.1:0-11724 GCA_036745095.1 Pyrinomonadaceae bacterium
GAGCGACACCAGTTAGGTTACAACAACATTCTATTGCCGTGTGAACGTGAAGCAACAACGGAGATAGTTGCTGAGGCAGCGTCGCTCTTGAAACTCCCGGCGGAGAATGTTCAGGAGCTAATATCTCAGGGCATGCCGATGCCTGTGGCGCGCACCGCGAATCGCGAAGAGGCTGAGCTCGTCACACTGAGGTTGGAAGATCTCGGACTGAATTGTGTGACTTTAAGCGATGAAGCGCTTGGCCTCTCGTTCTCCGAAAACGCGGTGAAACGGGTGAGAGCGATGAGTTTTGATGATCAGCGTCTCGTGATTTATCACTCGGGTACCGAAGAGGCCAGCGTCTCATGGTCCGATGTGATCCTGATCCTGCCCGGCCGGATAATCGAAACGAGTCTGGAGATCAAAGAGCGCATGACGCGTAAGAAGGAGAATGAAATTCTCGACACAAGTGAGTTCTTCCGAGACGAAACGGTGATCGATTTTTACACTGCGACGCAGCCGTTTACCGCGCGTGTGAGTGCGAGTGGTTTCGACTTCTCATGCCTCGGTCGTGAGAAGGCGCTCGTTGCAAATCAAAATATCGGCAAACTGCAAAACGTTATCGCTGCGAAAGCCGTGAACGCGCATTTTGATGATTCGTACCAGCGTGTGCGAAATCTTCTGGAGCTTGTGTGGAGCACGCAAGCGGAAACGCAGTCGAGTGGCTGGCGCCGCGAACGTCCGGGCAAGTTGAGCGTCGGCGTTGTCACGACGAAGAGCAACGAAACTCAGTTCACCCGCTACTCGCGTCTGCGACATTACTTCAGCCTTAATCGATGACGTCGCATAAACCAAATAAAGGTCCATCAGATCTGATCTACGGTCCAAATGCCGTGCTCGAGGCGTTGCGCGCGGGCAAACGTCAGATCGAGACGATCACGATTCTCGAAAGCGCACGGCCAGAGCGTTTGAAACCGCTGATCGAACTTGCGCGCGAGAAAGGCGTGCCTGTTCATCGTGTGCCGCGCCTCGATCTGGACCGCGCACTTGGCGACGTGCGGCACCAGGGTGTCGTCGCCCGCGTTGCAGCGGCGCGTTATGCCGACGCGGATGAGTTGCTGGACCAACTCGAAGCGAGGATCGGCACTGCCGATCCACCACTCGTCCTCGGATTGGACGGGCTCGAAGATCCACGCAACATGGGATCGATCCTGCGTACAGCAGAGTGCGCAGGTGTTCATGGCGTTTTCATCGCAGAGCGACGTGCAGTGGGTTTGACGAGCGTTGTCGCGAAGGTCGCCGCCGGCGCGCTGGAGTATGTTCCGGTAGCGCGGGTTACGAACCTCGTCCGTTTGATAGACCAGTTGAAAGAACGTAACATCTGGGTAGTTGGGGCTGCCGCCGAGGCGAAACAGTCGTACACGGATTGGGATTGGAAACTGCCGGCCGCGATCTTTCTCGGCAGTGAAGGACACGGTTTGCACCGGTTGGTCAGAGAACACTGCGACACCATCGTGCGTATACCTGTCGCGGGCAGTTTGGAATCGTTGAATGTTTCGGTTGCAGCCGGAGTGCTGCTGTACGAGGCCAGACGCCAGCGAACCCTAAACGAGAAAGGCGGTAAATAGATGTTCTGTCCAAAGTGCGCCACAAAGAACCTTGACGGCGCGAGCTTTTGTCGCACCTGCGGAGCGAATATCAGCCTCGTGCCTCAGGCCTTGACCGGTCAACTCATGCAGCCTCAGGCGACGGAAGAAGGCGGCGGGATTTGCGGAGTAGGGCGTCGTGGCAGGGAGTTGACGCTCGAACAGCCTTTCAAAAACTTTTTCCTCGGCATTGCGTTTATCATCGTCGCGATTGTGTTGTCGAGAACCGTCGGGCAAGGCTGGTGGTTCTGGATGCTCATCCCCGCGTTCATGATGATGGCTACCGGACTCGCGCAGTTCATTCGATTGCAGGAACAACAAAAGCGAGCCTCACTCGCGCCGCCGCTGATGAGTAGACCGTTTGTGGAGGCGCCGCGACCGAATGATGAACTGAAGGCTCCAGTTGCGAGTGTCACTGAAGGGACCACGCGTCACCTCGGAGTTGAAGCGCAAACACGGCATTTTGAGCACCAACCGAAGTAAGACAGCGACAACCCGGATTTGTGTCTCGGTGTGCGAGAAAGATCTCGATACACTTCGGAGCGCGTGTGAGCGAGCGATCGAGTGGGCTGACTTCATTGAGCTGCGTCTCGATTGTCTGACAGTAATCTCGGAAAACCTCACCGAGGTAACGCAAAACCTGGAACACCCTTTAATCCTGACATTTCGTCCATCCGAGCAGGGCGGACGTCGCAACTCAACTCCTGAAGAACGCAAAAGATTTTGGTCTTCGATTGCTCCGCAAGCTGAGATCTGGTGGGACATCGAAGCGGATCTCGTGAATCATGTCGAAGCCGACTGGTCGCGCGTCATCGTCTCTCATCACGACTTCTCCGGCGTTCCTGCCAATCTCGAACAAATTTACGAGCGTCTTAGGCAAACGCCTGCGGCAGTGGTGAAGATCGCAGTACAGGCGAATGATATTGTTGATTGCATTCCCGTGTTTCGTCTTCTCGATCGTGCACGCAGCGAAAGCAGAGACCTGATTGCGATCGCGATGGGTAACGCCGGGATCGCGACGCGGGTACTCGGTCCATCTCGCGGCTCGTTTCTCACTTACGGCTCACTCGACGACGCAGCTGCAACTGCACCCGGCCAGGTCACCGCTCGCAAGCTGCGCACCCTTTACCACATCGACGCGATCGACAAAGAAACGATGATCTGTGGCCTCGTTGGTCTGCCCGTCATGCACTCAGTCTCGCCGCACGTTCATAACTCTGCTTTCGTTTCACAGGGCATCAACGGTGTGTATCTTCCATTCGAGGTGCACGACGCTCATCAGTTTTTTGCCCGCATGGTCCACCCACGTACGCGAGAGCTGAACTGGAACCTGCGCGGCCTCAGTGTCACTGCTCCGCACAAGCAGGCGGTGATGGAGTGTCTCGACTGGATCGAAGCCGAGGCAAAAGAGATGGGTGCTGTTAACACTGTAGTTATCGAAGAAGATCGTTTGCTGGGATACAACACCGACGCTGCCGGGTTCATAGAACCGTTGTTGCGACGATTCGGAACTTTACGTGATGCGAAAGTGGCGGTTATGGGCGCCGGCGGTGCTGCGCGGGCGGCCGTCTGGGCGCTTCAGCGACAATCAGCGAACGTGACACTTTTTGCACGAAACCTGACGAAGGCACAGCCGCTCGCTGAGTTGTTCGGGATTCCGTGCCGGTCGCTCGCGGGGGCTTCGTTTGATGGTTGTGACCTGTTAGTAAATGCAACGCCGCAGTCTCCCGTTTCGAGAGAACAACTACACGGGGTTCGATGCGTTTACGATCTCGTATACAATCCGGTGGAGACGCGCCTTCTGTCAGAAGCCCAGGAAGCCGGGTGTGAAACGCTTGGCGGACTAGAAATGCTGCTTGCACAGGCAGCAAGACAGTTTGAATTGTGGACTGGTAAGAACGTTAGCCACGGATTCTCTCAGATGAAATCCGATTTAACTGTTGTTCTCGCTGAAAAGCCGTGACTCAAAGCCTGTCTGCAACAGGATCAGTCCTTCTGGTCACAAAGTTCTCCCTTCCGGTGTAAGTCAGAGGTTATAGCTCGGGATTGCGGCGTTGATTGCTCAGTACCTCCCGCGCCCGCGTCACGGACCAAAATGAGCGAGCCTGCCATGGATGACTCAGAATCGATACTGTCCAGACGGCTGGTCCGTTATGGACTGATCTGGGGAATATGGACGATCGTCGGACTGTTCTTTACGACCCAGGTCTACGTGATGGATTACGCGGCGAACCAGCCAATTCGTTTCGGGCGGCCGCTGCTTGTGCAAACGTCGGCGTGTTATCTCTGGGCAATCGCGACTCCGCTCGTCCTCTGGCTGTCGCGACGTTATGGCATTCAAAAGCACAATTGGATGCGCCGGTCGCTTTTTCATTTTTTCTTCAGTCTCGTCCTGGTCAGCGCTCTCCTCGCCGTCCATTCGCTCGCAGTCATGCTTATCATGAGTGGACGGGCTGAACCGTTCCGCGTATTTAGATTTGTTTACTTCAACCTGGATCGCTGGCTACTGATTTACTGGCTGATTCTCCTGATGAGCCACGCGTTCAGTTATTACAACAGCTACCGCAAAGGCGAGCTGAAAGCTTCACAGCTTCACACTCAGCTTGTGCAGTCGCAGCTGGAAGCGCTGAAGATGCAGGTGCATCCGCACTTTCTCTTCAACACGCTTCACTCGATCTCGGCGCTGCTCAGTAAAGACACGGAAGGCGCGCGCAAGATGATCACGAGGCTGGGCGACTTCCTCCGGCTGACGCTCGAAAATTCGGGGTCGATGGAAGTGACCCTGCGACAGGAACTTGAATTTTTGAACGGCTATCTCGAAATCGAGCGCATTCGTTTTCAGGATCGCCTCACCACTGACATTCGCGTCGATCCTGAAGTTTTGGACGTGCGCGTCCCAAACCTGATCCTCCAGCCGATCGTCGAGAACGCGATGCGCCACGCGATCGGAAACTCGAAATCAGGTCATGTTGAGGTTTTTGCGGCGCCTCGCAACGGCGTCGTCCGTATTGAAGTGAAAGACAACGGCCCCGGCATTGATGCCGCAAGGCTGCTCGAATCCCGTCGCGGCAAAGGGTTGGGTTTGGCAAACACACAGGCGAGACTGGCCGGACTCTACGGTGAAGCAGCGCGGTTCGAAATGAGTAATAGTCCGACCGGAGGACTGATTGTCGCCCTCGAAATCCCGCGGCAGACCGAATCCGTCCAATAACTTGCATCGGTCTCCACTTTCTCGTTGCCCCGGGCAGCGATCCGAAAATTTATTCTCCTCGCGGTATCTCAACTACGAAACTTGGCATCCAAATCCGTCGTAACCAGCCGATGAACGTCACAATGGATCTGACTGTGGTGTTCATTCACTGAGTGACCTTCCTTCCGTTCATTGCGTTATTCACGTTTTGTTAGGAGGCAAAGTGACGAACGCAAGGAGTATTCGCGCGTTGGTCGTCGACGATGAACCTCTTGCTCGCGAGATGATTCGCGAGATGCTGGCAGGGGATTCCGAAGTCGAGATAATTGCGGAGTGTGCGAATGGTCGTGAAGCAGTAGATGCGATCAGTTCGTTAAAGCCGGACCTTGTCTTCCTGGACATTCAAATGCCCGAAATGGGCGGCTTCGAGGTACTCGAGTCGCTCGACCTGCAATCGACTCCTTACATCATCTTTGTTACCGCTTACGATCAATATGCCGTGCGTGCCTTCGAGGTGCATGCCTTCGATTACCTTCTCAAACCTTTCGATCACGAGCGGTTCGACGTCGCCTGGCACCGCGTGAAGGCCCAAATCAAACTCGATCAGGGTGGCGAACGCGACCGGCATATCCTTGCGATACTTGAAGAGCTGAAAAGCGGACCGCGCCACCTCGAGCGACTGGTGATCAAGAACGGTGGTCGCGTCTTCTTTCTTAACGTGCAGGACGTGCACTGCATCGAGTCGGAAGGAAACTACGTGCGCGTCTACGACAACCAGAAAGGGTATCTCCTGCGCGAGACGATCAGCAGTCTCGAAGAACAACTCGACCCGCGGCAATTCCGGAGGATTCACCGGTCAGCCATCGTGAAGATTGATCGGATCAAAGAGATGCAGCCATGGTTCCACGGCGAGTACCGCATCATCATGGAAAACGGGAAAGAGCTCACGCTCAGCCGCAACTACCGCGCGAACTTTCAAGGTGCTGTCGGCAACGGTATTTAGCCGCAAATGCCACAAAAGGCCCCAATGTACCGCTCCATCCCAAAAATTAGCCGTTCCGTCACACACCTGAATAGTCCCGTGAAGAATTCTGAGAATATTTGTCTGCAGCCGCACCAGGAGCTCCCCAGTTAGGCCCAGGCGGTGAGCGGTTGCTGCCGCAATCTCTTGGAGGGAATATGACAAGCGAATCAGTGTTAGGGTTGGAAGAAAACAGGATTAGCGCAATCGAACAAACTTCCGGTGGCGGAAACGTCGACGCGCGGCTAAACACCTTGCGAGAAACGGTTCTGCAACTATTAGACGAAGTCGAGTCGCTGGCGATCTCCCGGCCGGTGGACATTAAACGTGGGGCACGTTTTTCAGACGAAGTGAGACAGTTTGAAATGAGTCTCATTCGCACGGCGCTGGGCCGGACGTCAGGCAGCCAAACACGCGCCGCCAAGCTGTTGGGTCTGAAGCCGACGACACTGAACGCCAAGATCAAACGCTACGGCATCATGGCGTAAGCCGATCGCGCGACCTGTCCGCGCTCTGGCTGTTCACTGCTATACTGAAGGGCGGTGGACGATCGTTACAGTAGACAGATTCTCTTCAGTGGAATTGGCGAAGAAGGACAGCGACGGCTGCTTGCCGCGCGAGTGCTGATTGTCGGTTGCGGGGCGCTGGGTTCGGCCCACGCTGAGTCGTTGGCGCGTGCCGGTGTGGGCCACCTGCGCATTGTAGATCGCGATTTCGTCGAACCTTCAAATCTGCAACGGCAGACGATGTTCACGGAGTCCGACGCCGAGAAGCGTCTGCCGAAAGCGATCGCAGCCGCGAACCACCTGCGGGAAATCAACTCCGAGATCGAAGTCGAGCCTCACATAATCGATGTTAACTATTCGACCGTCGAGCGTCTCATCGAGACGTGTGACGTCGTCATTGACGGCACTGACAATTTCTCCACTCGCTACCTCATCAACGATGCCTGTGTAAAGCACGAAATAAACTGGATCTATGGCGCCGCGGTTGGGTCATACGGCGTCACGATGACCATTCGCCCACACGGAACCGCCTGCTTGCGTTGTGTGTTCGAGGAAGCTCCGCCTGCCGCGAGTGCCCCAACGTGTGACACTTCAGGAGTGATCATGCCGATCATCAACATCGTTTCGGCAGTACAGGTTTCGGAAGCTTTCAAATTAATCACCGGACAAGTCGATGCGCTGCACGGATCGTTGATGCAGTTTGATGTCTGGCAAAACGAGTGGAGAAGAATCGGGACCGGCAAACGTCGCGAAGACTGTGCGACGTGTGGACTCGCGCTGTACGAGACGTTGTCGAGCGCGGACGAAGGCGCAGCGGTTCTTTGCGGTCGCGACGCAATCCAGATCTCGCCGTCTCGGCCCACACGCATTAACTTCGCGACACTCGCGGAACGATTGAGGCGCGCCGGCGAAGTGAAGTTCAACGAGTATCTGTTGCGCTTCAAGACCGGGAACTTTGAGCTCACCGTGTTTCAGGATGCGCGGTCCATCATTCGCGGCACAGACGAAATTGCCACCGCTCGCTCGCTTTACGCCAAGTACATAGGAACCTGACTAACAGATGATCATTAAACAACTAAGCACCCTCGCGATCTTATTCGCCTTTCTTGTGTTGCCCATACAGGCTGGTCAGCCGGTTGTTTGGGAGACGACCGGTCGTACCGAGCTGCTGAGGGGCGACTCGCGCGGAGTTTCGATCAGCGACACCGGCGTTTTGATGCTGGCGCCAAAGCTGACGGAAGTTTTTAACACACAGCAAACGTACGTGTGGTCCAGTGCGATCGACAATCAGGGCAACGTGATTCTCGGCACCGGACACGATGGCAAGATTTATAAAGTTTCGAGTGGAGGTAACGGATCGCTGCTGTACGACGCCGCGGAGCTCGACGTGACAGCTCTCGCGATCGCGCGTGATGGCGCGGTCTACGCGGGCACCTCGCCTGATGGCAAGGTCTATCGCATTACTGCCGACGGACGGGCAGACGTCTATTTCGATCCGAGCGACAAGTACATCTGGTCGTTAGCCGTCATGAATGATGGCTCCCTCGCGGTTGGCACAGGCGACAGCGGCAAGCTCTATCGCGTGCGAACTGCTGGTGCGAACGCGGAGTCGTCTTTACTGGTTAGTACAAATCAAACACACGTCATCTCGCTGGCAGTAACGGCGCAGGGTGATCTGATCGCGGGGACTGATTCGGGTGGCCTCGTTTTGAGAGTCTCGCCTGAAGGAAAAACATTCGCGTTGTTTGATACACAACTGCGAGAGATTCACGCGCTTGCGCCCGCCGCCGACGGATCGATTTACGCCCTTGCCTTGAGTGATGCGGCTTCAGCGTCGCGCGCGTCTTCGACACCCGTGATCACTCAGCCGCAGCCGGCCGAAGGCGGGACTCCGACGACGTCAGTCACGATCACAGCCATCGACGAGAGCGGTGCGCCCATTCAAGGTCAGTCCGGCCAGACACGCAGTCGCAGCGACGTCTCAAACGCGCGTAGCGCAGTGTTTCGCATTCTTCCTGACGGCGCGACTGACGTTGTATGGAGCTCGGCGACCGTGACCGCTTTTGCGATTGCTCCGGCACTTCAACAGGGAAGTGTACTTATCGGCACGGCCGACAAAGGTCGCATTTACTCCGTGACTAATGACGGTCGCGACACGCTGCTGTTGCAGTCGCCCGAAGGACAGATCTCGTCGCTGCTTGTGAGAAACGATCAGATTTACGCGGCTTCGAGTAACCAGGGAAAGCTCTTTCGCTTCGGAAATGAGCTCGTGAGTGAAGGAACGTTTGAATCGCCGGTGCGAGATGCAAAACTGACTGCGTCGTGGGGTCGCATTTGGTGGCGCGGCGGCGGCACGGTCGAAGTGCAAACTCGTTCGGGGAATGGTGAGCGTCCGGACGCGACGTGGAGTGATTGGAGTGCAGCTTATCGAAATGCTGACGGGAATCAGATCTCGAGCCCGCGCGCTCGTTTTATTCAGTGGCGCGCGACTGTTCGTGCGTCTGGTTCGACAAGCGCGCCCTCGTGGCTTGAAGATGTGAGTGTTGCTTATCTGCCGCGTAACGTGGCGCCTGAAGTGTTGTCAATCACGGCGTTGCCGATTGGCGTGGGTTTACAGCAGATGGCGCAGGTTGCACTTGATCCTAACGTTGAGTCGTCAGGCTTGGATCCGTCGGTATTTGGTCCAGTTGCGCAGGTGCCGCCGCGGCGTTTCTATCAACGAGGTGCGCGATCGTTTCAGTGGCAGGCTGAAGATCGAAATGCCGACACGTTGGAGTACGCCATTTATTATCGTGCCTTGAATGAACAGACGTTCAGGCTCCTGAAAGACAAGCTGCGCGACAATTTCTACACGATCGACGGTGCGACTCTCGCGGACGGTCGTTACATCATCAAAGTCATTGCGTCAGACGCGCCGGACAATCCGCCGGGGCAAAAGCTCACGGGCGAGCGATTAAGTGAGCCGGTAGACATCGATAACACGCCTCCAGTCGTCAAAGCCACCGGCCAGCCGCAATTGCGAGCAGACTCGGTGCGCGTGGTGTTTTCGGTGGATGATGCGACTGGCAAAGTAAAGAAGGCCGATGCGAGTCTTAATGGTGCTGCGTGGGTGCCTGTGTTTCCCGACGATGGCATAGCAGACAGCGGCCACGAGGTTTATTCAGTGGATTTCGGTGCTCTGGGGCCCGGCGAACACACGATTTCTCTAAGGACATTTGACAGCAGTGGCAACGTCGGGACGCTCAGCGTCACTGTTCGACGTTAGCCAAGAAGGGACTAATTACACGCTGCGTCCCCTGCAATAAACATTCGTGCTTTTTGTGCCTTTTGTGGCCGGCTCCACTTTGCACGATAAGGTGCGGCTCAATTCGAAACCGTGCGAATTTCCGCGTGTTTTGTTAGACTTTTCGTTCGAAAATACGTGGCACCGCTCTTGCAGCCTTGCTGGTCAGCGCATCTCTTTCTCCCTCCTGCGCGGGAACTTGCACGAGGAGAAAAAAGGCTGAAATGATGAAGCTCATCCGACAAATACTGGTAATCGCAATGCTCGGCGTGGTGTCTACCGGGACGTTTGCGCAGCGCAAAGACCAGGATAAGCGGCCGCCAAAAGAGCGCGCGAAGGTGATTACAAACGACCGCAAAGACCAGCGGCCACCGCGACAAAACGACAATAAACAACAACCTCCCAAAAAAGAGAAACGCGGCAGACCTGACTAAAGCCGGCCGCAAAAAGGCACAAAGCAGAAGCGCCCCAAAAGGCACAGGAGACCTGGATCAAACTCTTGTGCCTTTACGCTTTTTTGCGGCGTGGCAATCAAACTCTTGTGGCTTTTGCGCTTTTTTGCGGCCACTGTCCTTTCTGATACTGTAGAGGCTCACTGGATGACAGCGCCTCGACCATCTCGCGTAAAGATCGTTCTTGCCTTCGCCGCCGTTTATGTGCTCTGGGGCTCAACCTACCTCGGTATCCGCCTCGCCATCGAAACCCTGCCGCCGTTCCTAATGGCTGCGACGCGGTTTTCGCTCGCCGGCGCCATTCTTTTTTGTTGGGCCGTACTCAAAGGTGAGCGATTTATTCCACCACTTCATATGTGGCGACGTGCCCTCGTAATCGGCGGTCTGTTGTTGCTTGGTGGAAACGGCGGTGTGACCTGGGCAGAGAAATATGTTGCCACTGGCCTCGCTGCGTTGCTCATATCGACCGAGCCTTTATGGGTGGTCGTACTCAACTGGGCGTTGAGCCGCCAGCGTCCGAATTGGAAAGTACTGCTGGGAGTGCTGATTGGCCTCGTCGGTGTGGCAATGCTCGTCGGGGATGGATTACGAACGAATGGCCATTCAACATTGAATCTGGTGGCCGGCGGTGTGGTGTTGTTGGCTGCATTCTCGTGGGGCGCGGGTTCGATCTATTCGAGTCGTCGACCGCTCCAGGTCTCTACATTAATGGGTGCGGGAATGCAGATGTTTTCCGGCGGGTTTTTGCTGTTCATTTTTGCGCTCGCGGTTGGCGACGTGCAGCGTTTAAATTTAGCGAATGCGTCGTGGACTTCGATTGGCGCGTTCTTTTACCTGCTCGTGTTTGGCTCTCTCGTTGGTTTCACTGCATACAGTTGGTTGCTGAACAACGTGACGCCCGCACGCGCGGCGACATACGCGTATGTGAATCCAGTCGTCGCGGTGTTGTTAGGCTGGCTGGTTGCAGGTGAGCCACTCACGCGGCAGATGTTAATCGCAGCCGCAGTGATCATCGGCTCAGTGATTCTGATCACAACCTTTGGACGCGAACACACACCCACCGCCCTCCACGACTCCGAGTGCCCAACTCCACCATGCGCGTGAGCGAACTTAAATGTTTGCTCGGATTGCGCTAAAATGCGGATAACATGGCGACAGCGAAAGAACAAATTACTCAACTTGTTCAGCAACAACCAGACGACAGCTCGTATGACGAAATCATTCGGGAGCTTGCCTTTCACGCGATGATTGAGCGGGGTCTCAAGGATGTGGACGACGGCCGCACCATCTCCAATGAAGAGATGGAGGCACGGATCAATACGTGGTTGAAATAAACTGGACTCACGAAGCCCAAGTCTGGCTCAAAGACATCCACAGCTACATTGCGATCGACAATCCTGACGCTGCGCAACGCACGATTGCCGGGATCTTTGCGCGGGTTCAACTCCTAAAGCAGCATCCTCGTTTGGGTCATCGTTATGAAGCCGAGGCCACTCGCGAAGTTCGTATTCTCCTATACGGCCACTATCGCATTGCCTACCTCATAACGTCGGAACAGAGTATAGACATTCTCGGAGTGTTTCATGGCGCCCTCACCATAGAGCGATACCTAGTTTAAGGTTCCAATGGCAAAACCGGTTCCACGCT
>DAIOGT010000151.1:0-5727 GCA_036745095.1 Pyrinomonadaceae bacterium
AACGTTTCGAGAAGATTGGTGAGGGCTCAGGTTACATCTGGGGATCAGGTTCCGGTTATGTCGAGTACACAGTGCCAACTCGCGCAGACCGGCGACGGGTCAGCGAAATCATCGTGCGCGCACATATTCAACCGGTGCTGCCGATCGATGCAGCGCCGGATTTTGTAAAGACGCGAGTGACGCTATTTGTCGAGGGATGGGATGGGGGCTCGCGATTGATTCCCGTTGAGCCGCAAGGGCAACCGAACATTCAGGAGTGGCGTTTGACGGGCATGTTTTTGCGTTTGCGCGCGATGCGTGGCCAGCCCTTAAGGATTCGTTTCGCCGTCACACCGGAGTCGGACTGGCTCTACGGCGTAAACATTTCAAACTGGCCCGAAGGCTACGACTCGAACAACGCGCGGCCCGTTGAAGTTGAGTTAAGACATTGATGAAGGACTTTATCGGCCAGCAAGAATTGACAATGAATAACAAAATCCGCCAATTAATTCTGCTTGCATCGTGGTATCAACTCGTCTAGTGTGTCGCCTGCAATACGCAACGTGGGTCGCCTTCGCTTGATTCCAGCCTGTCACGGAGTCACTTAGCAAGTGAAACACTAGAAGCATTTTTCGATCTATCAATCACGATCAAAATTAAACACGCGAGCTAATTAAAACACTAGACCAACGCTGTCTAGTCGTCTGTAATTTTTTTCCACCGGGGCGTTATTAAAGTCTTGGTTGCCAAGGCTGCGGCCGGAGTGTGCCTGGAGTTATGTCCTGTATTAATCGCAAATTTCGTTTTGCCATCGCGCTGCTCGCGTTCCTGTCTTTCTGTCACTTAACAACACGCGCCGATTCGTCTTTGTCGGGACAGGTTGCGGGAACGGTCCTGGACCAGATGGGCGGAAGCGTCGGCGGTGCATCGGTGGTCCTCTTCGGAGCCGCGGGTCTCGAAGCACAACGCTCGCTCACCGATCAGCGTGGCCGCTTCGTGCTCGACAAAGTGATGGCGGCTGACTACGTCGTCTCCGTGCAGAAGCATGGTTTTCGCGAAGTGAGGCGTGTACTCCAGGTCACGCCGGGCGAATCACTGCAACTCGAGTTTCAACTCAACGTCGCTTCGATCTTTGAGACAGTTACGGTTACACCCGCGCGCGGTTTACCGCAGGCAGTATTTGAGGTGCCGCAGTCGCCCGTTGTGGTTACGGATGTGGACATGTCGCGACGCTACGCGAACACTTTGCCGCAGGCGTTACGCGACGTGTCCGGCATACACATCCAGCAGACCACTTCCGGCCAGGGCTCGCCGTTTGTGCGCGGATTAACGGGCCAACAGGTGGTCCATTTAATCAACGGGGTTCGCTTTAACAACGCGACTTTCAGGCCCGGCGCGAACCAGTACACGGCTTTGATCGATCAGGATTTTGCGGACCGAGTGGAAGTGGTCCAGGGCCCGGGATCCACTCAATACGGCTCGGACTCACTGGGCGGCACGATCAACGTGCTGACTCGCTCGGCCCAGGGCACTGACACTTTCGGTCTCCACGGCAACGTAAATACGTATTTCGCGAGTGCTGATCTCTCCGGTGGTTTGTCGACTACACTCAGCGGCAGTTCAGATAACTGGGGCTTTCTCTTCGCCGCTTCCGGCCGCCGCACTCAGGACCTGCGCGCGGGTGGCGGTCTTGATTCACACTCCGTAGTCACACGCCTGCTTGGTATCTCCTCGAAGTTGCTCGGCGACAGGCTACAAGACACCGGATACGGTCAATACAACGCGAACGCGAAGTTTCAATACAAGGCTTCGGACGCTAGCGTCCTCTCGTTTGAATACCTGCGTGGAACACAACTCGGCCTGCGGCGTTACGATCAACTTGATGGCGGAATCGGCAACCTGCTCAACAGTTTCGATCCGCAGGTCCTAGACTTCTTCACGGCGCGTTACGATCGGCTCGGCGCCGGTCCCTTCGACTCAATCTCGACGACGTTCTCTTACAACGGCCAGCGTGACGATCGGCGCTCGCAGTCCATCAACAACGCGCAGGGTCTTCGTTCACGGATCAGCGACGAGTTCAATCTGACGCGAGCATTTGGCTACCAGGCTCAGGCGACGACGCGCGTGAAGCGCAATCACTCGCTCACGTTTGGCGCGGAGTTTTATGACGAACGGATCACGTCGCGTAAACAGGACTTCAGCTTCAGCAACGCAACGCTCGCGTTCACCAACGTCGCCGACGTGCGCGCGCGTTTTCCAAACGGCTCCAATTATCGGACCCTCGGCATCTTTGCGCAGGACATCGTCTCGCTGATCCCGCAACGTCTGACGGCGCATCTCGGGATTCGCTACAGTCTCTTTAATTACCACCAATCGTCGGCCGGCAACCCGCTGGACGCGGCCGGCAGTCCGACCGTGCCGAACGTCACAGAGAGCTTTGACGACGTGACCTTTAACACCGGCCTGACGTTCAACATCAGCCGGCGCCTCAATCTTACCGGCAATGTGAGTCGCGGTTTTCGCGCGCCCAACGTCAACGATTTTGCATCTATCGGTCTCTCCGGTCTGGGCTTTGAAGTGTCGCCGGATGAAGGCGTTCGTCTGGGAGGATCCACCGGCGCTCTTGATAGTTCGAGACGGCTAACTGATGTACGCCTGCTCGAACGAATCAAACCTGAGCAGCTGTACAGCTACGAACTCGCGCTGCGTTTCCTCGGCTCCCGTTTCAGTGGCAGCGTTTCTGTTTTCGATTCCGAGATTTCAAACCTGATCGAGCGCCGTACGTTGTTGTTGCCCTCAGGTGCAGTGGGCCAACTCGTCGGCGGTCAGCCAGTCATTCGTCAGGACGCGACCGGCGCCGTGTTCACGTCGTTGTCGAGTGCCGCAGTATTTGTGCGCTCCAACGCCAACAAGGTTCGTCTGCGTGGCCTTGAAGGCAGCCTGGCGGCGACACTACGCCGCGATCTGTCGCTGACTGCAAACGCTTTCTACATCCGCGGCACAGACTTACGCACCGGCGCGCCGCCGAATCTCGAGAACGGTATCCCTCCTTTCACCGGTTTCGTTGGCGTCAAGTGGGAACGAGCCGGATCGCCCGCGTGGCTCGAGCTCTACTCTAATTTCGCGGGACCACAGGGACGTTTCTCTGACAACGATATCTCGCAAGCTCGCATCGGCGGACTACGCACGCGCGAAGAGATTGCCGCCTTCTTCAACGGTGGCGCGGTCGCGCGCGGTCTCGTGCGCAACGGCATCCTGTTGGCCACAGGAGAAACTCTCGCGCAGGTGCAGCTGCGCGTACTTGGACCAGGCCTGCAACCGAACCAGTTGTTCACGAAGAACCCCGGCTTTGCGCTGTTGAATCTGCGTGGCGGCTTTCGTGTCGGCGAAAGGTCGTCAGTCACAGTCATCCTTGAAAATATTTTCGACAAGAACCACCGCACCATGGGCTCCGGTATTGATGGCCCTGGCATAAACGCGGCGGTTCGCTACTCATTCAGTTTCTAAATCGTGAGGAGTGAGAAATGAAACAACTACTGATCACAGCTGTGTCGTTAATTCTAGCGGCGGCCGTTTCTACGGCGACTTACAACGGCACGTTGAGTGGCTCACAAACCGCAGCCCCCGAAGCGGAAGGCATCGCCCTTAATCTGACCGCCAGCGGCGACTTGCCGGGCATGAACAAGCTGACCTTGCAACGAAGCGATCTAAACGTCACGGGTGGCAGTTGGCGCATGACGGTCCTGCCGCAGAACGCCGACTCGTCGTCGACTGAGCGCGGAGAACTGATCGGGACCGTCAGCGGCGGTACGCTTACCTTAACTGGTGAAGGCACACTCGCATCCGCATCCGGCGTGCAGATCACTATCCAAAGCGGCACCGGTGAATTCGCCTCTGTAACAGCAGGCACGGGCACATTAACGATCACCGCAGACGCCGAGAACCCGACGCAGTTGAACGGCACCCTCGTTCTCAATTTCTGACGACGGACAATCATGAAGCTCAAATTATTAATCACCAGCCTGTTGATAGTGTTCGGTGCGTCTGTTTGCATGGCCCAGGCGCCAAAGAAAAAGACTGACCTGACAGTAGCCGATCGCGAAGCGTGGCAGAAAGTGCTGCGCTGGCCCGTTGAGCTCGAAGAGCAATGGCGGCGCTCGCGGACTAGTAACGATCCGAACCAGAGCGGACTCACTTTTCACAGCCTCGGCAAGTCGGCCTACCTCGTTATGATCGAGACGCATGAAAGTGCGTACCAGCCACGCTATCTCTTTATGCACTACTCCGAATCGGGCGCGACGCCGCCTCGTTTACTGAAGCTCAAGACCTACGAAGGCGATGACGATGATGTGAACAAGGTCTCCACTAAGTTGTTGACTGAAATTGAAGGCGTGGCGACGTTCGACACGGCGAAGAAGCAACTCATATTTCATATCAAAGGGCGTGGCACCGGCGATTGCGGCTCGCTGGTCCGGTACAACATCACGCCCGCGCGCGCCATTCCGATCGATGCGCGCGTGCATGCCTGTCACGACGACTATTCGCTGGGCATCACTGACCCGATGCGCTGGCATAAAGTTAAGCGTCTTTAACCGTTTCCAAGCCAGAACCAGATGTCTTCTTAGACCACGAAAGGACCCCTAGTCATGTTTGCCAGAATTACCCCTCTTAGCACGAAGTCTACCCACAACAGCCGGCGACGGATCACGATGTTGTTGATCTTGAGCTTTTGGGTTCAGTTGATCGCCCCGCCCGTGATGGCAGCGCCGCGAGGGCCGTCGCCAATCGTGGGCCTGATCACCAAAGCACCGGGTGGAGCGCGGCAGGTCATGGCGACGCTCGCGCTGGTAGAGCAGAGTCTGGTGGCATTTCTGCGCGCGGCGTTTACGCCGCAGGAAGACTTCAACATCGTGCTGACGGCGACGAACGCGGAGTTCAAAGACTACGCGGGACTCGACTATCACCACGCGAGCCGGAAGATGCTGCTCGCCGCGAACACTCCTGGCGGTCAACCCAACAACTTTGAAGCAGTAGCCGCGGATGGGAGTAGTGCGTCGTTCTCAAACGTGGCGGGACTCAACGGTGCGTTGTTGATCGCAACCAGTCGCGACGAGGGACAGGGAGTGAGTCGCGGTGGATTTCCAGCGGGTGATCTGTTCACCACGACGGGTGTTGCGGGCGTCGTCGCGCGCGTCAATGCGTCGGGGGCAACAGTGCAGAATCCGTGGGTGACGTTGCCGGGCGAGACTGGTGCGATTGGTGGTCTCTATCTCGATCGCAGCGGCGTTTATGGCGGCGATCTGCTTGCAGTGACGACAACGGGTGGAGTGTGGCGTGTGAATGCGGCCGCGGAAGCAACGAAGGTCGCGTCGCTCGAGACTCGCCTCGCTGGCGTGACGAGTGTGCCTGAGGATCCGGATCGTTATGGACCATGGTCGGGGAAGATCCTTGCGGGCGCGAAAGATCTATCACAGGTTTATGCGATTGATGCGAGTGGTGTAGCGACTTCGTTGCCGCTGGCCGTGCAACCGCAGGACATCGACATCGTGCCCGCGCAGGAGAACTTTTTTGCGGTGGACGGTGTGGGCCGAAAGATCTGGGGTGTGAGTGACGGCGCGTTTGCGGGAATCATCGGCGACATCCTCGTGACGCAACAGTCTCCGGGCGTAATCACGCGCTTGCGCTGGAACGGAGTGGAATTTGTCGCGTCGCAGTTGGCGAGTGGCGCGGAGTTCAAACAGGTAGCGT
>DAIOGT010000151.1:5827-11691 GCA_036745095.1 Pyrinomonadaceae bacterium
GTGGAATTTGTCGCGTCGCAGTTGGCGAGTGGCGCGGAGTTCAAACAGGTAGCGTTTGCGCCGGCGGGTATTGCCCCAATTCCGGCGGTCAAACAGTTGTACGACAAGATTGCAGTCGTGCGACACAGCGTGACGTTGCTCAACAGCGGGCGCGTGGAAGGTTCGCTGTGGCAGTTGTTGCCGGAGGACGTGACTCTAGACGGCACTGACACCATTACGACAGATCTCTTAGTGCCGGGAACGCCGGTAGTGTTACACAGCAATCCGGCCACCTATGCCGGCACACTAGTTGGCACAGAGAATCCCGAACCTTCGAACTACACCATCACCATCAAGGGCAGTTCGTTGTTGCGTCACGTCGTGGCGCGCACGAATCCGATCGAGCTGGAGAACGTGAGCGCGCCACCGGCGCCTGCGGGGACGCGTGATGTTTCGATTAGCAATGCGGGCGGCTCGATTGGCGATCCCACAACGTTGAGAAACCTCAGCATCTCCGGTAGCGCGGGTACGGTTGCAGTACCGCCCGGAACCTATGGGCAATTCAGCGCCTCGGGCCGCAACGTGCTGGTCTTCGGTGATGCGACTTCGCAAACCCCGACCATCTACAACCTCGAAGAACTGACTTTGACCGGCAGCAGCGAGTTGCGGCTTGCTGGTCCAATTGTGTTGACGGTGAAGAACCGGGTCACGTTGAGTGGTTCGACTCTTGGCGCCGCGGACGATCCAAAGCGCTTACTGCTGAAGATTGCGACCGGACTTTCAGATCCGGAAGACGCACTGAAAGTAACCGGCAGTTCCGTGCTGTACGGCATTGTGCGCGCGCCGCAGGGTACGATCACGATCGAAGGTTCGGGTCGCGTGCGCGGCACGGTCTCATGCAACTACCTGTTTGTGAACGGCAACGGCGTGTTGCAGATCACGGAGAGCGACATCCCACCGCCGCCGGTAAACCGCCCCCCGATCGTTGATGCGGGCGGCGATCAATCGATAACTCTGCCTACCAATTCTGTAAGCCTGAACGGCAGCGCGAGTGACGATGGCCTGCCGCAGGGAAGTGTGTTGCAACTGCAGTGGAGCGTGGTGAGTGGACCAGGCTCAGTCGTCTTCAGCGACCCCACAAAAGCAATCAGCACGGCGACCTTCACGACGGCGGGCGAGTATGTCCTAAAGCTTACTGCGTCCGACGGACAGTTGAGCGCCAGCGACACGTTGACGGTGACGGTGGTTCCGAACAATCAACCGCCGACAGTCGACGCGGGGCCGGATCAAACAATCGAGCTACCCGATCCAGCGTTGTTGAAAGGAATCATCACTGACGACGGCATGCCGCAGGGCAGTACGGTCACTTCAACCTGGAGTCTGGTGAACGGGCCGGGACCAGTGGTCTTTGGCAATGCGAACGCGCCGGTGACGACAGCTTCGTTTACGACGCCCGGTGTCTACACCTTGAGACTTACGGCGACCGACACGGAGTTTACGGTCTCGGATGAGATGGCGGTGACCGTGCTGTTGAACCAACCGCCAACGGCGGATGCGGGACCGGATCAGGAAATTACGTTGCCGGGCGTGGCGACAATGAATGGCGCGGCTACAGACGACGGCCTGCCGCGTGGCTCGGTGCTCCAGACGTTCTGGAGTCTTGTGAGTGGACCAGCCCCGGTTGTCTTTCCGGATGCGACGCTGCTCAACGCGACCGCGATCTTCAGCGTTCCGGGTACGTATGTGCTGCGGCTCACCGCGTCGGACGGAAAACTGAGCGCGAGCGACGAAATGACCGTCGTCGTGAAGCCAAAGCCGTTTGCGGAACGCACCTACACGCTCGACACAGACTTCGATCAGGGCAACTCGTTCAACGTCATTCACGACATCTCGAACCAGTTGCAACTCGATCACACGGCGCGCGAGTTTGACTTCCTGTGGGTCGCAGTGTCGTCGAAGGGTACGATCGTCAAGATCGATACGAAGACCGGGCAGGTGCTCGGCGAATACTTCACTTCACCCGCCGGACAGCCCAAAGATCCATCGCGCACCACAGTCGATCTCAACGGAAACGTCTGGGCCACGAACCGCGCCGGCAACAGCGTGGTCCATGTCGGCCTGCTTGAAAACGGCCAGTGTGTCGACCGTAACAACAACGGCATCATCGAGACCTCAACCGGCTTTAACGACATTCGGGCCTGGACCAATGCCGGTGGCGCGAATACCAACGGCGGCGTCTCGACCGCGGCCGACGAGTGCATCATTCACTATACGAAGGTCAACTCGTTTGGCACGCGCCACGTGTCAGTCAACAAAGACAATGACGTCTGGGTGAGCGGCACCAGCGGGCGCCGTTTCGATTTGCTGGATGGCATTACAGGTCAGATTAAACGCGCCGAGCCGAGCGTTGGCTTCGGTGGTTACGGTGGCTTGATCGACAAGGCAGGTGTGATCTGGTCGTCGAACCCGATGTTGCGTTGGGACACTTCGAAGCCGCTGACGGGTACGAATGGCACGAACTGGAGGGGCTTCAATCATCCGAGCTACGGACTGTGCATCGACAGCGGTGGCAACGTCTGGAATACGTCGTTCGGCAACGGGCAGATCCGGAAATTTTCTCCCGATGGAACTTTGCTCGGTACGTTCAACCAGGGCGATGCGTTTTCGCAGGGCTGCGTAGTCGATAAAAACGATCATGTGTGGGTGGCACACTCGCTGAATCGCAGCACGGTGGGCCATCTCAAGAACGACGGTTCTTATGTCGGTACGATCACAGTTCAGAGTGGACCTACTGGTGTTGCAGTCGACGGCTCGGGCAAGATTTGGGCCACCAATCACAACAGTCGCACGGTCTCGCGTATCGATCCGAATCTTGGCCCACTGGGTCCGGATGGCGTTACCCGCGTAGGCGCAGTCGACTTCACGACTCAGAATCTCGGTGGCAGTCTTTACAACTACAGCGATATGACCGGCAGCACGCTGTCGGGTGTGCCAGCCACGGGTACCTGGTCCACTATTTTTGACAGCCAGATAGTCGGCGCTGAATGGGGTCGCATCGGCTGGACTGCCCAACTGTGCGGTGACGCGTCGTTGACAGTTTCAGTTGCGAGCAGTACTAACGGCACCACCTTTGGGCCAAGCGAAATTGTTTCCAACGGCGCCGATCCGAGTGTTGCGAATGGTCGCTTCCTGCGGATCGTAGTCAACTTTAAGCGGTCGGCGAGTGGTGAAACGCCAATCCTCTACGACCTCAGCGTCGGCACGGCCGGCTTCACGCTCCCCGTTGTTCCGAACACCGGACCGTCGGCATTTGCCGGCGGCGATCAGACGGTTACCCTGCCTGACCCTGCGAAACTCAGCGGTAACGCCTGCGACGACGGTTTCCCGCGTGGCGCTACGCTCGGGCTCCAGTGGTCCAAGGTAAGCGGGCCGGGTGAGGTCGCCTTCGCGAGGCCAAACAGCCCCGTTAGCGACGCGACGTTCACGCTGCCGGGCGAATACGTGTTGCGGCTCACTGCCACCGACACGGAACACACCGCCAGTGACGAAGTGACCGTCACCGTGTTACCCGCAAACGCCGCGCCGATCGTGAATGCCGGACCAAATCAGACGGTCACGTTGCCGAATACTGCGAGTTTGAACGGCACGGTGGCTGACGATGGTTTCCCCGCCGGCGCAACGGTGTCAACGTTCTGGAGCCAGTTGAGTGGACCAGGCGCAGTCACGTTCAACGAAATCAACAACCCCGTGACGAAAGCGATCTTCTCGGCGCCGGGAACATACGTGTTGCGGCTTACGGCCAACGACACGCACCGTCTCGGCACTGACGATATTCAAATCGTCGTCAACGCATCGCCTGCCCTGGTAGGCGCAACTCTGCAACTCGCAGCCGCAGCGCCTGGTCCATACGTGACCGGCACGCCGCAAACAGTGCGCGCTACCTTGCGTAACTCTGCCGGCAATCCGCTGGCGAACTTCGGTGTGGAGTTCACGGTCACCGGTCCCAATGCGACTACGGGCAGCGCCGTAACCAACACCTCGGGTATTGCGACGTTCACCTATGCCGGTACGAATCCGGGTACTGACACGGTTACGGCCCTCGTCCGTAGCACATCGACAGCGAACGTCAACGGCACTCCGCCGATCCCGATGGTTTGGACGTTGACTCCGCAGTCACCGCCAGTCACGCAAGGCTGGATTGGTGGCCCACTCAATGGCGCGTCAGTCACCGGAAGTGTGCCCATCACGGTCGCCGCCGGTGTGACATTAACTGATGCGAAGGTGGAATACTGGCCGGCGACCAATCCGGCGGCAGTAACCACATTGGTTGATAACGCTCAGGGTGGTCCGGGCACAACGCTCGCCACGCTTGATACAACTACGCTTGCTAATGGCAACTACGTCATTCGCATAACTGCCACGGACTCCAACGGCAACGAACAAGTCAGCCAGGTAGTGATCACGGTGACCGGCGAGAACAAGCCCGGTCGCATGAGTATTAAGATCACTGACCTGGTTGTGCCCGTGAGTGGTCTGCCGATCTCGATCGAGCGTAAGTACGATAGTCTCGAGCGTAACCACATCGGTGATTTCGGTTACGGCTGGTCGCTGGAGATGTCGGGCCCACGGCTCGAGGTCAGTCCAGATCACGACGTCACTATCACCGAGCCTGGCACCGGCCGGCGCGTTACATTCCAATTCAGCCCGACTTCTTTCGGGTTCCCGTTCAGCTTTTTCTTCCAGCCGACGTACCTGGCGGAGCCGGGTGTATTCGGCACGCTGCAGTCGAACGGTTGTGGTCTGCTCATCAGATCGGGCACCGGTTTCGGGTGCTTCCTCTCGCTCGACATCAATTACAACCCGACAGCTTACGTCTACACGGATCCGTATGGACGCGTCTACACCATGACGTCGACCGGCAAGGTCCTGTCGATCAAAGACCTCAACAATAACCTGTTGAGTTTCACGCCTAACGGAATCACCAGCACGGCCGGAAATCTCAACGTTCCGTTCACGCGCGATGCAGAGGGACGTATTACCGAGATCACGGATCCGAATGGAAAGGTGTATCGCTACAACTACGACTCGGTCGGCGATCTCGTCACGGTTAACCTGCCCGACGTTGCCACTCCGCTTCGCTACGAGTACGACACCGGACACTTCTTCCGTAAAGGGATCGATGCTCGCGGCAATTCGGAAGCGACTACGAGTTACTTCCCCGACGGACGCGTCCAAAGCATCACTGACGCGATGGGTAAGACGACCAGTTACGCCTACGATCTGGTCAACAACACAACGACTACTACTCATCCCGACAACGGTGGTACGACGGTGCAGCGTTACGACGCGGGTGGCAACCTCCTCAGTGAGACCGATCCGCTCGGTCATACTAAGAGCTACACCTACGACGCGAATCGCAACAAACTCACTGAGACCAACGCGCTCGGTCAAGTCACGCGTTTCACCTACGATGGACGTGGCAACATAACGTCAATTACGGACGCGCTGAACAGGACCACTACCGCCACCTACAACTCCGTGGGCCAACCACTGACGGAAACCGATCCGCTCGGAAACACTCGCACGGTTATTTACGACGCGGCCTTCAATCCAATCGGCGTGAAGGATGCGAAGGGAACGATCGTCACGGTTGTCATGGATAGTCGCGGTAATCCGCTGACCGCAACTGACGGCAACGGCGCAGTCACGCGGTTCACCTACGACGCTTACGGCCACGTGGTCAGCACTATCGATCCACTGGGCCGCATCACCAGTCACACTTATGACGGCATGGGCCGCGTGTTGACGACGACCGATCCGCGTGGCGGGGTGACGCGTTACACCTACGACGCGCTCGGGCGTGTGCTCACGATGACGATGCCGGG
>DAIOGT010000152.1:0-11601 GCA_036745095.1 Pyrinomonadaceae bacterium
TCAAACGCTAACCAATATGTTGTGCGACGCGCGCCGGTGACACCGATACTGCGGATATGCAGCGAATGACGCTAAGGGTTAGGTGGCGCCGGCGCGAGTCAACGCAACGCGTTCCGCTTGAGAGCCGATGTATCAGCATTGACACCGCGATTTCCGATTTAATAGAGTTGCGGCACACGTACAGCCTTAGAAACTCGTTTACACCACCTCTCGCGACCAAAGCCCGACAAGGCAGACCTTCGGGACGAAAGTTGGTAAACGAAGAACCTCCTCACTTTGCGCAAATCCAGGACTTCAGGTCTTGCGCGACGTTTTCAAATTCATTGAGCGTTAAATGAGTAAGGAGCATCATATGGGACAGAATGTCGGTTCTTTCGGGTCCATTTCTTTCCAGGGCAACACGATCACCATAGAAATCGAATCCGACACGTTGGGAAGTCTCGCGCTTACCGCCCCAGACTCGCGGGTTGAGTGTTATTGGGACGGGAACCAATGGGTTTGCAACGCTATCGGGTTTAGCCAAAGCCAAACCGCAAACCAGGGCCAAAACGCGAACACTTGTTGAGTTCTTCCAGACGCAAGCGCTGAGTTGCGACCACGGCTCGCTACAAACGCTGCCTAGCTTCGTAAATGAGCAGCTACCGGAGAAGACTGCCTTGCCAACACTCCTTGTGGCAACAGCTCAAGCGATGGAAACAGTGATTGCTCCGTTTAGTTTCGTGGAAAGTCTCTAATTAGAATGACGCTCTTTGCATTCACACCTCGGACCAACGCGAGCTTCTGACCGTCGCGCGACCAGGCGAAGGTAAAGATCTGATCTTGCTGAAAATTCGTTAGTTGCTTCGCCGGTTCTCCAGTCAGTGGTTGGCTCCAGAGGTTTGAGACCCCTCCTTTGGTGACGACATACGTTATTGCCCTGCTATCAGCTGACCAGCGCGGACCCGCCCACTGGTCGGCAACCGAAACCGGAACGGGAAACGTTTTCAATGCCTCGCCCCCTGAAACGGGGAGCACCGCCAACTGCCATGCCGATCGATCGTCACGAAGAAAACATGCGATGAGCTTGCCGTCCGGTGAAAAAACCGGATGACGTGCTGACTTATCCGACAATGGGAGCGGCGTTCCGCCCTCGACGGAGACTTTCCAGATTCGATCGCCCGATGAATCTGAGCCGTGATAAATCACCCATTGACCATCAGGTGATAAGTCGGGCCAGTCTTCGTAAATTCCGTTGGTCAACTGTTTCCGGTTGTTTCCGTCTTTATCCATTCGCCAAATGTGCGGCTTACCCGCAGCGTAACTCGCAAAAACTATCAAACCTGAATCACGCTGAGAAACTGCCGGCTCAACAGACGTGAGCTTGTCGAAGGTCAATTGTTTAGCATCACTTCCATTCACGTTCGTGGTCCAAATTTCCATTGAGCCAGTTTCGTTCGAAGAGTAGATAAGACTTTCGTCCCCACTCCAAACTATTCCGCCTGCGCCCTTGTTCTTGCTGCCCGGCAATTCGCTGGCACTATTTTGGCGCGAACTGGAAACGATCCAGATCTTCGAACTCTGGCTGATTCGTGTCGTGAGTAGACTGCTTGAGTCGCCGGTTAGACCAACGCCCTGGTACGACCCCACTTCCGACGTAATCGTGCGAGCTTCGCCGCGAGGATAGGTGACTAACCAGATCTGCGAAGTCGCCTGTGGTGGTGTTTTCTCCTGACCAGCCATCAGCACAGCGCTACCATCGGATAGCCAACCTAGTTGACCGATCAGAAAAAATCGTCGTGAACTGATCAACTTCACCGAACCATCGTCAAGGTTTGCAGCGACCACCTCCATGTGCATCGGATCTCCCCTGCTCATAACCGGAACAGCAATGACCTTTCCATCTGGGGACCAGGCAGGGCCGCCGTTGTTTCGCAACGTGCTGAACTGGTATTGAGGAGGAGGGCTTGCCAGTTCCCTTTCCGCAGTACCGTCAGCTTTCGTTGTAATTAGAATTGTTCCGCGGTCGTTCCGACGTACAAATGCTAACTGGGTTCCGTCAGGTGAGAGAGCGACGGGTGTATCGAGCGGGGCAAGAACTTTTCTTGCCGCACTTCCTAATGTCGAAACTTGATAAAGTGCAGATCCCTTTTCATCCTTCGCGAGGTAATAAACAGAATAACCATCACGTGAAAAGACGAGCCCGCGATAGTCACCACCTTCCGCAATTACTCGTGATTCGCTCGCGTTGTGCGGCTGTTGAATCTTGATGCTTTGTTTTCCCGCGTCCTCAACTACAGTTGCAATGTACTTGCCGTCGGGCGAAATCGCTGCTTCTCTGACATCGGTGGTTGTCATTATTTCAGTTGTGATTGGCGCGGCTGAGTTAGACGCAGATCTCGAGGTGCGGTACTTTCCGCTCAACCAGAAGGCTGCACCCGCGACCGCGAGTACGAGCAGCGTTACAAGTACGGTTGCGCCGAGTCGGTGTTTGCGGATCTCCTCCAGGAAATATTCAACGCCAGAAGTCGGTTGGGCTTGTCCAATTTTGCCGGTAGCGGTGCGGGTCTGCTGCACGTCATTGTCAGCGGTGCCGTACGCGATGTGCTCAGTCGGCGCATCACTGAGAGGATCAGACATACGAAGGCGGCCCTGCTTGGAGTGCAGTTCCAGATCGTGCTTGAGGTCTTTCAGGTCTATGAGTAAATCTTTGGCAATTTGATAGCGTTCTTCTCTTTCTTTGCGGAGCGATTTGTCGACGATCCGCTGAAGCTCATGAGGCACATCCCTTGAATATCTGGTCAGAAGCGTTGGCTCCTGAGTGAGAATTGATGCAATCACATCGCTCTTTGTCGAACCAGTGAAAGGCGCGCACCCGGCGATCATCTCGTAAAGGACAACGCCCAAACTCCATATGTCCGCACGGCCGTCTACTTTCATGCTTCGCAATTGCTCCGGTGACATGTAATTCACCGTGCCCACAATTGCACCGGGAGCCGTATTCAGATTCAAAGCCGTCGACACATCATGATCGGCAACCTCGTCATCCTGAGTTGGCATTAACTTGGCCAGTCCAAAGTCGAGCACTTTCACGTATCCGTCCGCACGGAGCATGATGTTCTCAGGCTTGATGTCACGGTGCACAATGCCGGAGGCGTGGGCTGCTGAGAGTGCGGCAGCAACCTGAATAACAACATCAAGCGCAGGAGCGAGCGCAAACTTCTCGGCCGCCATTCGCTGGCGTAAATTCACGCCATCGACAAACTCTGTCACTATGAAATGAAGGTCAGCTTCCTGTCCGACCTCGAAAATGGTAAGAATATTCGGATGATTGAGGGCTAGAGTGGAACGCGCCTCCTGCTCAAAACGTCGCAACCGTTCCTGGTCGGTGGTAAGCTCCGGAAGCAATACTTTGAGCGCTACGTACCGGCCCAGCTTGGTGTCTCGCGCGTAATAAACCTCACCCATTCCGCCCGCGCCGATACAGTGGCGAATCTCATAAGAACCAACTCGAGTGCCTGGTGTTAGCTGCATAATCGATGTGTGATTCTCACGCGTCGAACGACCCTCGCGGCGAGGCACAGCCACATATGGAGGTCCGTTGTCACAAACACCATCGCGCAGGGCAGTCCCGCAATACTGTTTAGGAACAAGCAATAACATCTTAAGAGAGACCGGACGCAGGTTCCAGCTAAACTAGACATGCGTCAATGAGTGAAGCAAAAAACCAGAACGGCAACCCGCGCGGCGTTGGGGTTGCCGTTCTGGTTACGATCAGGTGAGAAGCTGAGGGGTTCAGCTAGTCACCTGTCGGGCAGTTACCGGGCGAGAGCTACTACTTCAACAATCTGATAACTTTCGCTGGCGGAGTTGGTCTTTGAAGCGATCATCTCGATTTCCCGACGGAGATTGCGCTCCCTTTTGGACTCAAACACCTGCCGGCCGTAGTTATCACCTGACCAAACTTCAGCCAGAAAGTACTGCTGACCATAGCGGTGGAACACCATTCTCGCCTTCCGCTTCTCGCTCTTATCCTTAACTAAGCTGCTGAGTCTTATTGCTGAAGACTCTGTGTCACGGCTGCTGATTCGCAATGCCTCGCTGTTACTCGTTGCCGCACGTACCGTGTATTTGCCCGCCGGCAGCGTTGCCGTGCCGACGACGAATTCAAAGGGGATATTCGCAATTACGTGGGCAGACGTCGTTTGAGCGTTGGCCGACACGGCAGTTGCTGCGAACGCTAATCCAACTACCAGCATCAGCATCGTGAAACGTTTGACTATTTGGTTCGACATGTCTTGCTCCTCTTCTGCCTTTCCGGCCTGGTTGAGATTTTCAACCTCTTGAAAATTGAGTAGAAGTCTGTTTGCCGACTTCTTCTGGGCGGCTCAACTAGTTCAATTGGGCCGGTATGGCCCATTGCTATTGATGTGCCATGCGGAGCGCCCGGACCAAGCGCGGGAAAACAGCCGTAAAGTAATGGTTTCAAGGCCTGAAATGGAATAGGTGTAGCGCTTCGATTCTTATATCGCTATCCAATCGGATAGGGATTTATCTCTTCAGATAGGTTCTCGTGCAAGGATGCGGACAAAGGTTTGCTCAGAGCATGTGAGACACGTAAACTTCCTGCTACTTAAAAAGTTTCATGAACCCACGTCTCGTTGCCATAGCCGGGAAGCTTCAAGGAACGGTGCTTTCGATTACTGATTCGCCGGCAGTCATTGGACGAGACAGCGGCGCCACAATCTGTCTCCTGGATCCTTCTGTCTCCCGAAAACACTCCCAGATCGAGCGCAATGGCGAGGAGTTTCTACTTACCGATCTCGACAGTCTCAACGGAACTTTTGTGAACGACGTGCCAGTGAAACGTCGCAATCTTGAACACGGCGACCGCGTTCGGATTGGCGATTCACAGTTCCTGTTCCTGCGTCACGAAGGTGACATCAATGTGAAATCGAGTGAGGTGCAGTTTGCTGATAGTCGCGTGGGTGGTAGCTCCACGATTCAGTTTAGACTTCACGACACTATCTATCTGATGGCGCGGGATCTGGCTGCCCTTATGAAGGTCAGCACCACTATCAACGCCATTCGAGGTCTGCGGGAACTACAGAAAAAATTATTAGAGCTCGTGTTCGAAGTTGTCCCAGCTAAGCGTGGAGCCATTCTGCTGACCGATAACAGTGAGCTCGGAGAAGAAGATCAGTTCTCCTCCGTGTTCGCACTGGATCGCCTGAAGGGCCCCGAGGAAACTATCGAAGTCAGTCGAACTGTGGTTCGCCAGGTTTTGAGTGACGGCACAGGACTCTTAATTGGAGATCGCGATACCAAAACAGGGTTGGACCAAAAGAGCCTCGCCGGCGCACAAACGACTTCGGTGCTTTGTGTTCCGCTTACTATACCCGGCAGATCATTGGGAGTGCTCTACCTCGATACCAATGATATTGACGTTCACTTTGATTCAGATCACTTGCAATTGACTTCGGCCATTGCCGCTATCAGCGCGGTCGCGATCGAAAACGCGCGGCACATCGAATGGTTGGAGAGCGAGAACCAACGACTAATAGCCGACTCTGGTATCGAGCACAGCATGGTTGGCGAGAGTCCTCGCATGCGGCGCGTGTACGAGTTTATCGCTAAGGTCGCTCCGACTGATTCGAGCGTCCTGATCCTGGGCGAGAGCGGCACCGGCAAGGAGTTGGTCGCTCGGGCAATTCATCAGAATAGCAAGCGAACGGGAAAGCCTTTCATCGCCGTCAACTGTGCTGCACTCACTGAGACGCTTCTGGAAAGCGAACTCTTTGGTCATGAAAAAGGGGCCTTCACCGGAGCAATGGCCCAGCGGAAAGGGCGTCTTGAGATCGCGGAAGGAGGCACGCTGTTCCTCGATGAGATCGGTGAGTTATCGGCGTCCCTTCAGGTAAAGCTGCTCCGCGTCCTTCAGGAGCGGGAATTCGAACGAGTTGGTGGCACTCGCACGATCAAAATTGATCTGCGTCTTCTGACCGCAACCAATCGAAATCTTGAACACCTAATCTCGCAGAATCTGTTTCGACAGGATCTTTTCTATCGCCTTAACGTTCTCCGACTGGAAATGCCTCCATTAAGAGAACGTCAGGAAGACATACCGCTGCTCGCAAGATATTTCGCCGTCAGGTATGGCGAGAAATGTAACCGCAAGGTTACAGGAATCTCGCTAGAGGCCCAGAAGCGTCTGTTGAGTTACGATTGGCCCGGGAACGTGCGAGAGTTGGAAAACGCGATCGAACGCGCTGTAGTCTTGGGCAGCACGGACTCGATACTGCTGGAAGATCTGCCGGAAGCCATTCTCGAAACTGAAACCCGCACGACGCCCTCTTCGACCAAGTACCACGAAGCAGTGGCAGCGACTAAGAAGCAAATTATCCTGCAGGCAATGGACCAGGCCAAGGGCAATTTCACCGATGCCGCAAAGCTCCTGGGCGTCCATCCTAATTACTTACATCGATTGATCAGAAATCTAAATCTGCGTGAACACCTCAAACGTTAGCACCTAGAATCTGAGTTTGATCCCGCCGTTAATTACACGTCCCTCAGTGTGTGTATAAATCTCGCTGAAGCTCGGCGTTTGGTGCGGTGGGAAGACCACCTGACTTAAACGTCCCTGGCGAGTGTCCGTGATGTTTTCGAAATTGATAAAAAGGCTGTATTTGCCGAAGGTCTTTTCACCAAAGATTCCCAAAACCCAAAACGGTTTGGTTTCGAAGCCGTTGCTCAGAAACTGGCTGCTCGTGTAATAGGCTTCGAATCCGGTTTTAAAATTCGCTTCTTCCTCAAAAAGCAACGCTGAGTTGATCCTGCTTTTGGGGGTCAAAGGCAGAACCTGATTGCCGGCGAGATAATGGGCCTTAGCTTTAGTGAAAGTGTAGCCGGCGAACAGTTTTACTATGTCGTAAGACAGCCGTGCATTCGTCTCAAAGCCACGGCTGATCACAAGCTGTTCTGCGTTTACAAAGCGAAATATGCCAGTCGGGTCTTCGATTAAAACGAGAGGATCTTCTATCTCGGTATAGAAGAACATTTGGTTAAGTGAATAGGAGAATTTCTCGCCGATAGTGTTCCGGTAATTTACGTCTAGAGTACCGCCTCGGCTGCGTTCAGTTTCTAAGGTATTTCCGATCGGGAGTACGTTTCGGAAAAGTAGAGTCTCTGCTTCCTCGGTGAAGATGCTCGGCGCTTTGTAGCCGAGGCCGAAACTCAAACGGCTGCTCACATTTGGAGTGAATCGGTAGAGCGCCGAGACACGCGGCAGCGCGAACGTACCGTAGTCCCTAAGATGGTCCAATCGAAGTCCCGCTTCGAGGGAAAATTTTTCAGTTACTGTGAAACTGTCCTGCGCATATGCGCCGAACGTGGTGCGAGTTTCATCGCGCGGGATTGGTGTGTTTAAGTTCGGCGTTTCTCGGAACTGATCATAGACGGCATTGAAGCCGAAAACGAGCACGTGATTATTGACTGTTCGAAGATAAGAAATGTCCGTGTAAGAGTTAAATTGTCGGCCTTCGAAAAGGTAAGCAGGAATTTCCAGTTCGCGGTTAAAAAAGGCGAGGCTTTGCTTTGCCACAAGACGGCTACCTTCGCCTAGCTGCCTCTCGAACTGCAAGGTGGTGATGTTGCGAACTGAGCGGTTGTTCTCGAAATACTGATGGAAGTTATCACCTTGTCCGCGAATGACGAAAACATCTCCGCCCCTGCGATTTTGATATGAGGTTGTGTTGCCGGCGATTACGCGAGTCTTCTCGTCTGGATAAAAGAACAAACGAGGGCTCAGGGTGAAGGCGTTTGTGCGGGGCAGCTCCGTGAAGTCGTCATCATCAACGTCGTATTCTCGTTGATAGTTAACTGAGCCGAGAAACGTGTAACCGAAGCTCTCAAATTTACGTGAATTGAAGATCGAAACATCGGTGCCGAGTGCCGTAGTTTGGTTAAAAAGAATCGACGTAACGGGTTCGTCTTCCGGTTCCTTGCTGATGAAATTAATCACGCCGGCAATGGCGCCACCACCGTAAAAAGTTGCTGACGGCCCTTTGATGATTTCGACCTGTTTTAGATCGAGCGGCAGTATGTCGAGCAGACTGATGCTGCCTGAAAAACCACCGAACGCCGGAAAGCTATCTTTAAGAAGTTGGGTGTATCTTCCGTCGAGTCCCTGTATACGGACGCTCTGCGTGTTGGAAGTAGCTGAAGTTTGCTGCACCTTGATGCCTGTGCTCTCGTTGAGAACCATTGAAACGTTGGCGGGACGCATGTTGGTTTTTTCGTCCACTTCTTCCTCGTCGATGGCTTCAACTCTGGTTGGTACATCATCTATCTCGCGGCCCGTACGCGTTGAAACGATCGTGACCTCGCCAAGCTCGTTAGCAACCTGTAGAAATATCAAAGTTTCTGGCTGGCCGGTGACTGGAAAAGTAAGCGTCAACTCTTTGGTTTCATAACCGGGAGAGAAGATGACAAGGGTGTGTACTCCGTCAGGCATGTTGCTAAGGTGTGCGATGCCTTGAGAGTCTGTCGTAACTGAAATTGATGTGTCTTTAACCGTCACAATCGCACCCGCGATCGCTTGCTTCGTATTCTCATCTTTAATGGTGACTTTAAAGGTCGCTTGAGCGAATGAGACTTGTGCCGTGAATAATACGGCGAGGATTACGATGAATTTCCTTACCACTCTTGCCTCTCCGGGCGCGAAAGTTAAAAAGCTTCGTCAAGGTATCGCTTCGTGTGGCTGCGTAGCAACACGTCCCGCCACAGGGAGACACGTGTGGTTATGCTGGCGGATCTCATCAGTCATAGCTTCAGTATCCGCTTCGCAGTAGGATTAGGTTCGCAACGAAGTTCGATACGCCCGTCGATAGAAGGCAACGCCAATGAAAGACACGACGCTGTTGAGGGAAAAAGTCTTTAGTAGATTTCCTTTGTTTGGGAAGGCCGGCGAGGATGTGCAAACTGAGCTTTTTGAGCATGCCGCGCTCGTTCAAATTCCCGCACATCAATTCATTTGCCTCGAAGGAAACAAATGTAGTGGCATTCCGATGGTGTTGGAAGGCCGCGCCCGCGTTTATAAGCTCAGTGAATCAGGACGCTAAATCACCCTGTACCGCGTCGAACCTGGTGATAGTTGCATTCTGACAGCGTCATGCATTATGTCTGGCATCGAGTTCCCTGCCTTTGTTGCCACGGAAACCGATGTCGAAGCGATTGTTATTCCCTCTGCGGTGCTCCATAGATGGGTCAATCAATACAAGGTTTGGAGCGAGTTTTTGTGGACCATGCTGGCTTCCCGGTTTGCTGAAGTGATCTCGCTTGTCGAGGAAGTCGCGTTTCAACGTGTTGATAAACGCACGGCCGACTACTTGCTGCACGCAGCCGACGCTGACGGCATCATCAAGAAAACCCACCAGGATATCGCAACAGATATCGGAACTTCGCGCGAAGTGATCAGCCGCATTTTAAAAGAATTCGAGCACGGCGGATTAGTCACCCTCTCCAGAGGCGAAATTCACGCTGATGACCTTCAAGAGCTGCGCCGTACCGCGTCGACTTAGTCACCTTCCAGACGCCCAACGACAAACGCACAAAAGTTTTCTTAGCTCTGTGACTTTGTCACAGACAAGCCAATGCAACCTCACTACTATCCATATTGAATAATTAGGTATTCATCCTACGCGCCCTGGCAGAAGTGGGAGGCCGCATTGCGACGCAATCCACATTTATCAAAGTTTATGTCCGATGCCACGGCGATAAATCAACCTTGGCTTACGAGCGAGGCCAGCCTCGTGTTTGACCAGCTTGTCCGTTAAGTAAGCCGCAGAAGGGAGTGGAACAACATGCGACAGTCATTACCATCGAAATATATTTTCCCGTTGCTTGCCATCATCGCGTGGCTGAGTTTCGTATCCGCCGTTTCTGCTCAACCCTCACCAGCTCTGATCGAAAACTGGCGTGCGGCTGACTACAATTTTAATTCCACGATGCTGGACAACGATGCAAACGGGAACGTGTATGTCCTCGGCGACACCCCGGCCACCAACATCCTCGTTATCAAGAAATTCAGTTTCGCCGGAAACCTACTTTGGCAAACCACCTACGATCCGTCGGACTCGCTACGCGGTGCCTGGATGACGGTCGACGGCGGTGGGAACGTTGTCGTCCTGGCCTCAATTGTCCGTGCAGTCGATGGCGAACCTCACGGGTGGCTGACTCTCAAATATGACCCCAATGGAAATCTGCTGTGGGCCAACAGCCTGCCTGGACCATTCCGCGGAGCTATTCGGGTTCAGGTCGACACTCACAACAACATTTATGTAGCCGGGTATATGTGGTTGACGAACGCTACGGGCAATACCACACATGACTCAGTATTGATCAAATACTCTCCGAGTGGGGCTACTTTGTGGACCGCGGTATTCGACAATAACGGTGCAATTGATAAACCCCACGCCATGAACATTTCATTGGATGGCTCCCGTGTGGGCGTGGCCGGCGTTAGCGGTAATTTGTTTATGGCTCTTATGTATGACGCCAATGGCAACTTGCTCTGGGCTAATACAAGTTTGAAGGCGTATGCATCCAACGACGTGGCCTTTGGACCGGAAAACGTTAGTTACTTTGCTACCGGTACGTATTCACCTCTGGACCCGACTCCTTACCAAATGGCGATCGCAAAGTTCAATGCGGCCGGTACCCCGTTGTGGACCAGGAGCTACAGCGTGGGCCAACGGACCTATCGTCTGCTAATCGATTCCGTCGGCAATGTTGTGGCAACAGGCATAAGCACGGCCGGCTATTTCGATTGGATGACGATCAAAACGGACTCGAACGGGAACCTGATGTGGTCGCAACGTTTCAACGGCAGCGAGAGTAATTTTGAAACGCCTAACATGTTGGCGCTCGATAATAACGATGATGTTTACGTCACCGGCACCGGCGGTCCGAACCCAAGCACCGGCATGATCTCCTATCTGAAGGGCGTGATCGCCAAGTACCGATCCGACGGTACACCCCAATGGGCTGCGTGGGACCCATATGCAAACGGCAAGGGAATCGCGCTTGGAGCTGGAAACACGCTGGCGAGCCTCGGGTTTGGCTATCTCGTAACCGCGCATTACAACCAGACCGGGATCCCGGATTTACCTCCGGCAGCGCCGACAGATCTCCGCGCCTTCGCAGGCACAAGCTACGTCAACCTGTATTTTGTTGATAACGCAAGCAATGAATTTCGCGTGGAGGTCGAACGTTGTCAGGGTTCCGGTTGTACCAATTTCTCGAAGATCGGCCATACACTGGGGGAAAATTCTGCCGGTTTGAGAGACAGTAACGTCTTACGCGACACGACCTACACTTACCGCGCGCGAGCAGTCGGCTTCATGGGTGCGTCCGACTACAGCAATACCGTCGAAGTCACGTTGTCCCCGTTGAATCCGCCAGCTGCGCCGCTCAGTCTCACGGCTGCAATGAGTGGCGGCTATGTTGTGTTGAACTGGCAGGACGTCTCAGCCAACGAAATCCAGTTTTATGTCGAACGCTGCCAGGGAACACCGTGCGCGAGTTTCATCGGTATCGGTGCGAGCGGCGCAAACATCACGACCTGGA
>DAIOGT010000153.1:0-11567 GCA_036745095.1 Pyrinomonadaceae bacterium
CGCTACGTTGCGTTTCTGATGGCGGCGTTTCCGCCACGCGACGAGCCCGATCGTGGTCCAATCAAACGGAGCAGCGCGCGCGAGATGCAGCAAGCCTGGCGCGCCTCTCCTGCCAGCGCCTTTCGATCCACCGTCGATGCTCCGCTACAGCTCAATGCTTCGGCTTACGGGTATGGACTTGGCGTGTCGCAGGATTGTCGTTTCGGTCATGCGGTCGGACACGGCGGTGGACTTCCGGGTTACGGCTCGCTGATGCGCTGGCTGCCGGAGTACGGTGTTGGCCTGATCGGAATGAGCAACCAGACTTACCAGGGGTTCAATACTCTCTTCAACGACGCGGCAGCAGCGCTGTATCGCACGGGCGCGTTGCAGCCACGTGCGGTCCAACCATCTCCGTCGTTGCTAACAGCACAAGCGGACGTTTCACAGTTGATCATCAAGTGGGACGACGCACTCGCAAACCGCATTGCCGCCGACAATCTGTTTCTCGACGTTGCCGCCGACGTACGCTCTAGTCGTTGGAAAGCATTGACTGAGCAACACGGCACTTGCCGGCCTGCAACTTCGATCAAACCGGACAACGCACTGCGTGGCGAATGGCGGATGATGTGTGATCGCGGCTGGCTCGACGTGTACATCACGCTTGCGCCAACGATGCCGCCAAGAGTGCAACTAATCAACGTCAATTCTGTGATGCCGCCCGACGCCGAGATGACAAAGGTTGCTGAAACGCTTGGGAAACTGCTGGTAACGTGGGATACGGAGACCGTGAAAACAATCGCCGCGCCGGCGTTGGACGTCGAACGAATGCGACGACAGTTCTCTGCCGCAGCGGCGTGGGGAAGTTGTAAAGTCGGTGAGCCGCTCAGTGGAAACGGGATCCGCAACAGCTCCATCCGGCTTGTTTGTGATAATGGACCACTGGTGGCCCGGATCGCGTTGGATGGGACGACGAGGAAGTTGACGAGCGTGGAATTAGTTCCACTGCGGGAGCAGCGCTGTGTTCCCTAGACCATTCCGGCTTTTCGTTGCATTTCCCTCAGCGTCTCGGGAATGAACGACGTGATCTGGTAAGTCTCTTCGCGACCGTCGGCGTAAGTCTGATACAGATTGAAATCAGGCAACGAGAGACAGCTCAGCGGCGATTGATGGTTGTAACCCGTGTCGAGACCGACGGCGCTGTGCGAGATGTAGATACCGTGACGTCCGAGCCGTCCGCGTAACGGAAGCAGCGGCGTCGGTGTGTGACCAAAGATACAAGGCTTGCCGCGATAGTTCTTGTAAAAATCCATGTCGCGCATCCACAACAGCGACATCGGCGTGCTCTCACTAGGATGCTTACCTTCATCAAGGCCGGCGTGCACGTAAATCGCAAATTCGTTTTCGTAGTAAAAAGGCATCTCCTCCATGAAGGCGAGGTGCTCGCGTGGAAATGAGCGCTCGAACGAGGCCCGCATCGCTTCCAGATCTCTTTCACTGTGGACTCTGACCGGCTCTCCCGTGTACTGCTCAAACGTGCGGTCGCCGCCGACGACGGGCGTGAGCCACAGGTTGCTGCGATTCTCAAGAAAGTCCATCAGCATCTGTTCGTGATTTCCACGCAGGCAGATAACTCGCTCGGGATTCTCGCGGGAAAGCTCGAGGATGTGTGTGACGCAGCCGGGCGCATCGGCGCCGCGATCGATCAGGTCGCCGAGAAAAACGAGGGTGTCGTTTTCCGGATCTCGCGGCAGCATGTCGAGCAGGTTGAGGAGTTGCGCGCAACGGCCATGTATGTCGCCCACTACAAATGTTTTCATTCAGACTGGTCCCCGGGTTGCTCGCGGTTGGTTTTGATGCGGTTCATCAACTCAACAAAACGTGGATCCTCGTGCATGTCGGTCCAGTTTGGATCTGATTCAAACCACCTGTAGTTCTCATTGCCAAGACCGATTGCGGTCTCGAGCCATCGTAATGCTTCCACCTGGCGCCCCTGCAAAAGATAAGCAGACGCGAGCCAGTAGGAGATGTCGTAGTCGGCCTCGGCAACTTGCCTGACTTTCGGCGTCAGTTGCTCATTTGCTTTGGTGTGTTGTCCCTGAGCACTTAAAGCGATCGCGAGAATCGGTCGCACACCGTCGATCTGCGGATGTCGTTGCAGCACCTGACCGAGAATGTTGATGGCCTCGTCAACATTGTCCTTGTAGTAATTAACGCGGGCGCGGAAGACTTTTATGAGCGGGTGTTCGGGCTCGATCTCCTCGCCCTGGTCCAGCTCACGCATCGCCTCATCGTAGTCGCCTTGATACATAAAAATGCGCGAGCGATTGTAACTGGCCAGCACTTTTTCGCCAGGATTCAGCCGCACCATTCGATCGAAACTGCGCAGTGCCTTTTCGTAATCGCCATCGAGACGGGCGACAACGCCACGCACAAACTGCACGCCCGGATCGTTCGGATACTCGTCGCGCAGCGCATCGACTGCTTCACGCGCTTTTTGCTTTTGTCCACCGGTGAGATAGATGAACACCATGTGCATGCGCGCTTCGAGCAGCCGCGGATCGAGCGTCAAAGCTTTTCGAAAAGCGTTCTTGGCCTTGTCGTGATCGCCGGACTGGCCCAGGCCTTTCAAAACGCGGTTGACGTAACAACTTCCGAGCGCGGAGTAGGCGAGCGCAAAGTTTGAGTCGATTTCGATGGCGCGGCGGAAATGTTCGATTGCCGAGTCGAGATGCTCGCGCTCGATCGTGTGATAAATAAACGAGGCGAGACAGTCACGACCACGCAGGTACTCTTCGGACGCGGCGGCATCCGCGGTTGTTTTTCGCGCGAGCTCCACTTTCTCGTCCGGGCTCAGCTCGAGTCGCAAGCCTTCGACGATTCGCTGCACGATCGTGTCCTGCACGCCGATGATGTCGCTCGCGTCGGCGTCGATTCGCTCGCTCCAGAGAATCTCACTCGTGCGTACGTCGAGTAGTTGGGCCGTAACGCGGAGACGATCGCCCGCGCTGAGAAAGGTTGCCGTCAAGATAGCGTCAACAGCGAGCTCGCGTCCGGCGGCGGCCGCATCGACGGTTTTGTTCTGGTACTTAACAATGACTGACGAAGGTCGTACGACAAGCGAGCGTACACGTGCCAACTCGGTTATCACCGCATCGGCGAGTGAGAATTGATAAAAATCGATCTCGCGATCATTGCCGACGTTCTTAAAAGGAAGAATCGCAACGCTCTTTCGATCGCGATCGCCGAGACTCGTCATTGGACTACCGTGCGCTTCACCGCTGCGCCCGCCTGATCTCGTTGCGCTCTCGCCACCCTTGTTGCCCGTTAACCAGCGCAGTGCGCGCGTAACCGCGCCTTCCTGTTTCAGATGTTTCGGGGCAATTGGCGTGGTGCTTTCATCGATGCCGGGAAGTGAGTCTGTTCCCAATTCACGGCTGATGTCACGGAGATCGTTGGCGAAGTGTGAGATCTTCTGGTATCGACTGCGTGGATCTTTCGCAAGCGCTTTGTCGAGCACGGCTTGCAGTTTCGCGGGCACGCGTCCCGGCCTCATTTTTGACAACGGCGCAGGCTCGTCATTAAGTACCGCATGACGCACTTCGACGGCCGTTTGACCCTGGAAAGGCCACGTTCCGGTCAGCATCTCGTAAAGCAGCACACCGGTCGAAAAAATATCAGCGCGTGAATCGACACGATCCCCGCGCGCCTGTTCGGGTGCGGCGTAGGTAGCCGTGCCGTAAGGAATGCCGACCTCAGTGATCTCAGTGTGATGAATTCCGGAGGTGCGTGCCGCATCTTCGTCGAGAAGTTTCGCAAGGCCGAAGTCGAGAACTTTCACCTGGCCGGTAGGCGTGACCATCACGTTGCCGGCTTTGATGTCGCGGTGAACGATGCCGCGAGAATGTGCGGCAGCGAGTGCGTCTGCTGTTTGCAATGTGATCGACAGAGCACTCTCGAGTGACAGCGGGCGACCATTAACGAGCTGCCTAACGTTTCGCCCTTCGATGTACTGCATGGCGATGAAGTGAATGCCGTTGATCTCGTTGAGGTCAAAAATGGTGCAGATGTTTGGATGATCGAGAGCTGAAGCGAGGCGTGCTTCGCGTTCGAAACGCTTGAGATTCGCTTCGCGTGCGGTTAGTTCGGCGGGCAAAACCTTGATGACGAGCGTGCGACCGAGTTTTGAATCGAGGGCTTTATAGACGGTGCCCTGCCCGCCCTCACCGAGCTTCTCAAGGATCTTGTAATTGCCTAAGGTCGAGCCGATCATAAACAAACGAAATAGGTCCTATAGTGCTTATAGGACCTATTTTGCTAAGCGAACAGAGAATTTCCTACTCTGAGATTCCCATCTGCCAGAGCATGAACGCGTAGTCAAAGGCTGCTTCGCGCAATGCATCGTAACGTCCCGACGCACCGCCGTGACCGGCGCCGAAGTTGACCTTCAACAGTAATGGGTTTTTGTCAGTCTTCATCGTTCGCAACTTCGCGACGAGCTTAGCACCTTCCCAGTATGGTACCTGGCTATCGTTCACCGAAACCTTCACGAGCGTCGCCGGATAATCTTTCTTGGCAACGTTGTCGTAAGGTGAATAAGTCTTCATGTAGTCGAACGCAGGCTTGTCGTTGGGATTGCCCCACTCGATGTACTCACTCGTCGTCAGCGGCAGGCTCGCGTCAAGCATGGTGTTTAGCACGTCGACAAACGGTACCTGCGACACGACCGCCTTGAAGAGATCCGGTCGCATGTTCGACACCGCGCCAACCAGCAACCCGCCGGCGCTGCCACCCTGAATCACGAGGCGATCCTTTGACGTGTATTTATTCTTGATGAGCGTTTCGGCAGCGGCGATGAAATCAGTGAACGTGTTCATCTTGTTCATCATCCTGCCGGCCTGGCGCCACTCTTCACCGAGCTCGCCGCCACCGCGGATGTGCGCGATCACATAAATCACACCACGATCGAGCAGGCTTAAGCGAGTTGACGAAAACGTCGGTGGAATCGATGCGCCATACGATCCATACCCGTAAAGAAGCAACGGCGCACTGCCATCCATCTTCACGCCTTTTCGATAGACCATCGACATCGGAATCTTGGTTCCGTCCGCCGCTGTCGCAAACACCCGCTCGGATTGATAGTTGTTTCGATCGAACCCGCCGGGCACTTCCGTCTGCTTCAACAACGTCGTCTTGCCTGTATTCATGTCGTAGTCAAACGTTGAATTTGGCGTGACCATTGAATTGTAACTGTACCGGACGACATTCGTGTTGTATTCGCGATTTGCACTAAGGCCAGCAGAATAGACCGGCTCGGGAAATTTGATGCGATGACGTTTATTGGTCTTGAAGTCGATGACTTCGAGCTGTTGTAAGCCACCTTCCCACTCAGACAACACCGCGTGATCTGCAAACAGACTGATCGCGTCAAGCTTCACTTCCGGTTTATGAGCGACAAACTCTTTCCAGTTCTTCTCGGAAGGATCGTTCACCGGAGCGGTGACAATGCGGAAATTCTTCGCGCCCTTGTTGGTACGGATGTAGAAAAGGTCTTCGCGATAATCGACGTCGTACTCATGTTCCGGTTGTCGCGGGATGATCACCTTCAGCGTTCCGTTTGGTTCTTTTGCGGGAATGTAGCGCGCCTCGGTCGAAGTCTTGCTGAACGATTCGACGAAGATCACCGCTTTATCGCGCGAACGAGAAACGCCGAGATCAAACAGCTCGTCTTTTTCTTCGTAGACCAGATCGTTCTTGTCGGTGCCGACGACGTGACGGTAAAACTTGTCACTGCGTTTCGTCACAGCATCTTCAGTCACATAGAAAATCGTCTTGTTGTCGTTGGCCCACACAACACCATTCACGCGTTCGATCTTTTCGGGAAAGAGTTGGCGCGTGCGGAGATCCATCACCTGGAGCGTGAACTGCCGATAGCCGGTGTTGTCAGTGCTGTACGCGAGCATGTTGCCGTCGTCGCTCACGGAGAACGTTCCAAGACTCATGAACTTCTGGCCCTTCGCCAGTTCATTCATGTCGAGCATGATCTCCTCAGGAGCTTCGACACTGCCCTTCTTGCGACAGAAGATCGGATACTGCTTACCCTTCTCAGTTCGCGTGTAGTAGAAGTAGGTCCCGTAACGATAAGGTACCTGCTGGTCAGTCTCTTTGATGTGACCGACCATCTCGTTATAAAGCTTCTCCTGTAGTGCCGCAGTGTGCTTCATCATTGATTGGGCATACGCGTCTTCAGCCTGAAGATGCGCCATCACTGCGGGGTTTGTTTTTTCGCGTAGCCAAAAGTATTCGTCGACGATTGTCGTGCCGTGAATATTGATTGTTTTTGTTTTCTTCTCTGCCATAGGTGGTTGAGGCGCGCCCGCTCCATTTGACTGTGCTATGACTTCGCTATTGTTTGGGAGAACGGCTACAACAAAGAGCAGCAGCAGAATAACTAAACGGGTTTGGTATCGCATAAAGCACCTTCCTCATAAAAACGACGATTTGATCTCAGGGGAGACGCCTTCTCTCGCTAAACAGCCGGCGCACGGCCGGCTAATCGTGAACGGTTCAACCACGGGGCGGGTCCCCCCAGCCAGATCCGACATATTTACCATCTTCCACGATGCACGGCACCGTCGGATCGCCGTCCGAATAAGAAAACATCTCGGCGCGGCGCGCTTTGTCGTTCTGCGCGTCGTAGTCGATGAAAGGAATGCCTTTGGAATTGTAGTGATCGCGAGCTTGCTGACAGTAAGGACATCCGGGCTTCGTGTAGATTACTAAGGCCAAATTATTTACCCTCGAAGTTGATTATGTACAAATTTGAGCAGGGAGCGATTATACTGCCGCTGCCTATGGCTGAACAAAGCGGCAGCTTTGAAGAGGGTGCAGCGGATCTGCTCGATCCTTACGATAGGCTTATCACTCTCGAAATCATGGGCAACGCGGTCACTGTTCCCGAAAAGAACCGGCTGCTGCGCTGCTTCCAATACCTGTCGATCAACACCATCTCTTACGGCGACTTCTGCTGGAACGGTGAATGTACGAATTGCCAAATCTGGTATCACATGAAGGGACAGACCGAGCAGAGCGACAAACCGGCCCTTTCCTGCCGTTTGGAGTGTGAAGAGGGAATGGTGATCACGAAGCTCAGCCGCTTTATCGAACTCGAAGGTATAACTAAATAAATCCGCGGCTACGATTGTGCTTAGTATTTCGGCACGCTCGGATCTACATCATTCGACCACCCGATAATCCCGCCCTTCAGATTGATCAATTTCCCCTCAAATCCTGACCGCTGAAGCGCCTCAATCGCGCGGGCGCTGCGGCCTCCCATCTTACAGTGCACAACTGTTTCACGGTTCGGATCTATCTCTTTCATCCGGTTCAGTACCTGCCCGAGGGGGATATGAATTGAATTTGGCAGGCGTCCAATCGCGACTTCTTTGTCCTCGCGTACGTCTACGATCTGTATGTCGTCGCCTTTGTCGAGGCGTTGTTTGAGTTCGGTTGGAGTGATCTCTTCCATTAGGGTTCTTCCCGTCTTTGATTTCGGTAGCGGCTTTGAGCCGCGAGACACGTTACACTACACTTTGCCAAAAATCTCCTGTACCTCGAAAGGCCGGACAATGAGATTCGAGTTTTACACAGAAGCCCTCGAAAATGTTCCCAAGCTGTCGGTCGATGGGACGGTCGACAACAGCATTCACTTCTCGCACTGGGAAGGGAATAGTACTCCAACCGAGGTGAAGGCTGATACTTCAACGGAGATCGCGCTCAATCTCGTTGCCTCTCCTAACCGCTCAGCGTTGACTAAAGGCATTGAGCTTGTCACTAACAACCACTTTGATACGGACGGCGTCCTTTCGTGCTGGACTGTTCTCACAGGCGAGCGTGCTCTCGTGTATCGCGATTTGTTGATCTCTGCCGCCGAGGCCGGCGACTTTTCGGAGTTTTCGAGCGACGATGGCGTCCGTGTCAGCATCGCGATACAGGGTTCGGATCAGGCGAGTCCGAATAACGACGATAACTCTCCACTCGCCCGACTCCTCGCCGGCGAAGAAGTTGACGATGATGCGCGTGCCTACGAGCTGGTCCTACCGCGTGTCGAGCACTTACTGACAAATATCAATCAATACGAATCGTTATGGCGCGAAGGATGGGAGAATGTAGTCGCAGCAATCGATAGTTTTGAGCGAGGCAGATCAAAGGTTGTTGAGTTTTCAGATTCGAAGATTTCGGTGATAACGCTCGCGCCCGAGATCTTTGACGGCGCCGGTTTCAGTCCGACCAGGCACTCCGCGCCTTTCACTGCGATCTCGAAATTCGCTAAAGGCGAACTCTTTCTGATCGCGATTCCGACAGCTTCCGGATATTTTTATCGACTCGATTATCCCTACTACTCCTGGGCCGAGACGGTTGTGCGTCCTCGCATTGAGCGCCGAGATCTGTCTGTTGCGTTGCAGTTGCTCAACGCCCGCGAAAGTAATCGCGACGGGCGCTGGCAAATGGATAATCGTGAAATGACTTCCGCGGTGAAGTTTGTTGACAGCGCCGGCACTTTGGCCGCATCGCGTTTAGAGCCGGATGACGTTGCCGCCATTTTGCAGCAGTCTTTGTCGCTGGCGGCCGCATCAGTTTCGTAGTCAGAATGCACGACGTAATCATCATCGGCGCCGGACCAGCCGGACTCTCAACCGCTTTCTGGTGCGATGAGCTGAGCCTCGACACGCTCGTGCTCGAACAGGCCGAACACGTCGGTGGGCAACTTCATCGCGTCTACAATCCAATCAACGATTACCTCGGACTCAAAGCTCGCAACGGCCAGGAGCTGTTGGAGCGCTTCACTGCGGATATCGAGACTTCCGATTTTGATCTCTGGACACAGACAAGCATCACGTCAGTGGATCTGAAGGCACGTCGCGTTTCGTTGGCGAGCGGTGAAAGCCTTCAGTCAATCGCGATCGTGATCGCAACGGGCGTGAGGCCAAGAGCGTTGAACGTCCCGGGCGAGAAGGAGTTTGCAGGTAAGGGAATGATAGAATCCGCTGCCCGCGATCGGGAGCTGTTCGCCGGCCAGGATGTTTGTATCGTGGGCGGCGGCGATGCAGCGGTCGAGAATGCGTTGTTGCTCGCAGACGTTTGCCCGACAGTGACGCTCGTTCACCGCGGAAAGAAGCTGCGCGCTCGACGCGAGTTCACCGAACAACTGCAATCAAAGCACTGCATCACGGTTTTCACTGAATCCGTGCTGACCCGTATCATTGGCGACGAGCGAGTGGAGGCGGTTGAGATTCAGCGCAAGCAGGGATTGAAGCCGTTTCAACTTGCTGTGCGCGGCGTTTTGATTCGCATTGGTGTCGAGCCGAATACCGAGTTGTTCGCGGACCAGCTGGAAATGGACCAGAACGGTTATGTCGTGGTGAACAGTCAACACGAAACGAACGTGCCGATGGTGTTCGCCGTCGGCGACATCTCGAATCCCGTTGCACCGACGATCAGCAGTGCCACCGGCGCAGGCGCAACCGCAGCGAAGGTCATCGCCAGTCGACTTAACGCAAGGGCCGCTCAATGACGGAGCTTGAAACTGCGTATCTCGATGCGCACGTTGCGGCGTATCCGATCGAATACATTGCCGGAATCGATCTCTACAATGCCGGCGAGTTTCACGCAGCGCACGACGCGTGGGAAGAACGCTGGATGGGCGAGGTTGGACCATCGGAAAAACTGTTTCTCCAGGCGATGATCCAATCGGCAGTGGCGTTTCATCATCTCGACATCGGCAGGCCCGGCGCCGCGAGGCAAATGTACCTGCGCGCGAAGGAGAAGTTTGCACGGCTGGGCGTAAGTGTTTATATGTCGTTGGATCTCGACGAGTACCAGGCGCAGCTCGATCGTGCGTTGTCGTGGTTGTTAAAGGGCGACCCGCGAGAGTTGGAGCAACCGCAGATCACGCCGCCCAAGATCCGTTTGCTACCGACTGTCGACGAGTTTGATTAGAAAGGACGAGACATTCTGAACTTTTCGCGATTGATTTTACTTGCGTGTTGGTTTGGCGCGGCGCTGTTTTTCGGCGCGGTGGTTGCGCCTGCTGCGTTTGGCGTACTGAGATCGTTTGGCCTACCAAATGCCAGCGAGATTGCGGGCGGAATCGTGACGCGTTCGCTTGCAGTCATTAATATCGCCGGGTTTCTGATCTCACTGCTACTGCTTGTAACTTTGCTTTTGCGGCGAAACTGGTCCGGCCGCTGGAGTTTTATCATTGAATGCGTTTGTCTTGGCATCATCGCGTTAACGACGTTTGTGGGCCATTGGGTCATTGCAGCGCGAATGCGTGCACTGCGCGCGGCGATGGTTTTGCCGATCGATCAGATTGCGGCTGACGACGCGCGGCGAATCGCTTTCAACGACCTGCACGGTTATTCGGTTAACGTGCTCGGCCTTGCTATGATTGCGGCTCTCGTGGCGATGGTCCTGATCGCGCGAGGCCTGCGGAATTGATTCTCAGATTGGGTGAAGCTGGTGGAAATTATTGAAGACATTGATGGTTGGCGGCGGCGCTACGAAGGGTGGCGACCGGGTTCCGGTGACGAGCTTGGTAACGATTACCCGTTTGTGAAAAACCGGCGCGCCCCGTTTACCCCCGCACGGCGCGCACTGCCGATGCTGAATCTCGCGCTGATCTCTTCAGCGGGCGCTTACATCGATGGCACTCCCGCGTTTGATACGGGCGCGACAAGTGGCGATGTGACGTTTAGAGAGATACCGATCGAAGTTGAAGGGTCGGATCTGCGCTTCGCCGCGCGCGGTTATGATCCAGCGGCTGTGCAGCAGGACGCTAACTCGGAACTGCCGGTTGAGCGATTGCTCGAGTTTGAACAAAACGGAATCATCGGCCAGTTGAATCCGGTGTTCTGGAGTTTCTGTGGTTACATTCCTGATGCCGGCCGGCTCGTTGAGGAACTTGTTCCAAAGTTAGTCGAGCGAGTGCGACGTTATGAAGTGCAGGCGGCCTTGTTAGTTCCCGCCTCTGTTTTGTGTCATCAGTCTATTGGTTTGGTCGCGCGCGCATTGGAGCTTGACGGGATTCCGACGATGACACTCTCGGTCGTGAAAGAAGTCGTGGATTCAGTGCGTCCGCCGCGTGTTGCTTTTTACGATGGAAAACCTGGAACTGTCAGCGGCATGCCGAACTGGCCGGAACACCAGCGGCGCATTCTCGACGAAGCGTTGCGGCTGATCGAGCCGATGGACCAGGCGGGAACACGAAAGCTCGTAGTCGCGTTGGAGACTGCGGTCGAGAAATCGCGCGGCGAGCGATAACAACTCTTTTCAAAACACTACATGTCTCTCAAAAAGCGCGTCGCATTTGTCGTCATCCTGATTATCGTTGTCGCGCTTGGTTATCTTCTTCTTGCGCCTGTGCCGATCGCGCCCGCAGCGTGGACTCCTCCTGCTTCTCCCGGGTTGACCGGGCAGTTTGCGCAGAACTCGCGGCTCTCTCCTGTTCAAAAACTTTCACTCGGTGACGGGCACAAGCCCGAGGATGTCGCGGTCGATGCCGAAGGGAAGATCTACGCTGGTTTCGA
>DAIOGT010000154.1:0-2950 GCA_036745095.1 Pyrinomonadaceae bacterium
GCTTGCACGATATGATAGCCGGCACCATTGTCGTTCGTGAGGGTTCGATCTAGTTAATGCTTCCTGTAGCGCCGCCCAAGTCTTCAAGCAAAATGACAGAGCTCATAGTTAAATATCCCGATCGTCCGCCCGACCATTTTCCACTCGGCCGGCTTCGTATAACTATCGGCCGCTCCGCCCGCAACGATCTTTGCATTCCGGATCCGTTCGCATCGCGTGTGCATGCGGAGGTCCGCCGCGAGGGAGATGAGTACATCCTTCAGGATCTCGGTTCCGCAAACGGCACGCTCTACAACGGCGCGAATGTCGAGGGCGCGATTCATCTGACCGCCGGCGGGCGTATTCAAATCGGCGAGACAGAGATCGTTTTTGACGACGGCACGTTGAACTCCGGCATGGGCGCGACGATGATCACCGACAACTCCGGAACTTCGCTTCCGGAAGCGACGATCGCGCTCGCGTCAGGCGACAGGACCACCTCGGGATTACTCGAAGCGATCGAAGGCGCACGAACCCAACCCGAAGAGGTCGCGTCAACTGTCACGGCAGTCTCGCCCAAGGCGAAGCATGGTGACTTGCTCGCTCTCATCAGCAAAGTGGGAATCACCCTCCTTGCGTCAGCCACCCTCAATGAAACTCTCGAGCAGATTGTTTCACTCGTGTTTGAAGCTGTGCCCGCGGATCGCTGTCTTATCATGATGCGCGACGAAGGCAGTGAAGACTTGCGAGTCGCGGTCGCGCGACTGCGAGATCGAGTTGGTGAAGTCGGTGAGATTCGCGTTTCTCGCAACGTGCTCGACGAAGTCGTAATTCGCGGCAAGTCAGTGTTGACGTCCGACGCGCAACACGATCCGCGTTTTGCGAGCGGCACGATGGTTTTGCAGGGCGTGAGATCCGTTTTGGCAGTGCCGCTCGGCGTTGCCGACAAAGTGTTTGGCATCATCTACGCGGATTCGCCCATAGCCGAGGGCCGCTTCACCGAGGATCACCTGAAAGTTTTGACTACGCTCGCGTCGGTCGCGGCGATACGTGTTGAGAATGCGCGTCTCGTGGAAGCCCGACTCGAGCGCGAGCGTTTGGAGCGTGAGCTCGCGCTCGCGAGCGAGATCCAGCAACGTTTTCAACCGACCGCGCCGCCGCACGTCAATGGATACGAGCTACAGGGAATTAGTTTTCCGTGTTACGAAATCGGTGGCGATTACTACGACTTCATCGAGCGTGAAGATGGTCGTCTCGTGATCGCGCTCGGCGACGTGTCGGGCAAGGGAACTGCCGCGGCGCTTTTGATGTCGTCGCTTCACGCTGCGATTCACGCGCAGTCGGCGTCGCATGATTCGCTCGTTGCCACGATCTCCGCGGTCAACCGTTATCTCGCAGACAACATTCCCTCAAACCGGTTCGTCACGTTGTTTTATGCAGAGCTCGATCCTGAATCGGGAACCCTCTCGTTTTTGAATGCGGGGCACAATCCGCCGTTGATTGTTCACTCGGCGGGAACTGTTGAACAACTTGCTTCGGGCGGCTTGCCGCTCGGGATCAAGCGCGACGCTGAGTATCGCGAGGGCCGTACGCAGTTACAGCCAGGTGATGTGCTCGTCATTTATTCTGACGGTGTGACGGAAGCGGTGAGCCCGACGAATGAAGAGTTTGGCGCGACGCGTTTGTATGAAGTCGTGTCGCGAAACATCGAGGCGTCGGCTGCCGGAATACGCGATCGGATCGAGTCGTCGTTAACGAAGTTTGCGCAGGGGACGAGCGCCGCCGATGACATCACGCTCGTGATCGTGAAGAGACAGATCTAGACAGGATCGTCCGGTGGACCCAGACACGGATATCGGTGGCCAGCTTCACAAATTCCCGGTCACCAATCATTCCGCCATTATCAACGTCCGCAGCGACGACCAGCTCGTGCGGCGGCGCGCCTTCGACACCATCCTCGCAAGCTACTGGAAACCCGCTTACAAATATATTCGCCTCAAATGGCAGGCCGGCAACGAAGACGCGAAAGATCTGACACAGGGCTTCTTTGCGACCGCGTTTGAAAAGAATTACTTCGCCACGTACGACGCGCGCAAAGCCAGCTTTCAAACGTTTCTACGCACGTGTCTCGACGGGTTTGTCGCGAATGAACGCAAGGCGGGACAGCGATTGAAACGTGGTGGCGACATGGACCATTACCAGCTCGATTTCGCCGCCGCCGAAGATGAACTTGCCGCGCACGCTGCTTCCGCCCTCAGTCCCGAGGACTATTTTCATCGCGAGTGGGTGCGCTGGATGTTCACTCTCGCCGTTGAAGCGTTTCGCCGTCGCTGTGATGAAATGGGGCGTGGTGTGCATTTTCAAATATTCGAACGCTACGACTTGAGTGACGACGAAGTCTCTTACGCGTCGCTGGCCGCGGAATTCGGACTGGATAACGCGACAGTCAATAACTATCTCGCGGCCGCGCGTCGCGACTTTCGTCGCATCGTTCTGGAGAAGCTGCGGGAGATAACCGCCACTGATGAGGAATTTCGTGCTGAAGCACGGTCGTTGCTGGGAATCGATGTGCAATGAAGTGGCTCTCAGACGACAAGTTGAACTATCTGCGGAGCGTTGTTACCGAGCCTGATTTCAGCGCGACGAAGTATACGTTCGTGAAAGAGCTCGCGCGCGGTGGTATGGGCACTGTCTATCTCGCTGAAGATCGTGAACTCGACCGTCTCCTCGCGATCAAGGTCCTCAACACGCCCGACGTCACTGAAGACCTGCGCAACCGGATGGTTCGTGAGGCGCAGATCATCGCCCGCCTTGAACATCCGGGAATCGTCCCGGTCCACGACGTGGGCACGCTGCCCGATGGACGCATCTACTACGCGATGAAGTTTGTGCGCGGTAGTCGGTTGGATGAGTATGCCGCGCAGGGTGCTGCGTTGCGGGATCGTTTGCGGAAGTTCCAGGCTGTTTGCGA
>DAIOGT010000154.1:3050-6533 GCA_036745095.1 Pyrinomonadaceae bacterium
GCTTACCTGCTGATGAGAATTTTTTTAATTTTTAGTTCTCGACTTTAAAGATTTCTCGACAGACGTTTAATAGAAGAACAGAACGATCTGAATAAGGAGAAAAACGATGTCCAAGCCCCTGATTGGAGTAATACTCGGCGCCGTGCTCGGCGTCTTCGATGGTCTAACGGCGTGGTTCACGCCCGAGGCTAGAAACGAGCTTGGTGGAATCGTTATCGGTTCCACTATCAAAGGAATAATCGCGGGAATTGCAATCGGCTTCTTCGCGAAGAAGTTTCACTCATTGCCGATCGGCATTGTTTTCGGCGTGCTTGTCGGTGCCTTCCTCGCGTACCTTGTGGCGTTTATGCAGGGCGGCTATTACCTCGAGATCATCCTCCCAGGCGCTTTGGTCGGTTTGATCGTGGGCTTCGCCACGCAGAAGTACGGAAACACACCAGCTGCCGCAAATTAATTAGTTGCCACAAAAGGCACAAAACACACCAAAGGTGACATTAGCGTGAACACGATCAACTTTTCTCATTTGTGCTTTTGTGCCTTGTGTGGCTAAAAATTAGTCACTCGGCTTCCCTGTGAGCAGGGCCTCGGACTTTACCGTCTGTGGCCCATTCTCATTACAGAGCGCGAATGAGCCACCCTCGTACATCGTCACGCCCGCATACTGGCCTTTCGCATTCAGTATGTAAAAGCTGATCCCGAAGCTGGGAAGTCCGCGGCTGTTCAGTAGTCGCTTCTCGATGGTGTTGTTCTTTATACGGTTCAAAACTTCCATGCCCGCATCTTTCGGGTGTGCGCCGCGTCGCATCTCCTCGACGATCACAAACGAGCAGAGATTGAAGAGGTTCGCTTCACCACGTCCCGTTGAGCCGGCGGCGCCGATTGAACCGTCGACATAGAGTCCTGCGCCGAGGATCGGAGAGTCGCCTAAACGTCCCGGGATTTTCCACGCGAGTCCGCTCGTCGTGGTGACGCCGCAGATCTCGCCGCGTGAGTTGATGCCGTCGCAGTTGATCGTGCCGTGCAGGTTCTCTTCGCGTAGCTTTCCTTCAGCCAGCATCTCGAGGGCGACGCGATGACCGACTTCGGCGCGCTTCTTCGGATCTAGATAGTGTTGCGGGTCTGTGCGGCGCTTCCATTCAAGCCACTGTTTGCGCGAGTTTTCTGTGTTGAGATCGTCTTCGATCTTGAATCCCATGTTGCGGGCGAAATCCTGTGCGCCCTTCCCGACGATTAGATGGTGATCGGTGCTTTCCATCACGGCCTTCGCGACGAGGGATGGCGTGCGCACGCCCTCCAAAGCACCCACGGCGCCCGCGCGCTTCTTCGGGCCGTGCATGACAGAAGAATCGAGTTGGACCACGCCGTCGGCATTCGGCAGTCCGCCGTAGCCGACGCTGTCATCCAGTGGATCGAGCTCGACGATATTCACACCCGCGATGAGGGCGTCGAGCACATCCGCCCCCTCCGTCATCATCGTGAACGCCTTCTGCACCGCCGTCACATTGCCACCATTTTTGAACCGATTCCCATTAGCCGACGCAATCACGAGCGGCTTCACCGTGCTCTGCTTCATGATGATCGGAAAGGCGATGCCGGCGGCAGCGCTGTTGCGAATAAAATCGCGGCGTTTCAGTTTTTTCATTTTGTCCTCTTTGGTCAGGAAGTGGGCCACAGATTAACGCAGATACCACCGTTCAGGAAAGTGCTTCTTTGATTCTTTCGGCGGTTTTGGGGCCGATGCCGTCGACCATCGAGAGGCCGCCGGAGGTGACGAAGGTTTTCAGGTCGGCGAGGGAGGAGACCTTGAAGCGCTGGTGCAGGAGGGCGGCGGTCTTGGGGCCGATACCCGGAATCTCAAGCAGGTCGAGCACCGTTTCGGGTGTCTCGGCCGTCAGCCGGTCCCAGGCGTCGAAGGAACCCTTTGATAGTAGATCGATCACTTTTCCTGCAATCGCTTTACCGACACCCGGAATCTCCTGTAATCCCGTAACACCTTCCCGATCCGCAATCTCTTTCAACGACGTGGGCCACACCTCGATCGCTTCGGCTGCGTTACGATAGGAGCGCAGGCGAAACGGATCGTCGCCGCGCACTTCCATGAGGGCGGCAAGACGATGGAACCGGCGAGCGATTTCTTTATTGTCCATTAGTCGCGAATTAGTCTAACGTCGTGCGCGGAGTAATATCAAAGGCATTCACATACTCAACCGAGGAGATTCAATTGAATAAAACGAGAAGACAGCTTCTGGCGGGCATCACGGTTGCGGGCGCCGGAGCGTTGCTCAACGCATGTCGTAACCCGCAGACGCGCTCGGGTGGCGCCACGAATGATGACAACAAGAACGATGGGCCAGCGCCCGGTGAGGCTGAGCCGGTAGAGGTAACTGCGACGGAAGATCTGATGCGCGAACACGGAATCCTGCGACGCGCTCTACTGGTCTACCAGGAATCAGCCACACGCCTGCGGCAGGATCCGGCTTCAGTGCCGCCTGAGGCATTAGAAAAGGCTGCGAACCTGTTTCGTGTGTTTGGCGAGGACTATCACGAGAAGAAGCTGGAAGAGGTATTCATCTTTCCGGCTCTGAAGAGGACGCCCAGCGCGGCGGTTGCGTATGTAGATGTGCTGTTGGCCCAACACGTGCGCGGACGTGAGATCACGGACTTCGTGTTGTCGGCCTCACAGGCGGATAAATTTGCGGCGTCCAGTGTCGAGCCGTTGGCGAAGGCGTTGGAGTCGTTCGTGCGAATGTATGCACATCATGCCGCGATTGAGGATACGGTCGTGTTTCCGGCATGGAAGACTGCGGTCGGGACAAACGAGCTGGATGCGATGGGAATGAAGTTTGAAGAGATCGAGCACGAGCAGTTTGGAGCCGATGGGTTCGAGGCGGCGTTGAAGCGAATGGAAGAGATCGAGGAGAGTCTCGGCTTGTCGAATCTGGATATGTTTACGGCGCCACCGCCTCGCAAATGAGTTAGTCACGAACGACACGGATTGCGCTTTACTTTTTACGTCGGAGAGATGACAATCCCTCACCCCTCAAAGCGGACGGAGGGCCTCACAACGCTCCCAAGGCACCTCAAGACCTCAACCTCAAAACCTTAAGGAGCCAACATGTCATTCATTGAATTTGCTGACGAGCCCAGCCAGGAAGAACGTATCGCAAAACTCCGCGCTGAATTGGAAAAAATCGGTGGAAGCACGTCGACATTGGAGTCGATGCCGGCCGATATGGAAGAAGAATTCCTGCGGCACGTACTCGAATACGAAACCGCGGAACCGATCAGCCTGCTGCGTCTGATCGAGAATTCCGGGTTGGAAGTTCCAGTGCCTGATACGCTCGAAGACGACGCACTCAAAATCAAACTGAAAGAGATCGTCGAGAAAATGGCGTCGCTCGGAGCTTACCTGCTGCACACGAATCATCTCTCGGATCGCGATCTCTACAAATATCTTTACGAAGAGGCGCTGCGTGAAGAGAC
>DAIOGT010000154.1:6633-8963 GCA_036745095.1 Pyrinomonadaceae bacterium
GCGTTGCGTTTGGTGCCGCTGATGATGTGTGCGCTGTGAACGCCGCGTTCTAACAACACGATGATGCTCTGGAGCTTCGGGATCATCCCGCCCGACGCCGCTCCACTGCTGATCAGTTCACCGGCCTCAGCGGCGGTGACACGGGATACCTTTGTCTCCGGCGCGCCCGCTTTGAGGTAAATACCGTCAACGTCGCTGAGCAGGATCAGTTTTTCAGCCTTTAGTTGAAGGGCAATCGCGGAGGCAATGGTGTCGGCGTTGATGTTGAAGACCATACCCTCGTCGTCTGCCCCGAGTGAGGAGATCACAGGCAAGTAGCCGTGGTCGAGCAAGACAGTCAACAACCGCGAATTGATTTGGACCACGTCACCGACGTAGCCGAAGTCAACCTTGTCGCGTACGCCGGTTTCGCGATTGAGGATTTCTTTTGGCGGCCGCTTCGCCGCATGAACGATATTGCCGTCAACGCCTGAAAGTCCGACGGCTTCGATGCTGCGATGCCGCAGCGCTGCGAGAATATCGGTATTGATCTTTCCGGCAAAGATCATCTTTGCCATTTCGAGGGTCGCGTCGTCAGTGACGCGGCGACCCTCGATGATCGTCTGCTCGATCCCAAGCTTTTTGGCGAGGTCGCTGAGTTGTTTGCCACCGCCGTGAACAACACAGATGCGAATGCCAACCTGATGCAGAAGCGCGAGCTCTTCAGCAAGCGAAGTCAGATTGTCATGGTTCTCCGTGACCTTGCCCGAGAGTTTGACGACAAACGTCTGCCCTTTGAAGCGCTGGATGTACGGTAATGCCTCGCGCAGCAGATCCAGACGAAGCTGATCGTCGACAACTGCTTTGGTTTCAAGCATGGTCTAACCTCCCAACAACCTGGCGAGTATTGCCTTCTGCACGTGCAAACGATTCTCAGCTTCATCGATCACTACAGACACAGGCGAATCGATCACACCATCAGTCACGATCACGTTGCGACGCACAGGCAAACAGTGCATGAAGACGCCCCTGTTTGTACGCGACATCTTTTCTTCGTCGACGATCCACTTGCTTCGATACTGTGCCCGCGCGGCCAAATCTTGATCGGTGTTGCCGTAACACTGTTTCGCTCCCCAACTCTTTGCGTAAATAACATCGGCGCCCGCAAATGCGGCGTCAATATCGTTTGTGATCTCAACACTCCCACCTGCCGCCCGTCCGTTTTGTAAGCACGACTCGATCAACTCTTCATCGAGATCGTAACCAGGCGGGTGTGCGATAACGAGATCGTGGCCCACCTGTGCTGCGGCAAGAGCGAAGCTGTTAGGAACGGCCATGGGCAGCGGCTTCGGGTGCCAGGCCCAGGTGAGGACCACGCGTTTACGTCCGGCGCCGAGCTTCTCGCGAATCGTCATCATGTCCGCCAGCGACTGGCAGGGATGATGCATTGCCGATTCGAGATTGATGATTGGAACCGACGCGTACTTCGCAAACGCAGTCAGGATCGGATCCGTGCGTTCTTCGTTCCAATCTTTCAACGCCGCGAAAGTTCGCACACCGATTGCGACACAATATCGCTCGAGCACCCGCACGAATTCAGCAACGTGCTCAGTCTTGTCTGAATCCATCACCGCGCCCGCCCGATGCTCGAGGGTCCAACTGCTCCCGCCCGGCTCCAGCACGACAGCATTCCCACCGAGCTCATAAATTCCGACCTGCATCGACGCGCGCGTACGCAAGCTCGGATTGAAAAACACGAGCGCCACAGACTTTCCCGCGAGCGGCTTCGATAGATCGTCGCCACTCTTAAACCTCGCCGCAGACTCCAGCACTTCCAAAATCTGCTCGCGAGTCATATCCGTTGTGCTTAGGAAATTCATAGGGCTGAAAGAAACGTGTCTACATGCTCCTCGGTCATGCACAACGGTGGCAACAATCTCAGCACCTTCGGATTGCTGGATGTGCCGGTAATGAGTTTCCGCTCGAGCAACCTCTTATGAATTGCACTCGCATTTTCCTTAAACTCGATTCCCAGCAAAAACCCGAGCCCATGAACTGCCTCGACCTGCTTGAACTCCCGTAGCCGTCTTCGCAGATACGCTTCCACACGGCGCACATTCTCCATCATGCGATCCTGTTCAATCGCTTCCAGCGTTGCACTGACTGCCGCCATCGCCAGCATCCCGCCGCCAAACGTCGTGCCGAGATCGTTCTCCTTGATGTGCGACGAGATTGCGTCTGTCACCAGACACGCGCCAACAGGAACACCGCTGCCCAGCGACTTCGCAAGTGTGACGACGTCAGGAACAACACCTCCGCCCGCGTCACTGCCGGCAAAGAACCACTGCCCG
>DAIOGT010000154.1:9063-11560 GCA_036745095.1 Pyrinomonadaceae bacterium
TCGGCCGTGCGCCCGTGAAACCCGCCGGAGAAAGTAATGATCTTCTCGCGACCGGTCGCCATGCGCGCCATGCGCATCGCGTTCTCGTTTGCTTCCGTACCGGAATTGCAGAAAAAGGTTTTTGTTAGGGCATCGGGAGCGATCGAAACGAGTTTCTCGGCCGCACGCGCACGCGCGCTCGAGTACACAAGGTTTGAGTAAAACAACAACTCGCCGGCCTGCTTGCGAATCGTGCTTACGACGTGTGGATGACAATGGCCCGTGCCGGCGACAGCGTGACCGCCGTAAAGATCGAGGTACTTGTCGCCGTCGCTCGTGTAGATCCAGACACCCTCGCCACGCTCCGCTGCGATGGGCATCTTCTTGTAAGTAGCGAGCTGAAACTGATCTTCGTTTGTCATGGGTTGGTTCCTACCAGTTTTAGACCCGTAGTCTCATCCAGCCCAAACATCAGATTCAAATTCTGCACAGCCTGCCCGGCGGCGCCCTTAACCAGATTGTCAATCGCTGAGAAAACCACGATCTGCTTGCCACGCACGGCGAAACCGATGTCGCAAAAGTTCGTCGTCTTGACCCAGTTGATGTCCGGCGATCCGTTCACGAGGCGTACGAAGAACGATTCGCGATAATACTCAGCGAAGATGTCGTGTAACTGCGCTTCCGTCGTATCGCTTTTGCCTTCCGCATAGATCGACGCAAAGATTCCGCGCGCTACCGGCAGTGAGTGCGTCATGAACACGAGCTCGTTGGTCCAATCGCCGACGTGCGTCAGCTCCTGCTCGATTTCCGGAACATGCTGGTGCGTGAAGGGCTTGTACGCGTAGAACGAAGTCATTCGCTGCGGATGATGCGTGTTCGCGGCGGCCTTCGCGCCCGAGCCTGACGATCCGGTCTTCGCATCGACGACAACACGGCCGTTGAGCAACCCATTAGCGACGAGTGGCGCGAGACCCAACAGAGTCGCAGTCGCAAAGCAGCCGGGATTCGCGATCAAGCGCGCCTGCTTTACAGCCTCGCGATTCGTTTCAGTCAGACCGTAAACAAACTCCGGCTGCGCGTGCATCGCTGTGTGCGGTTGTTTGTAATGCTTCTCGAAGATGCTCTGATCGCGCAGCCGGAAATCGCCAGAGAGATCGATCGCCTTCACGCCCGCGGGAAGGCGTGGAACAATCTCCATCGCCTGTCCGTGCGGGAGCGCGAGGAAAACACAATCGATGCCGCTCAGGTCTTCCGGATCTTTGATGAAATTAAGCTGTGTAAGACCGTTGAGGTTGCGGTGAACTTCGCCCACCGCTTTTCCCGCCTGCTCGTTAGCCGTGACGAAAATCAGATCGACATGCGGATGGAACAGCAGAATACGCAGCAGCTCCGAGCCACCATATCCCGACCCGCCAAAAATCCCAACGCGAATTCTGTCGTGCATTTCTTTGAACCGTACTTTCCGTGTTCATCCGCGACTTAAACTAACTGCCTGCACCTGGGTTGCTGCGACTCTGTCCATCACGATTTCGAACAGTGCCTCACCGTCGCGTCGCGCGTTTGCCGCGGGTACGTCAAACTGTGTCTTGATGTAATCCTCACCCATCTTGGAGTCGGTCACCGAACCCGCGATAACGTCAACCTCAACACCTCGCCGCCGCAACAACTCAATGCCGCCCCAAGCGCCGACGTAGTCAGATGCACAAAACACGATCGCCGCCGTTGCTTCAAGGAGCTCAAAGTCTGCAAGCACCGTGTCAACTGAGTAGCCGCCGAGAATGCCATCGCCCAACTCGATCACGATCAAATCAGGGTGCGCCTCGTTGAGCCGCGCAATGATCGCCTTTGCGGAGGGCGCGAGATCCGCGATATCGACAGTCGAAGGTAAACCACAATCGAGAAAACTCGCGGTGGTGACGGCGCCATGATCCGCCATGTTCAACGTGTCGCGCAGACAAGCGACGCCGGAAAGTTTTCCTGCCGCAACACGTAAACCCGCGCGCGTCGCCTGCTTGATGAGCTCCGCGGCCGCGTAAGTCTTGCCGCTGTTCATACTCGTACCCGCGATCATGACGATCGGCGCGCTCTCACCAAGGCTTGTCCGCGGCGGTAGCGCTGCATCAGCGATGTTTTGCACTCTGCCGGTTTCATCGCACACGAGTCCAATCACTTCGAGCTTGATCGCATCGCCCAGACTCGAATGGTGTCCGGTGCAATAGCCGATCACGCCGCCCATGTTCAGCAGGTGAAGCTGATCGCCGCTTTGCAGTGACGCAGGAACATCGCCAACAAAGCCCTTCAAGGCGCGACGTCGACCGAGTACACCAAGCAACAGATCCTCGGGATTGATCTTCGCTAGCCTGCCGGTGGGCAGCTCGAGCATGTTGTACGTCGCACTGTCAGTGAGCGCGCGTACGACCACGACGTCGCCGGCTTTCGTTGACTCAGAGCTGGAAACAAGCGCAACTGTTTTCGCGAGTGCGAGCGGTGATGTTGCGGAACCGATCTTGTCCACGTC
>DAIOGT010000155.1:0-11522 GCA_036745095.1 Pyrinomonadaceae bacterium
CTCCCACTGCTTTCGGCCGCCCCGTCGAGCCCGAGGTGTAGATGAGGTACGCGAGATTCTCTTCGCTAACATTGCATTCCGGATTAGCAGGCGACGACTCCGAGATGTCTTGCCAATCTGCATCGATGCAAACGACGTCTGCCGGTCGTTCTGTAAATCTCTCCGTCAATGCCCGTTGGGTTAACAACACGGGGATGCCGCTATCTGCCACCATAAACGCGAGCCGCTCCGCCGGATACTCCGGATCCAACGGCAAATACACGCCACCCGCCTTGAGTACAGCCAATAGCCCAACGACCATCTCGATCGAACGCTCCATGCAAACGCCGACCGGGATTTCAAGTCCGGCTCCCCGAGCAACCAGATGATGCGCTACTTTGTTGGCCCGACTGTTAAGTTCAAAATAAGAGATTTGTTTGTCTCCGAAAATCAGTGCGATGGCCTGAGGTGTACGCTCGACCTGCTCTTCGAAAAGTTGAGGGATACTCTTGGTCGCATGAGTCACGGCCGGCGAGGCGTTCCACTCAACGAGCAGCTGGTACTTTTCCTCTTCGCTCAACAATGGCAAAGCTGATAGGCGATCTTCGGGACGCGCAACCATTGCCATGATCAACCGCTCATAGTGTCCGACGATCCGTTTGATTGTCTCTTGCTCGAAGAGGTCGACGTTATAAGTGATACTTCCAACCAGTGACTCTCCCTGCTCTGCGAGTGTGAGGCTCAAGTCAAACTTCGTGGATTCATACTGCTCCGGCGCGTCGCTCGCAAATGGACCACTGGCCGTTCCCAGGTTTAGTCCCTCCAGATTCAACTCTTCCTGGGGAGCGTTTTGGACCGCGAACATCACCTGGAAGAGTGGGTGCCGGCTCAACTCACGTTCAGGGTGCAACTCTTCTACTAACCGCTCAAATGGCAAGTCCTGATGCGCGAATGCACCTAAGGCCGTATCACGCACACGGCGCAACAACTGCGTCATCGTTGGGTCGTCCGCTACATCCGTCGAGAGGACGAGCGTGTTTACAAAAAACCCGATCAGGTTCTCTAACTCACTGTAATTGCGATTGGCGATAGGCGTCCCGACAACAATCCGGGATTGGCCTGAATACCAGTGAAGCAATGCCTTGAAAGCGGCGAGCAGCGACATGAAAAGCGTGACGCCCTCGCGATGGCTCAACTCCTTAAGCGCGGAAGTCAGATCGGGCGAGAAAGCGAAGGTGCGGGTGGCACCCCGAAAGGTCTGCACCGAGGGTCGTGGCTTATCAAGCGGCAACTCCAATACTGAGGGAACGTCTGCAAGTTGCCGCCGCCAGTAATCGAGCTGCTCTTCCAGAACTACTCCCTGCAGCCAGTTGCGCTGCCAGTAAGCATAATCCGCATACTGGACAGGCAAGTCTGTAAGCGGCGACGTCTGGCCCCGTGAGAACGCCGTGTAAAGACTAGCCACTTCTCTGGACAGCACGCCCATCGACCAACCGTCAGCGACGATGTGATGCAGCGTGAAGAGAACAACGTGTTCTTCTTCAGACAACCGCAACAGGCCCGCACGCAACAACGGTCCTTCTGATAGATCAAAAGGACGGTTCGCCTCCTCGGCGATCAGCCGCTCGGCCTCAGCTTTACGCTGCATGGCCGGAAGTAAACTAAGATCGGTTATGGCTAACTGTACGGGCGCAGCCTCCAGAATTTGTTGCACTGGTTGCCCGTCCTTCATGGGAAACACCGTGCGCAGCGCCTCATGACGACGCACTACTTCGGTCAGCGTCTGTTCGAGCGCCGCGATGTTGAGCTTACCCGACAGGCGCACTGCAGTGGGGATGTTATAGGACGGATTATTTGAAGCGAGCTGGTCCAGGAACCACAAACGCTGCTGGGCAAATGAAAGGGGCAAGTCCTGCGCGCGTGTGACCGGCACGAGCGGTGGCGCCTGCGTGCTTTTCTTTTCCTTGATTGCCGCGTCAATGGTCTGACCGAGGCTCGCTACCGTCGGCGATTCGAATAATCTCAGCAAGGGTAGATCGACTTGAAACGCATCACGCACACGGGAGACGAGCTGCGTTGCTAACAGCGAGTGGCCCCCTAGCCGGAAGAAGTCGTCATTGATGCCAATGCGTTCGACGCCGAGCACCTTACTCCACACATCGCACAGCACAATCTCTAACTCAGTGCGTGGTGCCACGTAATTGGCCCCTGACTCCGGTGGTGCAGCGTCAAGCAACAACAGGGCCTGTCGATCAATCTTGCCGACAGGCGTTAAGGGCATAGCATCCAGCAGTACTACCGACGCCGGTACCATAAACTCCGGCAGTCGCTCGGACATGAACTTTCGCAGGTCAGCAGCGCCTATTGCGCCGTCACTCTCAACGACGACGTATGCGACGAGTCGCCGATCGCCGTTGACGTGCTCGTTCATATCAACGATGACTTCGCGAACGGCCTGATGACTTCTTAGCGCAGCCTCAATCTCCCCCAACTCGATGCGGTAGCCGCGCAGCTTTACTTGTTGGTCGCGCCGACCGAGAAACTCGATGTTGCCATCCTTCAGGTAACATGCCATGTCACCCGTGCGATAAAGACGTTTACCCGGCGACTGCGCGAACGGGTCAGGGATAAACTTGCCGGCGGTGTGAGCAGCCTGACTAAAATAACCACGAGCAAGGCTGGCTCCTCCGATGTACAGTTCACCAGGTACACCGACGGGAACAGGTCGCAACTGCGAGTCAAGTAAATAGATCTGAGTGTTTGGGAGCGGCCGGCCTATCGGTATTTTGCGCATCCTGCCAACGGTTTCAGGTGTCAATGAAGTCTCGAAGTACGTGGCGAGGATAGTAGCCTCGGTGGGACCATAGAGATTCATATAACGAGCCTGATGCCGCAGCAGGCTGGTCCACTGCGCCAACTTTTCGAGTGAAGGAGTCTCGCCGCCGGTGACTACCAGCTCGACCGACTCCGGCACAAGTTGCTGGTGGCCCACCAAGTCGTCAACGACCTGGTGCCAGTAAGCAGGCGTCATGTTTAGCTTGGTCACTCCCAGGCGTCCGCACTCCGCAATCAGTTCGGCTGGCGCATATGCCGACAAATTTGTGATGAGCGTTACTGCTCCACCACTCGCAAGCGTCGGATAAATCTCCTCGCCCATGGCGTCAAAACTCAGAGCCAGAAACTGTAGCTGCCGGCTGTGGGCATCGAGGTTGAACAACTGGATGAGGGGGCCGATACGATTCACAACTGCCTGGTGAGAGACAACGACGCCTTTTGGCCTACCGGTGGAACCCGAAGTATAAATTAGATATGCGGCATTGGCAGGATCCACTCCACTGCGCGGCGGCAGCATCTGTTGCACAGCAATCGTCGGCCAGTCAGCATCAAGCGAAACTACTTCAATATCATGCGGCGGCAGGATTCCGATCAGACGCTGTTGAGTTACCAGAACCTTCACCCCAGCCTCAGCCATCATGAAGTCCAGCCGCCGAGCAGGGTAGGTTGGATCCAACGGTACGTACGCACCACCGGCCTTGAGTATGCCGAGAAGGCCCACCACCAGTTCGATCGAACGCTCTACACAAATGCCAACACGCACTTCAGGTTTCACACCAAGACCCTGGAGATAGTGCGCCAGTTGATTAGAACGCTGTTCTAACTCCGCATATGTTAATTGACTCTCAACGGTGGTGAGCGCGATGGCATCCGGTGTCCGCGCCGCCTGGGCCTCGAACAGTTCGTGGATGCAGGTACTCTGGTCGATAGCAACCGGAACGTCATTCCATTCCACCAACAGTTGTTGCCGCTCCGCTGCATTTGTTAATTCGAGTGTCTGTATCGACGCTGCCGTGTTCTCGAGCGCACCGCTGAGTATGTTCGTAAAGTGTGTGAATAGCCGTCGGATACTATCGGCCTCGAAGAGTTCACGGTTGTAGCAGATGCGTCCAAGCAACTGCTCCTCACCCTTTGTGAACTCGATGGTGATGTCGTTCTTCACGTCCGGCAATTGATGGTGAATGTCTGACAACATCAAGGCCACATCGAAGAGCGGACACTTATTGCTGACGCTCGCCAAGCCAATGTCGCGCACCACACGTTCAAATGGATAACGCTGTCTCTCATATGCCGCTAATAGATTCTGTCGCACGTTGAGCAGAAACTGCTTAAACGAAAGGCGTGGGTCCACTTCGTCCACGATTGCCAGCACATTAGCGATCCGGTGGGCCTCTCCCTCCTCTTTGAGCGCCGGGCTTCCTACGACGACGTGCGCAGCGTTCGTGTACTTGTGGAGACAAACCTTAAGCGCCGCCAGCAGAGTGACGTAAAGGAGAAACGAGCCGTTCTTCGTAACCTTACCCAGTTGTCGATGGAGCTCCCCGCCGATGTGCACCTCCATCTCATCTGTAAGTCCCGAGTAAGCAGCCGGTCGCGCGTAGTCAAGTCGAAGACGTGCGGTCTCCAGCTCCCGCGACAGTATTCCCACCCAAAAGTTTTTTTCTTCGAGCAACCGCTCATCGAAAACAACTATCTTCGATTCGTGCTCGAATTGGCCGACATCAGCCCTTAGGACAGTGCTCATTAGTTTTTCGCGTTAGTTATTAGTAAGGATTAAAAATCGAATGCTTCAGCGGCGTAGTTTTCGACTAGAACACCGCTACTGTCCGCAATGTCTGCTCCCTGAGAACCAGGAATCGCATCAGCGTTGTCAGCCGCATTGCTCAGAATTGATGCGAGGTAAGAGTTGAGTTGCGCGACCGTCTCAGGCGTGAACCAGTCGCGGCGGTAGCGGAAATTGATACCGATATCTGAGGCAATGTGGTCCACCTCCAAAACCAGCCCTGTTTCCTGCCGGACCGCCGGGTAAGAATCGAGCAAATCCTGAAGCCCGAGCGTGAGCGGCTCGAAAGTCATGTCGCCATTGCGGTAGTTGTAAGCCACATCGAAGACGGGGCACGTGAGATCATGCTGTTGCAAACGGCGCGGGTTGGTAAGGAGATGAAGCGCGTAACGTCGATGCGGTAGAGTGTGCTGGATTGTGTGACGCGTCGCCTCGACCAGATCGAAGAAAGTCGAGTGCGGAGAAACGAACAGCCGCAACGGAACTGCGGCCGCCGTACCACTCCGATCGAGCGAAGCGAGTATCACCACTTCATCGCGTCCGTTTACCGAGGCCAGCAACTTCGCGTATGCGGTCAGAATCACTTCCCCGACGGCCTCTGCATTGGTCTCATGGAGACGACTCAAGAGCGACGGGTCTATGTCACAAGTAAGAGTGGCCCACTCCTCATTAGTCGTCGCGTACTCGTCGCGCAGGGTCGCTATGTTCGACGCCGGCAGGCAATCGCGAAAAGCATCCGTCCAGAATTGTTCGGCAGCGAGATAGGTTTCCCCTGAAAGAAGTTCTACCGGTTGCAGGTTCGGCTCGCGGTCTGGCTGGTCGAAACGGCAGCTCGTCTCCAGAGCCGTGAGCAACAACGGATTGATCTGCTCGCGATTGGGATAGATTAAGCGCTCCTTGATGACCGCGTTGAAGCATTTGAGGAACGTCTTAATCTGGCCCATCGACATACCTTTGCGCTGCAGATAAAAGACGCTCCAGAACTCAAAACCAAACTGAGGAAGCCAGATGGAATCGTCTTCAGATATCGCAAGGAAGATGCGATCAATCAGATCGCAAGCCGTGTTGACATCCATCGTGGCATGCGACCAATTGAAGGCGGATCCCTTGATGCCGTAATCATCTTTCTTTTTCCAGATCGGCGTGATCGGATCGCAATACCAAAGCTGCGCACGGAAGAAGTCCGGCCTTGCTGCTTCGATCAAACTGATCGTCTCCCCGACGGTCTCGTATGTCTCACCCGGATAACCGATGATCAGCGAGGCATACGTCGAGATGCCGGCGTCGCGCAAACGCGGAATCGTTTCCATGTAGTTACGGCGGCGCGACGTCTTATTCATCTCCTTTAGCAGGAAGTCGCTGCCCGACTCGATGCCCAGAAAAATACCTTCACAACCAGCCTTGCTCATTAGCTCAATGGTTTCAGCGTCACCATGATCGCTGCGGTAGAACGAGTTCCACTTAAAACCGTAGTTGTTCCGGATCATCATCCGTAACAGGTCCTTGAATCGTTCCTTAGGCACATTGAAGGTATCGTCTATAAATGAGAGTGTCGAAACCGAACCGATCGACCTGATCGCATCCAGTTCCTGTTCAACGTGCGCCACGCTGAGATACTTGTACTTTCCTGCCCGCTGCGGGAAGCCGCAAAAAGCGCATGAGAAAGGACAGGACTTGGCCGTTCGCAGCGACACCATCTCGCCGACTTCCTCTTTGGAAAAGAGATGGTACCTGACCATGTTCTCTTCCAATGGATTCGACTCGATTGAGGCTTTGGTGGTCACATAGTCATCTCCCACTCGGAATGCGAGGTTATCGATCTGGCCCAACTCGTCGCCGTTCTTCAACGCCCTGATGATGCTCACCAGCGCCGCTTCGCCTTCCTGGCACGTAACATAGATATCCGCCCCAATGGCTTTGAAGAGAGTCTTTACACTTTCGTCGTCGAGCATCTTTGGCTGGTTCGAGATGAATGGACCACCCACCACTATTTTCGCGGTGCGGTTGTAGCGCCTGATGAACGAAATGGTTTCCAGAATGGGTTGCGGCGACACATACAGTGTCGTAGTGATGGCGATGGTTAGCAGGTCCTCGCGCAGCAACTTCTCTTTCAACTTAGCCTGTTCGAGGTGTGGGAAACTTACGTAGTCAAAGGTGAGACCTGCTTTATCCAGATACGAGCCGAGGTAGGTGATCACCGGCCACAGAAAGTCTGCGTTGTGGAATGGTTTCTCGTTGCCATTATGCTGGAAGTAATAATGATTCAGTACGTCCATACTACGGTAGGGCCTGCCTTGAAAGTTAACGAGAGCCAGATCCAAATCACGATAGGCGCCTGAGCCTTCGCCCATCGCTTTGACCATGTTCACGTAATTCTCAAAACTCGAGTCGTTAAACCCAATAAGCAAGCAATCGGTCATGGCGTCTCCGGAATCTCTCCGAATCAACGGTGAGCTAAAAATCTAGAAATCAAACTCCTCTGCTAACTGCACGTGCAAAGGCACACTTGCGACAGTCGCGCTACTTTCATCGGCAGAAAGCGAGAACTCGGTTAATCGTTTGTCGGGGTTGTCGGCGGCCTCTGCCAATACCATTTTGTAGTGTGCCACCAGGCGCACAATGGTCGATTGGTTGAAGAGGTCGGGGTTGTACATCACTCGGCCACACAAAGCGCGGCCGGTATCCAGAATGTCAAGAATTAGATCAAACGGCGTCGATACGAAGCCCGCGTCCACCGGTCGCAAGGCATCGTCGGACGACGGCTCCTGGACATCACCAGTCGGATTAGAGTCCAAAGTGAAGACCACCTGAAAAAGTGATTGGTAGCTCGGGTTGCGTTCGATCTGTAGCGAATCAATTAGTTTTTCGAGTGGAACATCCTGATGCGAATAGGCTTCGAGTGTCGTCTGGCGCACCCGCTGCAGCAGCTCGCGGAAGGTCGGGTTATCGCCGACGTCTGTGCGCAGCGCCAGCATATTGACAAAGAAACCTATCAGGCCTTCCGTCTCGAGATGATGCCGCCCCGCAATGGGCGAGCCGACCACAATGTCGCCCTGCGCTGTGTACCGGTAGAGCAGGGCCTTGAACGCCGCCAGCATTGTCATGAAGAGTGTGGCATCGGCGCGTTGGCCCAGTGATCGCAGCGCGGTTGACAATTCCGCCGACAGCGCCAGCGCTTCACTGGCTCCCCGATAACTTTGAACGGCAGGACGAGACCGATCGGTAGGGAGCTCAATGCAGTGAGTCGCTCCCGCTAATTTTTTCTCCCAGTACGCGAGCTGCTGTGTCAGAACGTCGCCTTGCAACCAACGTCGCTGCCACTGCGCATAGTCCGCATATTGAATCTTCAGTTCCGGAAGTGGCGAAGAGCGATCGTTTGCAAAAGCTTCATAGAGTGCACCCAGTTCCTTGAATAATACCCGCATGGACCAACCGTCCGAGATGATGTGATGCAACGTCATCAACAGGATATGGTCCTGTTCAGCCTGGCGGATCAGGGTGACACGGAAGAGCGGACCTTTCGACAGCTCGAAGGGACGTTGTGCTTCTTCGTTAGCCAATCGTGATGCTTCAGCTTTACGCTCGCGCGCATCCAGATGACTGAGGTCGATGATGGGCAGCTTGATTGGCTTCGCCGGATTGATAACCTGTACCGGCTGGCCGTCAACAGCCGCAAAGGTCGTACGAACAGCCTCGTGTCGTCTGACGATCTCGGTGAGCGCCTTTTCAAGTGCCGGCACGTCGAGCGACCCAACATGTCGCAACGCGGTGGGCATGATGTACGACTTGTTACCCGGCTCGAGTTGGTCGATGAACCAAAGTCGCTGTTGCGCAAACGATGGTGGAAAGGTATTGAACGCGCTACCCTGCCGGCTAAGACATTTTTCCAACAACGCACGCTTCTCCGGCGATAGAGACGCGATTCGACTGGAAACATTGTCCGTTATCATGATCAGGAATCAGAGTGGTCCAAGGTCAGACGAAGATCTTTCTGTCGCCGGTTTGAGTCAGGACGCGAGCGAGGCGAGTGATGCCTTCCTCGATGGACCCGGGCGGGACGTTCGAGAAATTCAGGCGCATACAGTTGGCACCCTGGCGACCGCCGTTCACTGCGAAAGCGTGCCCCGGAACGAAGGCCACGCGTTCTTCTGCAATAGCGCGTTTGAGCACCTCATCCAAGTCAAACCTGTCGGGCAACTGAACCCATACAAACAGACCGCACTGTGGTTTGGTCCAACGTATTTCTGGCGGAAAGTGTGCTGCGAGAGCGCTCAACATCGCGTCGCGCTTGCGGCCGTATTCACGTCGAAGTTCGGCAACATGGCCGGGCAGGTGACCGGCGTCCAAATAAGCACTGACGCAGCGTTGTGAGAACGTAGAGGTATCAATGTCGCTTGCCTCCTTGATTACCGACAGAGGGTGGATCAAGTGTTCCGGCACAACCAACCAGCCTACTCGCAACGACGGCGCAAGAATCTTCGAAAATGAGCCGACGTAGAAAACCCAATCTGCGTCAAGCGCACGCAACGGCGGGCTGATTGTTTCGTAACTCAACATGCCGTACGGATCATCTTCCACGATCGGGACACTATACCGGCGCGCGAGCTGGACCAGCCGGTTGCGCTTCTCGGCAGTCAAGGTGGTACTGAGCGGGTTGTGTCCGTTGCTGATGACGTAAACAAATGCGGGGCGAGCACGTCCGCGCAATCGCGCTTCGACGGCATCGACATCAATTCCAGCTTCGCCGTCAGTAGAAACGGTGAGAAGTTCCGGCTGAAACGGTTCGACCGCTTGCTGAAAGCCTGTATAGATCGTTTCCTCGCAGACGACGCTGCCGCGCGTATTGAGGAGCAGGCGCGCCAGCAGGCTTAGCCCTTGTTGTGCGCCAGCGGTTAGAAATACCTGCTGTTCATTACACGCAACGCCCCGCTCAGCCATTAGCTTCACGACCTGTGCTTTTAAGGGTTGAAACGGTGGGCTGTACTGTAATGCCCGCGGATCTTCCGCTAAGACTTTCGCCGCGGCCTCGCCATAGTCCGCAGTTGGAAAGAGTTCTGCCGCAGGCAAGCCGAGTGCGAACGAAAGTATGCCGGGCTTGGCGGTTACTGCCAGCAAATCCTGCAGCGCCGAGCGCTTAATCGCCTTGGTCCAATTTGCGAGTGCGACTTCACCCGGCCAGTGTGCGAGTACTTGTGCCATTGAGTACTACCTTTATAAATTGCCACGCAGGGCTTGTTCGCGCTCAAGCGCCTGAAACAGGGCTTTGATATTTCCGGAACCGAAGCCTCGCGCTCCACGGCGTTGAATCACTTCCAGAAAAACAGTTGGGCGGCTTTGCAAAGGCTTCGTAAATACCTGCATCAGGTGGCCCCAGGCATCTCGATCAACCAGAATATTGTTTTCGCGCAACTCCTCGATGTCTTCATCCAACTTGCCAATTCGATCTTCAAGCATTTCGTAGTAGGTACGAGGCGCTCGCAGGAATTCAATTCCGTTCGCGCGCAACGCCCGAACGGCTCGAGCGATGTCGCCGGTCAATAGCGCAACGTGCTGGGCTCCGGGACCCTGATGTGACTGTAGGTATTCCTCGATCTGCGACTTACGTTTACCTTCCCCTGGTTCCAGGATCGTAAACTTAATGAGACCGGTGCTGTTTTGGACCACCTTTGAGTTCATGGCGCTGTATTCAGTCAGCACCCGTTCCTCATGCGACTGATGAAAGCCGAGCACTCGGTTGTATGTGTCAGCCCAGTAATCCATCTGGCCGGGCTCGACGCTAATCGCCACATGATCGATCGCGGCAACGCCGATCGGCTCCGCTGGTGGCGCATCCATCAACGGTTGGAAATCAGGGAGCGAGGCGCCTTCTTTTCCATTACGCTGGATTAGCGAATGTACAGTATCGCCGCAGGCGGCAATGGTGGCCTTTGCAGTCCAGCCGTTCTCGGTTTCGATCACCTGCGGTTCCGCGACCGGTGTGGCGCCTCGTTCGACAGCCGTCTGGAAAGCGTCGACAACATCGTCAACCGTTAAGGCAATGTCTTTAATGCTGTCGCCGTGCAGCTTGATGTGTTCCGCAATTGGTGAGTCGGGCCCCAGCGGCGAGGTCAGGACCAACCGGATATTTCTCTGCTCGAGGAGGAAGGAGACGCGATCCCGCACACCGGTTTCCAAACCTGCATACGCTGTCGGCTTGAAACCGAAGGCGGTGCGATAGAAGTGCGCGGCTTGTCGTGCGTTGCCGACGTAAAATTCCACATAATCAATGGCCTTGCATAGTGCGCCTTTATTTTCCGACGCACGTGTAGTTAATTGTTCCTCAGTCAATACCATCACCATAAAAACTCTCCTTGGACCTGCATGGGCGCAGGTCAGTCAGCAGGTTGGCAACAAAGCATGATGTGCGTTATGAAGAGCGCGTCGGGCGCGCCTCTTGGTCAGTTTCGGTCAGTGAAGAAACCGTCAGCTTCGAACACGACAGAGTTAGCGTCAAATGTGAATAGTGAGGCTTCCGATTGATTTCGTTGAACTTGTAAAAGACTTAAAGGGAGATGAAACGACTTGAAGATAGTCTACCGACCCCTGTGGTTCATCCGTGAGGAGATTACCCGTCGCAGTGACTGTTGATCTTCGATTCTTGATCGAAATATTTAGGCGAGCGAATAATACTCTGCAGTGCCTGATTATTCAACCCACAAAATATTTCAAGTGGTTAATCGTCATGCGCGTCGGCCGCAACCATCATTGGTACTTCATCGTCGGACAGTTCTTCTAACTCAGCGAGGAGATCTTCTATGCTCTTCTCTCCTCTCGGCAGGGCCTCGATCTCCAGAGCAGAGGCGCTTTCCGAATACCGACTCTGCGCGAGTTCGGCGGCGAGTCCGGCGACGGTAGGTGTTTCGAACAAACTACGCAACGGCACTTG
>DAIOGT010000156.1:0-11509 GCA_036745095.1 Pyrinomonadaceae bacterium
CCTACCACGCCGCATCATTTATCACCTCCGGATGCCACGGGCTTGTCCCGTGGAGGTTCACGTTGGTCGCTACCAAGCGGCGTCCTCTTGATCAGCTCTGGATGCCACGGGCTTGTCCCGTGGAGGTTCACGTTGGTCGCTACAAGAACGCGTTCTTTGATCAGCTCCGGATGCCACGGCCTGGTGCCATGGAGGTTCACGTTTATGTCGGTTTAGCGACGAGCGTGAGACTCCACGGGACAAGCCCGTGGCATCCGAAACTCTTTGTGGGTTTTGGTAGCGACGAGCGTGAGACTCCACGGGACAAGCCCGTGGCATCCGGAGGTGATAAATGATGCGGCGTGGTAGGGACTAACGTGAACCTCCACGGGACAAGCCCGTGGCATCTTGTCTAAAGGCGTGGGATCTCGCTCAAAGGCGCGGCATCACGACTTACCAAGCCCGTGGCAACTTCGATTTTTGTGCACAGCGGACGCCATGCAGGTAAAAACACCTACGCGATCTGAGTGGTGGTACCGATGTCGCCAACCATCGACTCTCGTATCATCTGGTCGGGAATCGCTGAATCCAGAAAGGGAGCGTAGCCATGAGAATCCAACGGAATTTTATTCATTCAACATTCCTGCTTCTTACTGTCATCGTGCTCGCCAGTTCGGGCGCAAACGCACAAACCACATTGAGCCAGCAGGAGGTTGCGAGCGCGGTGAAGTCATCACCAACCAAGTCAGCAACTGCCAATGTCCCAGTGTTTGCCGATTACCGCGGCATAAAGATCGGCATGAGCAGCGAAGAGGTCCGGGGCAAACTCGATGGCATCAAGACAGGCGAGCGCCAGGATTTTCTGGTTTACTCAGAGCATGAATCTGCTCAAATTTACTATGACGATAAAGGCAAAGTGACGGCGATCTCAATCGATTACTTCGGCGATAAGGGTGCGCCGTCGCCCGAAGTGGTCCTCGGCGCAGGTCTCGAGGCAAAACCTGACGGATCGATGTATCAATTGAACCGTTACCCTGACGCCGGCTACTGGGTCTCTTATAACCGGACCGCGGGAGACAAACCGATCGTTACGATAACGATGCAGAAAATGTGAGGCGCAGCGGGCCGCGGTGTATACTTTTAGCCGTTTCGAAAACATCGATCGGGAAGTAAAAGTTGGGAATTCGCGGCAAATTGTTGCTACTCGCTGCCGGCATAGCAGTCCCGCTGGTTATAGTCGGCGTGCTTGACCTCAGAAACATGTGGCGATTGAGTCGTTCTCAATTGGACGACTCAATAAAGCAACAGGTCGATCTCGCCTCGGTAGCCCTCGAACGCTGGCTCGACGATCAGAAAAAGGCACTCGATGCGATCGCCGCCCTCGCCGGTGACAAAGACACACGCACTCCCGCCATTCATGAAAATCTTGAAAACGTTCTGCGAACGAGGCCGTTTTGGCTCGACTTACGCGTCACGAATGCCGCTGGTACGACATTAATGTCGCAGCCCACGCGCAGAGAGATCCTGCCAAACGCGCTTACAGACTATCTCGTTTCGGAAATGCGTGATCGTAATTCCTGGGCCGTAGTTACCGATCGCACGGTGGACGAAGCGCGACCGATCGTGATTATCGCAGTGCCAATCGAAAAGGGCGGAGCTGTCATCGTCCGGATCGATGGCGCCGCGATCAACCAGCTCTTCGACAGCATTGAGCTTTCACCGCAAGTTGTTATTTCCGTCGTCGACTCGGACGGTCGCGTTCTTTATCGACGCCGTGGCTCCGAAGCACCGTCGGAAGCTGATGTAAGCTGGGCGCCATTCTCTTCCCTGCTCACAAACGAACGCACGAACGTCGTCGAACTGACCAGCCCGATCGATGGGATAAAACGCGTTTACGGGATGGCCCATGTGCGAGAAACCGGGCTCGTAACGATGATTGGTATTCCGAGTTCCACGTTGTATGAGCCAGCGCGCAGACGTGTGTTTCGTTACGCGCTGATAGGACTGATCGCGTTGCTACTCGCACTCGCAGCGGCGCTCGTGATTGAGCGAAGTATCGTGCGGCCGGTGCGCCGTCTGCGGGCGACGGCGCAGCGTCTCGGTGGCGGTGATTTGAGCGCGCGAGCACCGAGTCTCGGAGGCGGCGAGATTGGAGATCTGGGCACAGCTTTCAACACGATGGCAACGCAAATCGCCGAGCGTGAAGAACGATTGAAAGAACTCGATCGATTGAAGTCTGAATTTGTCAGTAGCGTTTCTCATGAGCTCAAGACGCCTTTGACGACGATCAAACTCCTGGCCCACCTGTTACAACGCGGCGACGTGACTGACGACGAAAAACTTGATTACTCGAAAACGATTGCCGTCGAGTGCGACCGCCAGATCGATTTCGTCGGGAACCTGCTCGATGTGTCGCGAATCGAATCAGGCGCTTATAAACTTCGGAAAACGCGTGTCGATGCTCGCGAGTTGATTCGTTCGTGCGTGGACGTTGAACGGCACCGCGCGGAATCGCTCGGTCTCATTCTGACAACGAGCGTTCCCGCCGAACTACCATCTGTTAGCGGTGACTGCGAAGCTTTACGGCGGGTGGTCCGTGGCCTGATTGATAACGCGATCAAGCACACGCCCGCTCGAGGGCAGATTACGGTCTCGGCGCGGGAACTCGATAACCGGCTCGAAATCAGCGTGAGCGACACGGGTACGGGAATCTCTGAAACGGATCTACCACATGTCTTCGGCAAGTTTTTCCGCGCCGGAGTTGAGGAAGATAGTTCCGCAGCATCAGGCGTTGGTTTGGGACTCTACCTCGCGCAACACATTGTTTCCCAATTGGACGGCGAACTGACGGTGGCGAGCAAGCCAGGCGTGGGGACAACGTTCAAAGTGTTATTGCCGGTCCGGATTGACGATACTGCAGTCGAAAAAAGTGAGGAAAGTGACGATGCCAAAGCGCTTGTTGGTAGTTGACGATGAGCCAAACCTCCTCCGCGCGGTGGCGGCGTGTCTAAAAACTGAAAACTACGAAGTGAGCACAGCACGCAGCGGACACGAGGCGCTGATGCAATTAGCTGAATCGGTCCCCGATCTCATTATCAGCGACATCAGAATGCCGGGCATGGATGGATACAAGCTCGCGCGTCAATTACGTGGTTCTCCAAGAACAGCCCTCGTGCCGATCGTGTTTCTCACTGCAAAAGACGAAACGGCCGATCGTATCGAGGGCTTCCGCGCGGGAATCGATGCTTACCTGACTAAGCCGTTTGAGCCGGACGAGTTGATTGCAGTCGTGAATGGAATTCTCACCCGAGTGGAACGAACTCACTCGCAAATTGCGCGTCTGGTCAGCTCCGCAAATGTCGAGGACGCGGTGAGTTTTCAGGATGAAACGTTAACCGATGCGGAGAACCGTGTGGCGCTAGCTGTTTCGCGCGGTTTGACCAACAAAGAAATTGCGGCCCAACTGGAGATTAGCGTGCGAACGGTGGAAAATCACATTAGTCACATACTCGACAAGAAGGGTTTTAGCAATCGAGTAGAAATCGCACGTTACGTTTTCGAGAAACCGGCAACCGATAGGTGAAATCACCCATGTGCGGTAGGTATTAAGACTGATGTAGCGCGGACGGCGCGTCCATTACCATGAACCTGCTCGACCATGATGTCACGGTTACTGCTCGTAGCTGGGCAACTCTCAAAGCTAAACAGTGACATCAGCCCGGACATTGAGGCGCCGCCAGGCGCCTCAAGTGTATTTAAACGCCTCTCTTGAAGTGACCTGCCACAAAACGCACACAAAAGTCACATTCGTTTTTGATCTGCGTTAATGCGCGCAAATCTGCGGTGCATTGTGCGCGCATGTACAATGCAGTAGCTTATTCCGCTGTTAGTAAAACTGCAGCGCTCGCGCCAACAACGATCTCGCGCCGCGATCCGGCTGAGCACGACGTGCAGATCGAGATTCTTTTCTGCGGCATCTGCCACTCCGATCTACATTCAGTGCGCAACGAGTGGAGTGACTTTATGCCGACTGTGTATCCGATCGTTCCCGGTCACGAGATCATCGGCCGCGTCACGAAGGTCGGCTCGGCAGTTAAGAAATTCAAGACGGGCGATCTAGCGGCAGTTGGCTGTATGGTCGATTCCGATCGCACGTGTAACGCATGTGAAGACGGGGTCGAGCAGTTCTGCCCGAACGTCGTTCTCACTTACAACGCTGAGGACGCGCATCTCGGAAGCGTCACGTACGGTGGTTATTCCGAAAGCATCGTGGTTGATGAACACTTCGTGTTGCGGGTTCCATCAAACCTCGACCCCGCCGGCGCTGCGCCACTGCTCTGTGCGGGCATTACGACATATTCGCCGCTACGTCATTGGGGAGCCGGCAAAGGCAAGAAAGTCGGCGTGGTTGGAATCGGCGGACTGGGCCATGTGGCTGTGAAGATTGCGCATGCGCTCGGAGCGCACGTTGTCGCTTTCACCACCTCGCCCGATAAGAAGGACGACGCGATTCGACTCGGCGCGGACGAAATCATTGTTTCTCGTAACGCGAACGAGATGGAGAAACATGCCGGCAGTTTCGACTTCATCCTCGACACAGTCTCAGCCCCGCACGACATCAACGCTTATCTAAACCTCCTCGCCCGCGACGGCACTATTACACTTGTCGGAGCACCGCCGAAGCCTCTCGAAGTTGCAGCGTTCGCGCTCATTACCGGCCGCCATAGTCTGTCAGGCTCGATGATAGGCGGCATTCGCGAAACTCAGGAGATGCTCGATTTTTGCGGTGAGCACAATATCACTGCTGATGTTGAAGTGATTCCCATCCAGAAGGTCAACGAAGCTTATGAACGACTGCTGAAGTCAGACGTGAAGTACCGCTTCTCGATCGACATGGCGTCAATCCACGTTTAGGCAGATAAACGCGGAACGAGGTTTTATGGTAATGTAAAAGCCTCCATGCTGGCCGATCTGATTGCTACCGCTATCGTTATTTGTTTGTTAGCGCTGTCAGCGTCTGCACAACAAACTCCAGTCGTGGTCCAACCGGGTGCGCCCGGCCAACCGACGAAAACATTGCCGCCCTCGACGAGGCCCACCTTACCGCCGACTGCGCCGGGAGACGTCCAATTTATGCAGCACATGATCGTGCATCATGCCCAGGCAGTGGAGATGACGGCGCTCATCGAATCGCACACGACAAATAAGCAGATCCGCTCGCTGGGAGCGCGAATCAGCAGCTCGCAATCCGACGAGATTAAGTTTATGAAACGGTGGCTGACGGTCAGGGGAGAGCCGCTGGCGGCGCCGCACAGTCACAAGATGTCAGGCATGGATATGTCCAGTCATTCTTTACTCATGCCGGGAATGCTAACAGCACAACAGATGGAGACGTTGCGAAAGGCAAAGGGCGAAGAGTTTGACCGGCTGTTTCTGACGGGAATGATTCAGCATCATCAGGGCGCGTTAACTATGGTGAAGGAATTGTTTGACAACGGCGCGGGGCAGGACGCAGAGGTATTCAATTTTTCGACAGAGGTGGACACAGGGCAACGCGCTGAGATTAAAATTATGCAAAATATGCTGGGCGAGAAACCTTAGAGGAGAAACGATGATTCGACGACGTGATTTCACTTTTCATTTATCATTAGCTGCTTTTGTTTTGTGCTCGATTTTTGCAGCCCGATCGCTGGCGCAAACACCGTCCCCTTCACCATCGCCAACAAAGGCGCCCGCCAAGAAGGACGAAAATAAGGATCCGTTTGCGCCTGAGCCCGCGCCAACTTTGCCACCGGGAATGACCGGTGCAGACGTCAACGATCCGCGCGCCAAATTGAAGCCGGGAGTTTACGACGCAGGTGAGACAGCCTTGGGCATGAAGCACATTCTGCTGCTCAAAAAACCGGATGCGTTTCAACTCGGCTCTTCGAATCCGGACGATCCGAAAGTGCAGCAGATCCTGGGCCAACTCGGCAACAGCAACGTCACAAAATTGCCAAAGGCATCACAGCTCATCACTGCCCAGCTCGCTTTTGCAAATTCGGATCTCGCCTTCCAGGGTAATTACCTGTTTCAGGGAAACTTCTATGGTTTGAATATCTTCGATATTTCCAATCCGGCCAAGACCAAACTCTTGACCACCATAGTCTGTCCCGGTGGACAGAACGACGTTTCGGTTTACAAAAATCTTCTCTTTATGTCGGTAGAGATGGCCAATGGCCGGCTAGACTGTGGTACGCAAGGTTTCCCGCCGCCGCCTCCGCGACCATCGCCGACTCCAACGGCAGACGGCAAAGAACCGAAGGAGCTGCCCCCACCAGCGCAGAAAGATCGCTTCCGCGGTGTGAGAATTTTTGATATCACCGACATTCAAAAACCGAAACAGGTCGCTGCCATACAAACTTGCCGCGGCTCTCACACTCATACACTTGTGGTCGATCCGAACGACAAGGAAAACGTCTACATCTACGTCTCGGGAACTTCGTTCGTGCGGCAGGCCGAAGAGTTGGCTGGGTGCTCGGATGACGCGCCCGACAAGGATCCGAATACAGCGCGCTTTCGCATTGACGTGATCAAGGTGCCGGTTGCGGCGCCGCAGGATGCTCGAGTCGTCTCCAGTCCTCGTTTGTTTTCCGATCCCAGCAGCGGCAAGTTGAACGCGTTGAGTAGCGGTGGCACACATGGCAAGGATGGTCCGGAAAAGTCGGAGGATACCGATCAATGTCATGACATCACGGTTTACTCGGCGCTCGGATTGGCTGCGGGAGCGTGTCATGGAAATGGAATTTTGATCGACATTAAAGATCCGGCGAATCCGAAACGCCTGGATGCTGTCAACGATCCAAATTACGCTTACTGGCATTCGGCAGCGTTTTCGAACGACGGCAAGAAAGTGGTGTTTACCGATGAGTGGGGCGGCGGCCTCGGCGCACGCTGTCGCGCAACCGATCCAAAACAGTGGGGCGCGAATGCCATCTTCCACCTGCAGGACAACAAGCTGAAGTTCGCCAGTTACTACAAGCTTCCTGCTGCGCAGACTGACACCGAAAACTGCGTGGCCCATAACGGCTCGCTCGTTCCGATTCCCGGCCGCGACATTAAAGTGCAAGCATGGTATCAGGGCGGCATTTCGGTCATGGACTTCACTGACGCGGAGCATCCGGTCGAGATTGCGTATTTCGATCGCGGTCCAATTCTGCCGAACATGCTCATACTCGGCGGCCACTGGTCGGCTTACTGGTACAACGGTCTGATCTATGGTTCAGAAATCGCGCGCGGTCTAGACGTCTTCGAGCTCACACCGACGAAGCTCTTGACGCAGAACGAGATTGACGCTGCGAAAACGGTTCGAGTGACCGAGTTTAACGTGCAGAACCAGCAGAGGATCGAGTGGCCGCGAAGCCTGGTTGTCGCAAAGGCATATCTCGATCAGCTGGAGCGCTCGCAGGCGCTGCCGGCGGAGCAGATCTCAGCCGTGCGACAGGCGATTCAAAGCTCCGAAACCGCGAAACTCAAGGAACTCGCGGCGACGTTGGAGAAGGTCACAACAAAGACTACCGCGGATTTAAATCGATTGCAGGGATTGGTCGAGATCCTGAAGGATCCGGCCCGTTAATCCGGCAGGCGCCATAGCGCGAAAGAATCGAGCGAGGTATTGAGTGGCAAGAGGACGAAACCGCCCTCGACGGACAACGCGCGTCTAAACAATTCGTCCGGCGGAACTGTGAACGGCAGGTCGGTTGATAATAGCTTGTCGCCTAATCGTTGATCGTACACGTCAACAAACATCCTGCCACCTGCGTTAACTTCGCCGCTATGACTGAAAACGGCAATCCAGGTGCCTGCGTTCACCATCGGAGGCGAACCCCACGTCGTGCCTGTTTTCGCAAATTGACGATACGGCGGGAACGAACTCTTAACTGTCTCACCCACCGGACGCTCGGCGACTTTTGAGCGTCCGCTCGTCAGCCTCCGACCGCGATCCCATTCTTCTTTGCTCGCGACTCGAGTTTGCGTCGGGTTGTCGAGATTCACCGCAAAGTAGTAAGTGCTTATGAGGCGAAAATGGTAGTCGCCCGCTCCATCTCCCGAAGCGCGATTGACTCTGCGGTTTTCTGTTTCCTCGTTGATGGCAATCAGTAACTCAGTAGCACCCACAGGCGGCGAGAGTCGAACTTCGGAAATCTCAGTCTCGCTTCGCGCTGTGAGTTTCACCACCTGTTCTTTTGTCAAAGGGATGAGCGGTATCCACACTTCATCGCTCGCGCCCGCAGGCAGCGGCCGGCCTGTAGGATCTTTTCGCGACGGCAGTTGTAGCGTCACAGGGTTAACTTCGGGCGTGAACGCCGGCAAGGTGACAACATTAAAAGTTCGCGTGGCCTCATCGTCGGAAAACAAAAAGTAGCGGTCTTCCAACCAGACCACAGGGTTATCGAGACTTGTCGGGCGTTTGGCGTTTTTCGCTTCCCATTCGAACACTTTCTCGCCCGTTACTGTGTCATAGATCTGCCAGAAGATATCGCCTTCCCGCGGCTCGCCTCCGCCAAAAAGCTGGAAGTCGAACAGCGGTTTCTCACCTGAATGACTGAAAACTGCGAGCCACCGGCCAGTAGGCGAGAGCGAGCTCGAACCCCAATACTTCCCTGCCTTTGAATAACGCTTCTGCCTGTAGTCGATCTCGCGAGAAGTCTTGCCAAACTCTTGCGGAAAAACAAGCCTCGGCTCTGTCGGGATGCGAGATCCACTTTCCCATTCCTGATGGGTCGCAGTTCGCACCCGTATACCGTTATCAAATTTCACCGCGAAGACGTTTGGGCCGTAGCGCGGTTTGATATCTTCGTGCGAATACATGTTGCCGTCAGGGAGTCCACGGAAAAAGAATTCGCTGCCGGACGAGTTCGGGATTTTTCTGACTTCTATTTGCGGTATCCGAAGGAAACTTTCGCGTTCATCCTGCCATGGCTGGGGGAATTGCAGTTTTGTAACCGAGGTTGACGGCTTCGATGCGGGTGCGGTATTAGCGATTTGCGCTGCGCTGCGGCAGGACAGTGACGTAATCGTAAAAGCGAATCCGGCAATAAGGATGAAGGGCGTCCTCATAGGCGTTACCTATTCTATTCGGTAACGCTCGGGTTGGGCTAATTTACTTAATACGCGTATCAGTCGCGATCCAGTTCAGTTCCCACGTCTTCCCACCATCGGCTGAAAACGACTGCTCAAACCGGTACTGGTCGTCCGAGATCTTAGAGATTACAAAACGGACGAATATCGCTCGCCCGTTGTATGTGTCCTGGTTGTAAAATTCGCCGCGGCCGTTTTTGAACTCACCGATCGAAGGCGTGACCAAATGGCCGTCACTGATGTTCGCAAAATTCAGGCTCCACTGACGCGACTGCGGATGGTATAAACGCAAACTCAGTCCTTCTAAACGACCCGCTGGACCACTAACCTGCAACTCGACCAGATTGGCACGACCATCCAAAACTTTACGCACGACCGTCGTACCTTCATACTCCAGCCAGTTAGTCGAACCGCTCAAAGGTCGTTGGAGACGACGCAGGTGGGTCTTCCACGTTCCGATCTCAAAATCGAAATCGTGCTGGCCGTCTTTTTGGCCCGTCTGCGCCAAAGCCGGAAACAAGATGAAGAGGATTAAAAGAAACGATTTGAGCGGTCTCATGCGTTGAAATTAATCTCGCGGCAGGTTTGCGGTCAAGAAGTTACCTGGAGGTAACTAACCCTGAAATGAGGTCATCGTTTATGGAAGTGAAACGTGAGGTGCTGCGGCATATGGTTGCGACGGTGGCGTATCGTGGCGGTCTTGCCGTCGCCGATGCGCCGGAAAGTTTCGCTGCGTTTCGCGCTCACGAATCGACGCGCACGGCGGGAGAGATTCTGGCGCACATTGGCGATCTGCTTCAGGGGTCGCTCCTGCTCGTTAAGGGCGAAATGGTGTATTTGACTTCGACGCCGTTGCCCTGGACAGAAGAAATCACGCGGTTTTTCTCGGCGGTAAAAGAGTTTGACTCATATTTAGCGTCAGATGCGCCGCTAGGTTGTGCGGTAGAGAAACTCGTTCAGGGGCCGATCGGGGATGCGCTCACGCACGTGGGCCAGATCGTCATGTTGAGACGTATGGCCGGAATACCGGTTCGCGCCGCGTCTTATTTCACGGCCGAGATCGTCGCGGGCGAAATCACCCACGAGACGTTTATGAGGTTTGAGTCATGAGTCGAAAGTTTAGACCTTGCTTGGAGTCGTGAGTTCAACACACGCAAGCTAAAGCTTGAACTGACTTTTCGGGCAAAGCTGCGCGAACTCTAAACTCTAACTTTGTGCTTCGTTTTGTGCCTCTTTGTGGCATTATTCGGTTTTCAACTATGCAACACCCACTACGTTCTCATTTCGTCAAGCTAGTAATCGTGGCTTTGTTTCTCTGCCATGACGCACTTGCGAACCCACTCGCTCGCACCGTCACGATCATGCGCGACACGTACGGCGTCCCTCACGTCTTTGGCCGCACCGACGCGAGTACCGTGTTTGGCTTCGCTTACGCTCAAGCCGAAGACAACTTTTGGCGCGTCGAAGAAAACTTCATACACGCATTGGGCCGCGCCTCCGAAGTCTACGGGGAGAAGTCGCTCGATGAAGATCGACTCAACCATGCCCTCGAAATCCCTAAGCTGGCCCAGCAGGAATACGCGCGGCTCGATCCCCACATGCGTTCGCTGTGCGACGCCTTCGCCGCCGGTTTCAACTATTATCTCGCGCGTCATCCCGAAGTGCGATCGCGCCTCCTGACAAAGATAGAACCCTGGTTCACGCTTGCCTTCATTCGTTACAACTATTACCAGAACGGCTTCGCGCGTGATCCAAGCCTGCGACGTATCGGATTACAAACTGCCGCCATCGACGACGATCTGAAAGAACACACCGGTTCAAACGGCTGGGTCGTCGGCCCATCGAAAAGCGCGACCGGTCACGCGCTGCTTTTTATCAACCCGCACCTGCCGTTCTTTGGTCCTGGCCAGGTTTATGAGGGACACGTTCATAGCGATGAAGGCTGGAATTTCACTGGTTATACGCGCTTCGGCTTTCCCTTCCCGTACGTCGGGCACAACGAAAACGGCGGCTGGGTCAGCACAGACAATGCGGCGGACTTAACCGACGTTTATCTCGAAACGTTCGAAGATCCAGCGCGTCCACTCGCCTACAAGTACGGCAACGGATACCGCCTCGCGACCGAGCGCGTCGAAGAAATTCGAGTTAAGACTACGAATGGTCTCGAAACGCGCAAATTTACGATGCGCAAGACGCATCACGGCCCTATTCTCGGCACTCGCGACGGCAAGATGCTTTCGATTCGCATGGCCAAGTTTGAAGCGGATGGATGGCTGCGTGAGTGGTACGACATGACGCGCGCGAAATCGCTCGCGGCGCTCAAGCGAGCGATGACGCCACTGAACATGCTCTTTGGTAACGTGATGTACGCCGACCGCCAGGGAAACACCTGGTATCTCTACAACGGCGC
>DAIOGT010000157.1:0-11449 GCA_036745095.1 Pyrinomonadaceae bacterium
TTTCCCGGAATGATTCTCTGGGCGGGTGAGACGCGTGGTCCAAAGCTGCCGCCGGGAAATTATCAGGTGAAGCTCACTGTCGACGGGAAGAGCCACACGCAGCCGTTCCAAATCAAATCCGATCCGCGTGTGACGACGACGCCGGCGGATTACGCGAAGCAGCTCGAGTTTGGCTTAAAAATTCGCGACAAGTTGAGTGAAACTCACAACGCGATCATTCAGATCCGCGACGTTCGCCGTCAGGTTGAAGACCTGTTGAAACGAGTTGCTGGTCAGTCGAACTTCAAAGTCATAAACGATGCGGGCACGGCACTGAACAAGAACCTGACCGCGATCGAAGAGACGCTTTACCAGACGAAGAACCAGAGCAACCAGGATCCTTTAAACTACCCAATCCGGCTGAACAATAAACTCGCGGCGCTCGGTGGTGTTGTGGGGAGTGCGGAAGCTGCGCCGAATGCGCAGTCGTATGCGGTGTATGATGAACTGGTAACGCAGATCGACGCGCAGTTGCAGAAGTTCGGGCAGTTAATGCGGACTGATGTGCCGGCGTTCAATCAATTGGTGCGGGACCAGAACATTCCGGCGGTAGTGGTGAAGCCGTGATAACTATCAAAAGACTCGCAGAGATCACAGGCGCAAAACTCAGCGGTGATGAAACGCGGATCGTCTCGGATGTAAGTCATGATTCGCGGCGTGTGGGCGCGGGTACGTTGTTCGCCGCGGTCAGTGGGGCGTTGTTCGATGCGCATAAATTCATCCCGCAGGTGATGGACCAGGGCGCTGCCGGGGTTCTCTCGGAGCGTCCTGCCCCCGAAGGTTTCACCGGAGAGTGGCTGCAAGTCGCAAACATTCGTCGCGCCATGGCCCTTGTTGCCGCCGAGGTCCAACACCATCCATCGCGCGAACTCCAACTCGTCGGCATCACCGGCACGAATGGCAAAACAACGACAGCCTACCTAATCGCTTCAATCCCCGAAGAAGCAGGCGAGCCGGTCGCGATGACGGGCACCGTCGAGTACCGTCTCGGCAAGGAGCGTTTCAAAGCGGATCGCACCACGCCTGAAGCCCCTGACATGCAGCGACTGCTGCGACGTGCGGTTGAGATCGGATGTCGCACGGCGGTGATGGAGTGTTCCTCGCAGGCAATGGACTTCCACCGTTGCGACGAACTTGAATACGCCGTTGCCGTTTTTACAAACCTCACTCGCGATCACCTCGACTATCACAAAACGATGGAGAACTACTGGCATGCGAAGCAACGACTGTTTGACGGTCGCTTGGGAACATGCCCACGCACGTCAGTCATCAACGTCGACGATCCTTACGGTGTTGAACTGGCGGCATCATTGGAGAAAGACGGCCTGCGGGTGATTCGTTATGCAGTGAATGGCGATGCGGATGTTACTGCGCGCGATCCGGAGTTTTCTTTGAGTGGTATGCGATTTCGTCTCTCGACACCGGCGGGCAAATGCGATTTTCACTCGCCGCTTGTTGGTCCACCACACATCTACAACACGCTCGCGGCAGTTGCGAGTGGACTCGTGCTCGGTTACAGCCTCGACGTCGTTACAGCGGCGCTGGAGAAGTGTACGGGTGCGCCGGGCCGGTTCGAGCGAGTGGCGCATGATGGAGGTTTTTCAGTAGTCGTGGATTACGCGCACAGTGACGACGCGCTCTTGAACGTGTTACGCACGGCGCGCGAGGTCGTGAAGGGAAAGATCATCACGGTGTTTGGCTGCGGCGGCGATCGAGATCGCACAAAGCGAGCGCCGATGGGTGAGGCGGCGGGCAGTTTGAGTGATGTTGTGATTCTCACATCCGACAATCCGCGTACGGAAGATCCGGAACAGATACTCTGCGACGCAGAAGAGGGAATTCAGCGAACAGGGAAGCCTTATCGCAAAATTGCGGATCGAACCGAGGCGATTCACCAGGCGATCGCCGAAGCGCAAACGGGCGACCTTGTTTTGATCGCGGGCAAGGGCCACGAAGATTATCAGATCATCGGCCGCGAGACGTTCCACTTCGACGACAAGGAAGTCGCGCGTGCCGCGCTCGTACGGAGAACTTAGTATTGCTACAAAGAGGCACAAAATTCACGAGAGCATTTTTATGTGTTTTGTGCCTTCTTGTAGCGGTTTCCGTTTTTGCGACAGCGAATCCTCAACCGCGAACGTCGCCTTATCGTCCACCAACAACTCTCGCCACCATTAAAGACAAGTCGATCTCTGAAAGCAGTGGCCTCGTCGCCTCTCGCTCAACTCCAGGGGCTTACTGGACTCACAACGATTCCGGTGATGGACCACTCATCTACGCGATGGACACGCGTGGTGATTCTCTCGGCGTCTTTCGCGTGACGGGTGCTCAGGCGCGCGACTGGGAAGACATCTCTGCCGGTCCAGGCCCTCAACCCAACAGATCGTATCTTTACATTGGCGACATGGGCGACAACAATCGCGTCCGCCCGGAAATAATCGTCTATCGCGTGGCGGAGCCTGCACTTACAGCCGCTACGCGCAGGTTTACGAAGACCCGCCCCGGATCTACTGAAGCGGCCGAAGTGATCCGGCTCAAGTATCCCGACGGTGCTAACGATGCAGAAGCGCTCCTGGTCCATCCACGCACCGGTAACATCTACATCGTAACGAAAGTCCTGCTTGTCAATCCCGGAGTTTACGAAGCCGTCGCTCCATTCACGTCCGGCAAGTCAATCACGATGCGACGAGTCGGCGAAGCCCAGGTGTCAAACCTGTTCGGCGGCGGCGTCACCGGCGGCAGCATTTCTCCGGATGGGCGTCGTGTTGCAGTGTGCGATTATTTTCAGGGTTACGAGGTGGTGTTGCCCGTCGGCGTCTCAAATTTCAACGAGATCTGGAAACAAAGAATGGTCCCAATCGATCTCGGCAAGCGCAAACAGGGCGAGGCGATCAGTTATCGGCTCGATGGAAAAGCGCTTCTCGCAACGAGCGAAGGGACGCAGTCACCGCTAATCCAGGTCGTGCGCAAATAGGCGAGAAATCACTGCGCTCGTTCTGCTTTTCCGTTCAATCTCTTTTCCACCAAATAATAAACAGGCAGCCCCAGAAGAATCAGGCCCAGGCCGATGGCGGATTGTCGTGGCGTGTTGATGATGGTTTGAAAGATCAGGAATACCGAGACGGCCAAAAATATGATGGGAACAACTGGATAGCCCCACGTGCGATAAGGCCGCTCCGCATCGGGCATACGCTTTCGGAATAAGAAGATCGATGCGGCGACGAGTATGTAGAACAAGGTCAGTGCGAAGACCGCGTAGTCGGTGATCGTATCGAAAGAACCTGAAAGGGCCACGACGCATGCCCAAAACATCTGGACCATGAGCGCGCGCACAGGCACGTGCGTGCGTGGCGACACGTGCGCAAGGCTCTTGACGACCAGACCATCCTTCGCAAGTGCATAAGGGATGCGAGCGGTCGCGAGTAACGATGCGTGCAAGGCGCCGAACGACGACGTCATCATCGCCGCAGCCATGAGTGTTACTGCTCCGGCGCCGAGTAATCTTTGAACTACTTCTCCTGCGACCGACGAAGACGCGGGCACGCTCGCCACTTCTGTCGGTGTCAACACGTGGAAGTAGTTGATATTCACGAACAGATAAAGACCCATCACGACGAGCCCGCCACCGATCAAGGCAAGCGGCAGGTTGCGACCCGGATTCTTAACTTCACCGGCGAGAAACGTGATGTTGTTCCATCCATCATAGGCCCAGAGCGCGCCAAGCATTGCCGCCGCAAACCCCGCCATGCCGCCGGTTGTAATAGCGACGCCTTCGCAAGTGCCACCGGTGTTGGCCATCCCGAGGTGGCCCCAATCGCCGCCGCTATAGAAAAAAGCTCCGAGGCCGATACCGAGCAGCAACGCGAGCTTCATTCCCGTGAGCACGCTCGCGACACCGCCACTCACGCGCACAGCCGCGCAATTGATAAGAGTCGTGATGATGATCGCGCCCAAAGCAACGATTTGCAGGCGACCAAATGAAATAACGTGCCCGCCCGGAATCGTGTATTGGAAGTAGATCGTGTCGAGGGCGCCTTTGACAAGGTCGTTGAGAAAGATTGCGAACCCGACGGCAAGCGCAGCGGCAGATGCAGTGCGGGCGATCAGAAACTGGGCCCAGCCATAGATGAAGCTCAACGGCCTGCCATAAGCGTCGCGGATGATCCCATACTCACCCGCAGCCCTGGGCATCATCGCCAGCAATTCCGCGTACGTGAGCGCGCCGGCCATTGAAAGCAAACCCGCGAGCACCCAGACGATGAGGGCCTTGCCGGGCGTGCCGACATTACACGTCATCACACGCGCTTTCAGAAAAACGCCCGTGCCGATGATGTTGGCAACGTTGACTGAGATCGCAGCGATCAATCCCAGCCCGCGGATGAGTTGTGTGTGCTCGGTGCGCATCCGTGTAATCGGTGGCTAATATCGATCGCTGGTGATTAAGTCTTCGTAGGTGTCGCGCTGTCGAATCAGATCAGTCTTCCCATCGCTGCGAATCAGGACCGCCGCCGGCAGTGGCCGCCCATTGTAGTGAAACATTTGGGCCAGTGAATACGCGCCGCAGTTGAGCAAGGCGAGGACTTCGCCCGGACCAACGTCTTCCGGAAGTTTGCGATAATCCGGTAAACGTCCCTCACGCTCGATATCGAAGTAAACGTCACCCGAATCACAGAGAGGACCAGCCACCTTATAGTCTCGCTCGTAAGGAGCTCCGGCTCGAGACGCGGAGATTAAGTGGTAGTACCACTTGTAATTGTTCATCGAGAGCATGATGTTGTAACCCGCATCCGTCAAGAGCCAGACGTCGCCGGTTTCCGGACGGCTCTTGATATTTCGCACTGTGGTAAGGACAAGGCCTGCATCGGCGATGATGCTGCGACCGGGCTCTAGCAGGATCGTCACCTCGTCGAGCAGATGTTCGGCGTCCGCTGCGCGAGCGGATTCACGCGCCACGCGCAGTGCTTCTTTGAGCACGGTCACCGGCTCGAGCTCCGCGCCGAGCATGTCGCGCTCGTGCTCCGGAAGTTGATCTGCCTGCGAACGATCGCGCAGGTAGTTCACGGGAATGCCGCCGCCGAGATTGATGTGCTCGAGCGTGTGACCAGTCTCGCGATGAATCGTGACCAGATGCTCCCACATGCTCCTGAATGCTTCGGCAAATGGCTCAACATCCGGCGTTTGTGAGCCGACGTGAATGTGAATCCCGCAGACATGGACCAGATCAGGCTTCTCGAGACCTCGTCGAAAGGCAGCCAGTACTTCTGAGGATGAGATGCCAAACTTCGACGTTAACAGCGCGGTTTGTAAACCGAGATGTGAACGCGTGCCGATCTCTGGAACAAGGCGAAGCGTGATGCGGGCCGGCGCGACGTTTTCACCACGCGCGCGCAGGCGCTCGACAGACTGTTCCACGAGATCGATCTCAAAAATCGAGTCGACATTGATCGCGTAGATTCCCGCTCGTACTGCATCGTCAATCTCGTCGTCAGACTTGCTCGTGCCGTTGAAGATGATCTGATCGGGCCGGAAACCGACACGCAACGCTTTAAAGAGTTCGCCGCCGCTGTTGACCTCGATGTCGATTCCCGACTCCAGCACGACTTTGAGAATTCCCATGTTCGAGTTTGCTTTCGACGCGTAGCAAAACTTGATCGGGCGATCGACGGCGTCAGCGGCGAGTTGCAACCGTTTGATGTTGTCGCGGATGCGGGGTTCAGAAAAGACGAACAGCGGCGAGTTGAATTCCTTGACGAGTTCCAGCGTGTCGACACCGTTGACAGTCAGGTGGTCATCGCGCACTTCGAGGTAACCCGGGATCGACCACGCCGGACACAAAAAGACTAATCCAGTTGTCATTCTAATCAGTGTTTATCTGCGGCTTAATTTGACTTAACGAAATTGTAACTTAGTGTACCGCTTACTTTGACTGGCTCACCCATCAGCAACGTCGGTGTGAATCGTGCGAGCCGTGCAGCGTTAACCGCTGCCTGGTGCAGGTGCTGTGGACCAGAAACTGCACGGGCTTCGACCACGCTGCCCTGCTCATCTATCAGAACTGAAACGAGCACGACTCCGGTCGCTTCACCGGGCGGCACTTCCGGGATGGGCAGGTAGATGGCTTTCCCATTCAACATACCGCCGGCAATCGGTGCTTTCTTTTGATTTGGCTGTCCCTGCGTTTGGCCTTGCTGACCCGGAGTTTGTCCCTGGTTATTCGGGTTATTAGGGGCGTTCGCAGGTTCTGTCGGGTTGTTTGGCGTCGCCGGCAGCGGAACCTCGGTTTCCTGGATCTGGTTCTGGGCGTTTGGATCTCTTGCTTGATTTGCGTTCGGTTGCTCTTCCGCATTAGCAGTAGCGACCGTCTTCGCCGGCTCGACTTCTCGTTGGGGCAGCACGAAGGAGCTGACAAACTTTTCTTCCAGCGTTGCGTCCTTTTTATTGTTGAGCGAAACAATCGCGTAGAAACGTTTTCTCGTCACGAAGGCATTTACGGATCCACTCAAGTCGCCAATGGTGATCTTGTACGATCGGCCAGTGTGGCCGTTGAAGGGACGACTGCTTAAAAGCGTCATCTTAACGAGCGTCTCTTTCGATCGAACCTTTGCCGGGAAGAAAGTTTTGAAAGCGTCGATGTATGAATTGAAACGCGCAAACTCCGTGTACTGGGCGGGATTGGATTTGATACCACTTAGCGACGCAACCGCGAGCACTGGCCCGGCGTTGGATGCTGCCATGTACAGCCGCGCGTTCAGCTCCATCTTGTGATACGGGAATGTCGTTGATTCCGTGGTCGGGTTCTTCGGCATCAAGACAGTGAATTCTTCGTTTTCAGGACTTAACGTTTCCCACTCGGCCCAGGCTTCGGCCGATTTTTGAGCCTCGGCCGCGGTGGCGAAGGCGGCTAACATAAGAATCGCAAGCGCGAAATGTAAACGACGAGAATGCATGTCATTACCTCCTCAGCTTAGAGCGTGACCACGTGTAGAGTTGGTTTGGCGACTCTATTCCGCAGGCTGGGACACTGTCAAGCGCACAGCTTATTCAGAGTTCAAGCTCTAGCGGGTAAGCGTTAAAACAACGTGCAACCACCTAAAGGTTGAACTGGCTTTGCACGATGAATAGGACAAAACCATGATTCACCGTGCAAACGTCAATTCTGCACGGTGAATCCTTGGCGTAGTCTTCGGTTGGATTGTAGAATAACACCGTGAAAGCACCACGGCCTTTCTTCGTTAGATTACTGCCCTTCATTTTCGCAGCAGTTGGGACCTTCGTCCTGCAATGGCTGAATGTTCCCTACCCAGTTTGGGTTATCGTCGCCGTGTACGGCGTGTACGTCTTGGTATCCATTGCGCGCGACTCATCCCGCGTTAAGTCGTAGACAAACCAAAACCGTAGTAGACCACGGAGCCACGCCTTACGTTCCGTTCAAAACGAACGTGACCGGAAAGCGCGGTAGTGAGCTTTGGAAAAAGCTGTTTCACTATTACAGTTTCAAGCGCGAAGAATTTCTAGTCCATTACCACAAGCGCAGCAACGTCGAAACAACCTTTTCGATGATCAAGGCAAAGTTTGGTGAGCGCCTACGAAGCAAGACGGAAACGGCGCAGATAAATGAGGCACTGTGCAAGGTGCTATGCCATAATCTGTGCGTCGTAATTCAGAGCATGTACGAACTAGGGATCGCGCCTGAGTTCACCAGTGGGGCGGCTTGATTCATCGTGCAACACGGGGATTCATCGTGCAAACATGAATCCTCGTGCAAAGCCGGTTGAACTGTGAACCTCTGATTCATCCCGCGGCGCTCTTCGCGCGATCCAGGTCTACCAGGACTCTCCTCAGGATCTTCCCTGAGGGCGACTTCGGGATTTTGTCGACGAATTCAATATGCCGGATTCGCTTGTGTGGCGCGACGCGTTGCGCCACAAATTCCATGATTGCCTCCGGCTCAACTGGCTCTCGCAGAACTATGATGCCCTTCGGCACCTCGCCTGCTTCGTCGTCCGGATACGGAATCACCGCCGCATCAGCAATACTCGGATGCGTCAGCAACACGGCTTCGAGTTCAGCGGGCGGCACCTGAAATCCCTTGTACTTGATCAACTCCTTCGCGCGATCGACGATGAAGAAGTGCCCGTCTTCGTCGAAATATCCGATGTCGCCGGTGTGAAGCCAACCGTCAACATCAATCGTCGCCGCGGTCGCTTCAGGGTTGTTCAGGTAGCCGGTCATAACCTGCGGTCCACGCACGCAGACCTCGCCTCGCTCTCCGGGACCGAGTTCCTGCCCTGTCTTGAGATCTATGATCTTGCACTCCGTGTTTGGCGCCGGAACGCCGACAGAGCCGAACTTCATCGCGATTGGCGGCGCGGGAGAAGAATGTGTGACCGGGCTTGTCTCAGTCAGGCCATAGCCCTGGCGGACACTACATCCCAAACGCTCCATACACGCGCGAGTCAAATCCTCACCAAGCGGTGCCGCGCCGGAAAAGATCGTATGGAGTTTGGGTAGTTTGTAATTATCGACGACGGGATGTTTGCTGAGAGCGAGAACAATCGGCGGTACGAGGTGGGCCAACGTCACTGCGTAGTCCTGCACTGCCTTCAGGAACTGCTCTAAATCGAAGCGCGGCATCATCACGATCGTGGCGCCGCTGTAGAGTCCCATGTTCAAAACCACGACGAGACCGTAGATGTGAAACAGTGGGAGGACGCAAATCAACGTGTCGGTCTCGTAGAAGTAGCAGAGTCCCTCCATCTGGCGAATGTTCGCCGCGAGGTTGTGATGCGTAAGCATTACGCCTTTGGGCAACCCGGTCGTGCCACTCGAATAGGGAAGTGTGATCAGGTCTGCGCGCGGATTGACCTCGACTTGCTCGGCGCGTCCGTTGTCGATAAGTAGCTCGTCAAATGGCGTGGCGCCGGGCAGCGAACCGAACACAAACACTTCATCAAGCCCCGCATTCTCAGGTGCTTCAAGCACTTTTTCCGCGCACGGCGGCACAGTGAAGAGAAAGCGCGCGCCCGAATCTTTCAGTTGATGTCCAACTTCTCGTGGTGTGTAGAGCGGGTTGATTGGGGTGACGATTCCGCCTAAAGTCGCAACCGCGTGAAATGCGATCCCGTACTCCGGACAATTTGGGCTCAGGATGCCGCAGACATCACCTTTCCTGAAGCCCCGCTGCGCCAGATTGTGGGCCACGATGCTAATTGAGTCGGCGAGTTGGGCGTAAGTAACGGTGCGTCCTGTTGGTCCATCGATCAGGGCGGGCTTGTCGCCGAGGTCTTTCGCACGATGCATCACGAAAGGAGTCAGCGGAGTTTCGGGTACGGAGATATCGGGGTACGGGCCTTTTATTATCATGTCTGCTTTACAGATGTCCTACGGATTCGGGATTTTTGCAGGATTGACAGGATAACAGCATAATCAAAGCTCTGAAAAGTGAAAACCCAAATGCCTGAAACCGAGAAGCGTCCCCTCAACATAATCTGCCTGGCAACATATTTCAAAGGCGTCGATTTTATTCGCGAATGCAAAGCTCACGGCTGTCGCGTCATTTTAGTCACCAAGGAAAAGGTGCTGAGGGAAGACTGGCCGCGCGAGAGCCTCGACGATCTGATTGCCGTTCCCAACGATGCTGGACCACCTTTGTTCATCGACTTGCTGGCATTTCTGGCCCGCAAGATGAAAATCGATCGAGTGATTGCCCTCGAGGAGTTTGACGTGGTGACGGCGGCCTTGATGCGCGAGCATTTGTGCCTGCCGGGTTTGAGCAGCTCGCGGGCGAAGGTGTTTCGCGACAAGTTGTCGATGGCGGTCCATAGCCAACGCGCGGGTATCAACCTTCCGGATTTTGTGCCGCTGGTGAACCTCGAAGAAGTCGACGAGTTCATGCAGAGAGTGCCTGGACCGTGGGTGATCAAGCCGCGCTCCGACGTGTCTGCTATCGGGATTCGGAAGGTCAGCGACCCGGAAGAAGTTCGCCGCGCGATGCATGAGATGAATGAGCGTGAGAACCTGCGCGAGCGTGCGTCTTATTACGTGCTGGCGCGTTTTATTCCGGGTGAAGTGTTTCACGTTGATTCGGTCGTGAACGACAACAAGGTGATGTTTGCGGGAACCAATCAGTACGGGCGTCCACCGATGCAGGTGGCCCATCTGGGTGGCGCCTACGTCTCGCGCACCCTGGCGCGTGGCTCGGCTGATGAAAAAGAGTTGCTGACAATTAACAAGAAACTGGTTCGCGCGCTTGGGTTGGAGCGTGGCGCGACGCACGCTGAATTTATCAAGAGCGATGCTGATGGAAAGTTTTACTTTCTGGAGATCGCAGCGCGCGTGGGCGGCGCGTACATCTCAGACGTGCTGGAAGCAGCTTCGGGAGTGAATCTGTGGCACGAGTGGGCCAGGCTGGAGATTGCCGACGGAAAAGCGCAGTCGACGATCAGGCCGCTGCGAAAAGAGTATGCGGGAATTATCCTCTCACTAGCGAAACAAGAGAACCCTGATACCTCGAAGTACGTCGATGACGAAATCGTCTATCGCGTGAAGAAGCGCCACCACGCGGGCCTGATCGTCCGCTCCTCACGCCTGGAAAGAGTCAACGAGCTACTCGACAACTACGGTCGCCGCTTCGTCGAAGACTTCGTCGCCGTCGCCCCTCCCCCCGAACGACCGGAGTAAAATCCGAGTCCCAATCCGCCTTAATCCGTAGCTGAAACTGGTTGTAAATATTTATCCAGCCAGTCCAGCACGGTGTGATACCAGAGCTGGGAATTTTGTGGCTTCAGGACCCAGTGGCCTTCGTCCGGGAAGACCAGCATTTTCGAGTCGATACCTTTTCGCTGCACGGCTGTGAACAATTGCATGCCCTCGCTAATCGGCACGCGGTAGTCAAGCTCACCGTGAATGATCAGAATCGGCGTGTTGAAGTTGTTGACGAACTTATGCGGCGACCAGCGTGCGTACATCGCAGGGTTGGACCATGCCGGTCCCTTAAACTCCCACTCCGGAAACCACAGCTCTTCCGTCGTACCGTACATGCTTTCGAGGTTGTAAACGCCGTCGTGCGACACGAGCACTTTGAAACGGAAACGCGGATCGTTGTTGTGGCCGAGGATCCAGTTCACCATGTAACCGCCGTAACTCGCGCCCGCCGCTCCGACGCGGTTGCGATCGATGAACGAACTGCGACGCAGCACGTCGGCGACACCGTTCATGAGATCGACATACACCTTCCCAGCCCAGTCGCCGCTGATCTCATTAACAAACTGCTGGCCGTAGCCGGTTGAGCCACGTGGGTTAGGTGCGAATACTACGTAGCCCGCGTTGGCAAACACTTGCGGGTTCCAGCGATAACCCCAGTTGTCGTTCCACGCGCTCTGTGGTCCACCGTGAATCAGCACGAGGAGCG